>JAGWIJ010000141.1 GCA_028873535.1 Pseudomonadota bacterium
GGCTGCGGCCGGCGGGCATGGGCGATCTCCTGATCGGCCGGCCGCCCGCGGTGCCGGGAACCATTCGCCTTGTCCGCCTGTCAGTGGAAGCAGTGCGGTTCAGGGAGCGGAACATGAGCAGTGTATCCTACGGCGTGCTCGACATGACGGGCGCAATCCCAGTCAGGATCATCGAGGATGACCACAAGCAAGTGAAAGAACACGGCAGCGCGCCGGCGGCAGCGGTGGCCACCGACCGGGACCTCGACCAGATCCTGGTCGAGCGTGCCCAGCGCGGCGACCAGCGGGCATTCGAACTCCTGGTGATCAAGTACCAGCGCAAGCTGGGGCGGCTGCTCAGTCGCCTGATCCGTGATCCAGCGGAGGTGGAAGACGTGACGCAGGAGGCTTTCGTCAAGGCCTACCGCGCGCTCGGCTCGTTCCGTGGCGACAGTGCCTTCTACACCTGGCTGTACCGCATCGGCATCAACACCGCCAAGAACTATCTGGTGGCGCTGAGCCGTCGCGCACCGACGTCGACACCCTACGACAGCGAAGAGGCCGAGACCTTCGACGACGGCGACCAGTTGCGCGACGTCAACACCCCGGAAGCCGAGCTCATGAGCAAGCAGATCGCGCGCACGGTGAACGAAAGCATGGAGGCGCTGCCGGAAGAGCTGCGAACGGCGATCACCCTGCGCGAAATCGAGGGTTTGAGCTATGAAGAGATTGCGGCCGTGATGGCGTGCCCGATCGGCACGGTCCGGTCACGCATATTCCGGGCGCGTGAGGCGATTGCCGAGCGCCTGCGGCCGCAGCTGGGAACATCGAAGGACAGGAGGTGGTGATGGAGAAGGAACAGTTGTCGTCGCTGCTCGACGGCGAACTGGATGAACTGGCGACGGTGCGCCTGCTGCGCGCCCTTGACGACGACGCCGAGGCCCTCACCGCCTGGGACGAGTACGCGATGATCGGCGAGGCCTTGCGCGAGCGCGAGGGCCCGTCTTCGGCTGGCGTGGCCGGTGCGCGGCGTGCGCTGGCGCAGATCATGGCCGAGCCGGCACCGGTGCCGGCCGTGCCGCGACGCGCCGCGGAGTGGCGCCGTGCTGCGCCATGGGCGGTGGCGGCTTCGGCGGCTGTCATGGCGTTTGTCTACGGCGGATCGGTCGCGGGACCGGCCGTCCAGATGGCGCAGGAGCTGGCGGGCGGACACGCCACCTCACTCGCGCGGCAGGAGCGTCCGGGCCTCCAGATCGTGGGCGCCGACCCCATGGAGCGCTATATCGATTACCACCGTGAGCTCGTGCATACGGGCTTCCAGCAGGCGGCATTCGTGCCGACCGGGGACGGGAGCAGGCAGGAGCGCTAGGCATGAGGGGGCAGCGGATTGGTCTGGCGGCATCGCTGCTGCTGGCACTGGCATCCCCGGCGGATGCCGAACCCGGGCGCAACGCCCAGCCGCTCGACTGGCTGGTGCGCATGGCGCAGTCGGCGCAGATGCTGAACTACGCCGGCACCTATATTTTCACCCATGACGGTCGCGCCGAGACTTCGCGCGTGGTCCACATCAACGACGGCAGCAGCGAGCACGCCCGCATCCAGGCACTTGACGGTCCGCCGCGCGAGATCATCCGCGAAAGCGGGGTCCTGTACTGCTACCTGCCGGACAGCCACGTGGTCAAGGTGGACCGCTCCGAGGGCCGCCAGTACTTCCCGGCGCTGTTCTCGGGTTCGCCGACGATGCTGCGCGAATACTACAATGTGAACTATGCCGGAATGGACCGCGTCGCCGGCCGCGAATGCCAGATCGTCCAGCTTGAACCGCGCGACGGCATGCGTTTCGGCTACCGCCTGTGCGCCGACATCCAGACCGGTCTGATGCTGCGCGCCACCCTCGAAGACGGCACGCGCGGCGTGATGCAGCAGTTCGCCTTCACCGAGATCGACGGTAGCGCCAGTCGCACCGCCCTGCAACCGAGCTGGAATGCGGATGGCTGGTTGTGGGATCGCAGTGGCATGAGCCAGACGGCTGACAGCGGCTGGAGCATGGATGCCATGCCGCCGGGATTCCACAAGATCAGCGAGCTATTGCGGCGCAGTGCCGACGGCCGCAGCGTCCAGGTCAAGCAGGCGGTCTACTCGGATGGCATTTCGGCCGTATCGCTGTTCATCGAGCCGGCGCGCGGCAATGCCGGCGAAGCGGCGGCCACGCGCCGCGGCGCGCTCAGTTTCTATTCGATCCGCTCCGGCGACCAGCAGGTCACCGCGATCGGCGAAGTCCCCCCCGCCAACGTGACCCAGATGGTGAAAGCGGTCAACCTGGTGAAAAGCAAACCCTAGAGGGAGCCTCGATGATGCCTCGTTTCGTGCTGTTGTTCGTCCTGATGATGCTGCCCTGGCTGGCCAGGGCCGACGGCCTGCCGGATTTCTCCGACCTGGTCGAACGTGAATCCGCCTCGGTGGTCAACATCAGCACCACCCAGACGCCCAAGAACCAGGAAGGCAGCGATGAAGGCATGCAGGAGTTCTTCCGTCGCTACGGCATTCCCACGCCGCCGGGCGGCGCGCCGCATGGCGGACCGGGCGGCGGGGAGACCCACTCGCTGGGCTCGGGCTTCGTGATCAGTGCCGACGGTTACATCCTGACCAACTCGCATGTGGTGTCGGGCGCCGACGAGATCACGGTGGCGCTGACCGACAAGCGCGAATTCAAGGCCAAGGTGATCGGCACCGACGCCAAGACCGACGTGGCGCTGATCAAAGTCGAGGCGAGTGGCCTGAAGCCGGTCAAGACCGGCGACGTCGAACACCTCAAGGTCGGCGAATGGGTGGTCGCGATCGGCTCGCCGTTCGGTTTCGAAAGCACCGTCACCAAGGGCATCGTGAGTGCCAAGGGCCGTTCGCTGCCCCAGGAGACCCTGGTGCCTTTCATCCAGACCGACGTGCCGATCAATCCCGGCAACTCCGGCGGTCCGCTGTTCAACCTCAAGGGCGAGGTGGTCGGCATCAATTCGCAGATCTACAGCCGCACCGGTGGTTTCATGGGATTGTCGTTCGCGATTCCGATCGATGTCGCGCTCGACGTGTCGCGCCAGTTGCGCGAGACCGGCAAGGTCACGCGCGGCTGGCTGGGCGTGGTGATCCAGGACGTGACCCACGACATTGCCGATTCCTTCGGCCTGCCTGGTGCCCAGGGGGCCCTGGTGGCCAGCGTGGAAAAGGGCGGTCCGGCCGAACATGGCGGCCTGCTGCCCAGCGACATCATCACGCGCTTCGACGGCAAGGCGATCAACTCGCGTGAGGACCTGCCGCGCGCGGTGGGTGGCACCCATCCCGGCAGTTCGGTCAAGGTGACCGTGTGGCGCAAGGGCGCCAGCAAGGACCTCACGGTCGCGGTAGGCGAGATGCCTGGCGACGATGGCGGGCTGCGGCCGGCTTCGCGCAAGACCAATGGCGACAATCCGGCCGCCAGGATTGGTCTGGCTTTGGGTAATCTCAAGGACGACCAGCGCAAGGAACTCGATCTCAAGGGCGGCGTGCTGGTGCAGGAAGTCGGCGGCGCTGCTGCCAAGGCGGGCCTGCAGGTCGGCGACGTGATCCTGTCGCTCAACAACGCCGACGTGGCCTCGGTCGAGGAGTTCAACAAGGCCCTGGGGGCCGCTGCTGACAAGAAAGTGCTGGCCTTGCTGGTGCGCCGCGGCGACAGTTCGCGCTTCATCACCCTCAAGAAGGATGCCGGTGCAGGCTGACGCGCGGCCCTTGCGGCTGCAGCTCTATGGCCGCAGCTACTGTCATCTCTGCACCGACATGGCCGAGGCGCTCGAACGGCGCCTGTTCGGCCTGCCGGTGCAGATTGACTGGGTGGACCTCGACGAGCACGAGGAATGGGAGGTGCAGTACGGGGAACACATCCCGGTGCTGTGCCACGGCGCGCGCGAAATCTGCCGGCATCGGCTTGATCCTGCGGCATTGGATGCGTTTCTGGCCAGCATCGGCTAAAATCGCGGTTTAACGGCAGGCGGTCCTGTCCTGTCGTCACGGGGCATGGCGTCCTGCCGAAGCGCCCAAATTCATGGATCACATTCGCAACTTCTCGATCATCGCCCACATCGACCATGGCAAGTCGACCCTGGCGGACCGCATCATCCAGCTCTGCGGCGGCCTGTCCGATCGCGAGATGGAGGCCCAGGTCCTCGACTCCATGGACCTGGAGCGGGAGCGTGGCATCACCATCAAGGCCCAGACGGCAGCGCTGCGCTATCGCGCGCGCAACGGCCAGGATTACCGCCTCAACCTGATCGACACGCCCGGGCACGTCGACTTTTCCTACGAGGTGTCACGCTCGCTGGCGGCGTGCGAAGGCGCGCTGCTGGTGGTCGATGCCTCGCAGGGCGTCGAGGCGCAGACGGTGGCCAACTGCTACACGGCAATCGAGCAGGGCGTCGAGGTGATGCCGGTGCTCAACAAGATCGATCTGCCGCAAGCCGAGCCCGAACGGGTCAAGGCCGAGATCGAGGACATCATCGGCATCGACGCCAGCGACGCGGTCGTGTGCAGTGCCAAGACCGGGCTGGGCGTGGAGGACGTGCTGGAGGCGCTGATCGAGCGTATTCCTGCGCCACGCGGCAATCCGGACGGGCCCCTCAAGGCACTGATCATCGACTCCTGGTTCGACAACTACGTCGGCGTGGTGATGCTGGTGCGTGTGGTGGACGGCGTGCTCCGTCCCAAGGACAGGATCCTGCTGATGTCGAGCAAGTCCCTGCAGTTGTGCGAGCAGGTTGGCGCGTTCACGCCGAAATCGGTGACCCTCGACGCGCTCAGGGCCGGCGAAGTCGGTTTCGTCATTGCCGGCATCCGTGAACTGCATCTGGCGCGCGTCGGCGATACCATCACCCATGCGGCCAATCCCGCCACCGAGGCGCTGCCCGGCTTCAAGGAGGCACAGAGCCAGGTGTTCGCCGGGCTCTATCCGGTCGAGTCCAACCAGTACGAGGCGCTGCGCGATGCCCTCGAGAAGCTGCGGCTCAACGACGCGGCCCTGCACTACGAGCCGGAGACCTCGCAGGCGCTGGGCTTCGGTTTCCGCTGCGGCTTCCTCGGTCTGCTGCACATGGAAATCGTGCAGGAGCGGCTGGAACGCGAATATGACATGGACCTCATCACCACCGCGCCGACGGTGGTGTACGAGGTCGTGATGCGCGACGGCACCATGGAGGAGATCGAGAACCCCTCGCGCATGCCCGATCCCTCCAAGATCGAGGAGATCCGCGAACCGATCATCACGGCCACGATCCTGGTGCCGCAGGACTATGTCGGTGCTGTCATGACGCTGTGCAACCAGAAGCGCGGCAACCAGCGTGACATGCAGTACGCCGGGCGGCAGGTGATGCTGACCTACGAACTGCCGCTGAACGAGGTGGTGATGGACTTCTTCGACCGCCTGAAGTCGGTGAGCCGCGGCTACGCCTCGCTGGACTACGAGTTCAAGGAATTCCGCGCCTCGGATCTGGTCAAGCTCGACATCCTGATCAACGGCGACAAGGTCGATGCGCTGTCGCTGATCGTGCACCGGGCCAGCAGCCAGTACCGCGGGCGCGAACTGGCTGCCAAGATGCGCGAGCTGATCCCGCGCCAGATGTTCGACGTGGCCGTGCAGGCCGCGATCGGCGCGCACATCATCGCGCGCGAGACCATCAAGGCCCTGCGCAAGAACGTGCTGGCCAAGTGCTACGGCGGTGACATCTCGCGCAAGCGCAAGCTGCTCGAGAAACAGAAGGCCGGCAAGAAGCGCATGAAGCAGGTGGGCAGTGTGGAAATTCCGCAGGAGGCCTTCCTGGCCATCCTGCAGGTGGAGAGCAAGTAGACATGGATTCGCAATGGATTGAATGGCTGGTGGTCGCGGTGCTGGTGGTGTCGGTGCCCGGGGCCATCTGGGACCTCATCTCGACGCGTGCGGCCACGCAGCGTGAAGGCCTGCAGTCCTGGCTCCAGCTGGCCTGGCTGGGCGTGCTGATCGGCCTGCTCGGCATGGCGGTGACCCGCAACTGGCTGGATTTCTCGGCAGCGCTGCTGGTCGCGACCGTGGTGACCGGCGTGGTCCTGGCCGTCGAGCACCTGGTGTTCCGTCGTGACCGGCAGCCGATGTTCCTCGACTCGGTCATGCACGATGGCGCGCCGCCACCGATCCCGAATCTCGAACCCGCCTGGCTGGACCTCGGCCGCAGTTTCTTCGGCGTGATCTTCGTGGTGTTCTTCGTGCGCTCCTTCGTGGTCGAGCCCTTCAAGATTCCTTCGGGTTCGATGATCCCCACGCTGCGCATCGGCGACTTCATCCTGGTCAACAAGTATGCCTACGGTCTGCGCATGCCCATCACCAACAAGCCGGTGGTCGAGGTGGGTTCGCCGCAGCGTGGCGACGTGATGGTTTTCCGCTACCCGCGTGACCCCAGCACCAACTTCATCAAGCGCGTGATCGGACTGCCGGGCGATGTCATCGCCTACAGCCACAAGCAGCTCAGCATCAACGGCCAGCCGGTTGCGCTGACGCCGGCGCCGCAGCCCACCGCGCAACAGCGCATGGAATTCCCCAACATGGAATGGGAGCGCGAGCAGCTGGGCGAGCACCTGCATACCATCCAGCTCAACCCCAACCATCCCTCGCTCGAACTGGGGCAGGTGACCGAATTTCCCAACCGCGAAGCCTGCCGCTACAATTCCGAGGGGGTCACGTGCACCGTACCGCCGGGGAACTACTTCATGATGGGCGACAATCGCGACAGCAGTTTCGACAGCCGCTACTGGGGCTTCGTGCCGGACCGCAACATCGTCGGGCGCGCCTTCGTGGTCTGGCTCAATTTCGGTGAACTCGCGCGGATCGGACGGAGCATCCCGTGATGGGCGGCCGGCTGGCACCGGACTCGGCCCGCCGCCAGCGTGGCCTTTCCCTGCTGGGGCTGATATTCACGCTGATCCCGATCGTGATCGCGGTGCTGGTGACCATGAAGGTCACACCGGCGTATTACGAGCATCAGCGCATCGTGCAGGTGCTGCGCTCGATGGACGCGGCTGGGCAGGCCGGCGAGACCAGTGATCGCGACCTGCGCCGTGCCTTCGAACGGCGCGCCGACATCGAGGACATCCACAGCGTGCTGCCGGCTGACCTCGTGATCGACAAGGCCGGCGATCGCAAGGTGTTGCATGTCGACTACACCGCCAAGATTCCCCTGATGGACAAGGTGTCGCTGCTGATCGAATTCTCTGCGAGTTCGGTGCAGGGCGGCTCCACCCACTGACCGGCGACGTGTCCACGGCCGCCGGCGATCCGGGCCTGCAGCGTCTCCAGTCCCGTCTTG
>JAGWIJ010000142.1 GCA_028873535.1 Pseudomonadota bacterium
CGCTGCCGCCTCCGGTCTGGTGCGCCGCGCCGGCCATGCGGTGCCGGACGCTCAGGCCACGGTTGCCGGCAGCGTGCCGGTCAGCGCCGCTCCTGCTCCCGCCGCTGCCGCTGCCGCAGTGGCCGCACCTGCCGCTGCAGCCGCGGCTCCCGTCGCCGCTCCGGCAGCGGTCCCGAGCCAGCAGGCTCCCGCCAGTCGCATGGACACCGTGATCTACGAAAACACCCAGACCGCGCCGGCCGAAGCGCCCAAGAGCGACTGCCGTGCGATGTCCGGCGACAGCGCCGAGTGCGATGCCTTCGAGGACGCCGATCCCCAGCTCTACCAGCGCTGCTACCAGTCGCTTTCCGACCGTATCAATGCCTGCCTGACCGGCGAGTCCATACCGCCGCTGGTCACGCATTGAACCGTGATGGCGCATTCGACCTTCTGCGATGGCGCGACCCCTGCCGTATGATCGGCAGCTGGCACCAGAGCAAAACTCGGGGGAACCACCGTGCAGCATTTCGATGTGATCATCGTCGGCAGCGGCCTGGCCGGCCTGTCGGCAGCGCTGGAACTGGCACAGTCGCGCAAGGTCGCGATCCTGACCAAGCGCGCCCTGCTCGGGGGCGCCAGCGACTGGGCCCAGGGCGGCATCGCGGCGGTCATCGATCCCGGGGATTCGCTCGACGCGCACGTCGATGACACCATGGTGGCCGGCGCCTGGCTCAACGACCCGCAAGCCGTGCGTTTCGTGGTGGAAGGCGCGCCCGGCGCCGTCGAATGGCTGCTCAAGGCGGGCGTGCCGTTCACGCGCACCAGCGACGAGCTGATCGCCGGCCTGCAACTGCACCGCGAGGGCGGCCACAGCCATTCGCGCATCGTCCACGCCGCCGACGCCACTGGTCACGCGATCCAGGAAACGCTGGTCGCCAAGGTGCATGCCAATCCCAACATCACGGTGTTCGAGTGGCACAACGCCATCGACCTGATCACCGGACGACGCCTGGTGTCGGCGGGCATTCCGCTCGGCAAGCACGACGTGCGCCGCTGCTACGGCATCTACGCGCTCGACCAGCAGCGCGACGAAGTGGTGACGCTGTCCGCCAGCGACGTGGTGCTGGCGGCCGGCGGCGCCGGCAAGGTCTACCTGTACACCACCAATCCCGACACCGCATCCGGCGACGGCGTCGCCATGGCCTGGCGTGCCGGCTGCCGCGTGGCCAACATGGAGTTCGTGCAGTTCCATCCCACCTGCCTGTTCCATCCGCAGGCCAAGTCCTTCCTGATCAGCGAGGCGCTGCGCGGCGAAGGCGGGATCCTGCGCATCCCGGCCGAGCCCGGCATGCCGGCCGATTCGGGCCACCGATTCATGCTCGACCACGATCCGCGCGCCGAACTCGCGCCACGCGACGTGGTGGCGCGCGCCATCGACTTCGAACTCAAGAAGCGCGGCCTCGAGCACGTGGTGCTCGACATGACCCACAAGTCGCGCGACTTCCTGCAGGCGCATTTCCCGATGATCTACGCGCGCTGCCTGCAGCTCGGCATCGACATGGTCACGCATCCGATCCCGGTGGTGCCGGCCGCGCACTACATGTGCGGCGGCATCGTCACCGATCTCAGCGGCCGCACCGACCTGCCCAATCTCTACGCCATCGGCGAGGCCGCCTACACCGGCCTGCACGGCGCCAATCGTCTGGCCTCCAATTCGCTGCTCGAGTGCATCGTATTCGGCCAGGCTGCCGCGCGCGACATCCTGTCGCGTGAGCCCGAACCCGTCGCCTTCGTGCCGCCCTGGGACGCCAGCCGCGTCACCGACTCGGCCGAGCAGGTCGTGATCACCCACAACTGGGACGAACTGCGGCGCTCGATGTGGAACTACGTGGGCATCGTGCGCACCACCAAGCGCCTTGAACGCGCTGCGCACCGCATCGACCTGCTCAAACGCGAGATCGACGAGTACTACGCCAATTTCAACGTCGACAGCGACCTGCTCGAACTGCGCAACCTGGTGGTGGTCGCCGACCTGATCGTCAAGAGCGCCTTGTTCCGTCACGAAAGCCGTGGCCTGCATTTCAGCCTGGATTTCCCCGACACGGCGCCGCGCGCCCTGCCCACCGTGCTGATGCCGCCGGCACGCGCGCCTCTCTGATCGCGGCGGCGTGCCGGCGGCGCCAGCACGCCGCCACCGCCACCGCCACCGCCACCGCCACCGCCACCGCCACCGCCACCGGCACTGGCACCGCCGTCGCCGTCGTCGCTCAGCGGCGGCGCTCCCTCAGGGCCGGGTGACTGCGCAGCCGGGCCGCGGCGAAGTCGATGAAGGCCCGCACCTTGGCGGCTGCCTGCCGGCCTTCGGCGTGCACCAGTTGCACCGGTATCGCCGGCGTCTCGAAGTCCTCCAGCACGACCCGGAGACGCCCGGCCGCGACGTCCTCGATGACCTGATAGGACAGCACGCGCGCCAGACCGTGTCCCGCGCGCGCCGCCTGCAGCGCGACGTCGCTGGCGTTGACCGTGAAGCGCACGTGCGGCTGCGCCCAGCTGCGCAGGCGCTCGGGTGCGTCCGCGCCGGCCGCGAACTGCCAGGGCAGGGCAGGGCCGCCGGTGGTGTTGAGACCGATAGCGTGATGCGCCGCCAGCTGCTCGGGATGCGTCGGCATGCCCTGACGCAACAGGTATTCCGGGCTCGCGACCAGCACCCTGCGCACCACGCCGACCGGGATGGCCTGCAGTCCCGAATCAGCGAGGCGTGCAATGCGCACGGCCACGTCCAGGCCTTCCTCGACCAGGTTCACCACGCGGTCCACCAGCAGCATGCGCGCCGTGACCAGGGGGTACTGCGCCAGGAAGTCGAGCAGCAGGGGACTGACATGCAGACGGCCGAACAGCACGGGCGCGGTGACCGTCAGGTGGCCTTGCGGCACTTCGCGCGCGCCGCTCGCGCGCGCGTCGGCCTGTCCGAGGGCATCGAGCACATGGCGCCCATCGTCCAGGTAGGCGCGCCCGACGTCGGTCAGGCGTACCTGCCGCGTGCTGCGCTGGAACAGCCTGGCACCCAGGTGCCGCTCCAGTGCCGCCACCGAGCGCGTGACCGCTGCCGCTGACAGTCCCAGACGACGCGCGGCTGCCGCGAAGCCGCCGGTCTCGGCCACCGCCACGAAGACGCGCAGGGTGTAGAGCTGATCCATGTCCGGATTATTGCATATGGCGCAATAGTCAATTGAATGTGATGCGGATTGGCTGCGTCACCTGCAAAGCATATCGTTTCAGAAACCAGCCTGCCGCGATCGCGTCATGGCAAATTCCCGGAGGAAACCATGTCTCAAATCACCCGCCCTGCTGCGCCGATTCGCCTGCACCACTTTCCCTTGTCCGGTCATTCGCACCGCGCGCTGCTGTTCCTGTCGCTGCTTGGCCTGCCCTACGAAATCGTGCCGGTCGACTTCATGGCCGGCGCGCACAAGGCACCCGCCTTTCTGGCACTCAATCCCCTCGGTCAGGTGCCGGTGATCGAGGACGGTGACGTCGTCGTGGCCGACAGCAACGCCATCCTGGTCTACCTCGCGCGCCGCTATGATCCCGAGCAGACCTGGCTGCCCACCGGGCTCCTGCGCGAAGTCGCGATCCAGCGCTGGCTCAGCCTTTCGGCCGGCTGGCTGGCCTTCGGACCGGCCCACCTGCGCATCGGCAAGGTGTTCAATCAGCCCATCGAGGCACGTGGCCATGCGCTCGCTGCGCGCCTGCTCGAGGCCATGGAGAGCACCCTTGCCAGTCAGCGCTGGCTGGTGCCGGGGGCGACGCCGACCATCGCCGATGTCTCGCTGTACACCTACACCGCGCATGCGCCTGAAGGTGGCGTCGACCTCGCGCCGTATGCGCATGTGCGCCGCTGGCTGGCGGACGTCGAGTCCCTGCCTGGCTTCATCGGCATGCCGCGTTCGCCATCGGCCGTGTGATGGACCGCGCAGCGGGAAGCTTCCACGCCGGCGAACGCGCACTGCAGGTGCTGGCGGGGTCAGCGCCCCGCCTCGCCGAACTCGGACCGCAGTTGATCCGCGATCATCTGCCCGAGCAGCACCGGGACTTCTTCCGCCAGTTGCCCTGCGTGGTGGTCGGCGGACTGGATGCCGACGGCCAGCCCCGGGCCAGCCTGTGGGCCGGGCCACCGGGATTCGCGCACAGCCCGGAACCGGCGCTGCTGCAGCTCGCGCCGGCTTCGGTTGCGCCCGCCGATCCCCTGTGGGGACGGCTGGCTGCCGGTGCGCCGCTGGCCGTGCTCGGCATCGAGCCGCACACGCGCCGGCGCAATCGTGCCAATGGGCGCCTGCGCTGTGTGGATGACCGCTCCGTGCTCATCGACGTGCAGCAAAGCTTCGGCAACTGCCCCAAGTACATCGTGCCCCGACGCGCCGAGTGGTGCGCGCCGGCAGCGCACACCCTGGCGGCGCCGGCATCCGCACCAGCGTCGCCGGACGCGCCGGGACCGCGAGTGGCGCCGGGCGATCTGGCCCGGCCAGGACTGGGACCGCATCTCGACGCGTCCGCGCGCCGCCTGATCGCGCAGTCCGACACCTTCTTCATTGCCAGCGCCGCGGCAGGGGCCGGCGCCCTGGATGCCCCGGCGGCGGCGGGTGTGGATGTCTCGCACCGCGCCGGGCCGCCGGGTTTCGTGGCCGTGACGGCCGATGCGGACGGCATCGAGCTGTGCGTTCCGGACTACCCGGGCAACCGCTTTTTCAACACCCTGGGCAACCTGCTGCAGGAACCCAGGGCCGGTCTGCTGTTTGCAGACTTCGCGGACGGAACCCTGCTCTGGCTCAGCGCAACGGCACGCATCGACAGCGATCCCGCTGCTGTCGCCGCCGCCACCACCGACCTGGTCCCAGTAGCTGCGGTGGGCCCCTTCGCCGCCGTGGCCCCGGTAGCCGCCGCCGCCACCGGGGCCGCCATTCCCGGCGCGCAGCGGCTGCTGCGCCTGCGCATTCGTGACGGTGTGCGCGGTCCCGCGCCGGCAGGGCTTGCCTGGCACTGCGCTGCCGAAGCGCGCAGCTGAGGGCGGGTTTCTTCGGCTGTGCTTGCCCTCTGTCTGGCCCGGCAGGGAACCAGCAGGACTTCGCGCGAAAGTGTGTCCCAATTGCACACGCGACTGCCTGTGCGCCGGAAATGCGTACGAACTGTACTGAACGCCCTTCAGATAAGTACAAACTGCACAGCATTCGAGGGCAATGAGGCGAGCGTGTACATTTGGGACACACTTTCGCCGCAACCTCTGTCCATCCTGCGCCGCCCCGGCCCCGGCCCCGGCCCCGGCTCCGGCTCCGGCTCCGGCTCTGGCTCCCGCTCCGGCTCCCGCTCCCGCTCCGGCCCCGGCTCCGGCTCCCGCTCCTTCCCTGCGCTCCTCGCGGCACGACGCTGCGCAATTCCTGGTCGTTCTCCATCCGGCTCTCAGCGGCGTGCCGCGGCACGATGGCTGAACGGCTGGAGGAATGCCACTTGGACGACGATCCCCTGAAAATCGATGATCCCCGCTTGCTCAGGACGGTCAGGGCGGGCTGGGCGCGCCAGCACTTCTCGCAGGTGTTGCTGTGGGCACAGCACGGCCCGGTGGCCATCCAGCGTCATGGTCCCATCGTGGCCACGGTGTGGGGCGTGCCGACCAAGGCGGTCTTCGAGCGCGAGCGGCAGCTCGCTTTCCTGATGCACTACCAGCCGGCGCTGCAGCGTCTGCTGTACCACTACCGGATTGCCATGCGCCTGCTGCTGCTGAATGAGGAGCAGGCCGCTCAACTGGTGCGCGCTGCGCGCGCCGAGTTGACGAATCCGGGTACCAGCTTCCAGTACCCGCGAGCGCAGGCGGTGCGCTGGAGCGGCGTGCTGGCGTTGCCGCGGGTCAAACTGGCGATGGCAATTGTCGATGAGAAGGATGAAGGCCACACGTTGCGTCAGCGGTCTCCCCTGCTCACGGCCGACAGCAGCACCCACTTCAACGAGATGCAGGAGTTTAACTACCGGCGCTGGCAGGCCGAGCAGCGCGAGCAGGCACAGGCGCGGGCGCAGGCCCAGGCGCGTCGCAATATGGGCACGGATCGCTGAACAGGGCATGGCATTCCCGCATCGCTCCGTGGTGTCATGCAATCATGCGGCATGAGAGAGGCGGCAATGCACCTCATCAAGACGCTTGGGAAAGGCGGGCTCGCGTGGACGCCTGGATGCGCTGCACCTTGCCTCAGGAAACCGACCTGGATTCCCTTGAGGGCAAGCTCACGGGCGGCGCATGAGCGGAAATGGCGACAGGATCCTGCTGGACCTCAATGCGTGTCAGGCCGGCCCGAGGCCGCCGGTGCGGCCGGAGTCCAGCGCCTGGCTGGGGCTGAGGCGCGCCGCGCCGATGCCGTGCTGCCTGGCGAAGGCCAGCATGCGGTCGATCGGCTGGCGTGCGCGCGCGGCCAGTGCCGGGTCGACCAGGATTTCATTGGCGCCGGTGGCCAGCACGTGGCGTACGGCGGCGAGGCCGTTCATGGCCATCCAGGGGCAGTGGGCGCAACTCTTGCACGTGGCGGAATTGCCGGCGGTGGGCGCTTCGAGGAAGCGCTTGCCGGGATTCTGCTGGCGCAGCTTGTGCATCATGCCGTTGTCGGTGGCGACGATGAAGGTACTGGCGTCCATTTCGCGCGCGGCCTTGAGGATCTGACCGGTCGAGCCGACCGCATCGGCCAGCGCGATCACGCCGGCGGGCGATTCCGGGTGCACCAGCACGCGCGCCTCGGGATGCGCGTGTTTGAGTGCCGCCAGTTCCTCGATCTTGAATTCATCGTGGACGATGCAGGAGCCGTTCCACAGCAGCATGTCGGCGCCGGTTTCGCGGCGGATGTAGTCGCCGAGGTGACGGTCGGGCGCCCACAGCACCTTGCGGCCCTGTTCGGCGAGGTGGCGCACGATCGGCAGCGCAATCGCGGAAGTGACCATCCAGTCGGCGCGTGCCTTCACGGCTGCGCTGGTGTTGGCGTACACCACCACCTCGCGGTCGGGATGCTGGTCGCAAAAGGCGGCGAAGTCCTCGATCGGACAGCCCAGGTCGAGTGAGCAGGTGGCGTCCGTTTCGGGTACCAGCACGGTTTTTTCGGGGGACAGCAGCTTGGCGGTCTCGCCCATGAAGCGCACGCCGGCGACCACCAGCGTGGTGGCGCTGCTGTCGCGTCCGAAGCGCGCCATCTCGAGCGAATCGGCGACCATGCCGCCGGTTTCCTCGGCCAGGTCCTGCAGATCGGGGTGCACGTAGTAGTGTGCCACCAGCAGCGCGTTGCGCTGCTGAAGCAGGGTCTTG
>JAGWIJ010000143.1 GCA_028873535.1 Pseudomonadota bacterium
AGCGGGCGCGACCGCCGGCGGCACGGCGGCCGGCGCTGCTGGCAGCAGCGGCAGCGGCACGCCCGCCCCTGCGGCTGCGCCGGCAGCAGGCGCGGCGGCTGCCGGCGAGGCGGTGCTGGTGATCGCCAATCCCGAAGCCGGCGTGGTCAGCGTGCGTGCCACCAGCGTGCAGCACGAGCGCGTACAGGAGTTCCTCGATCGCGTGATGGGCGCGGCACGCCGCCAGGTGATGATCGAGGCCACGGTGGTCGAAGTGACGCTCAACGACACCTACAAGGCCGGCATCGACTGGACCCGGCTGGCCACCGGCCCGCTGTCGCTGGCCGCCGGCGACTTCGCCCAGAACGCCGCCGTCAACACCAGCACCACCAATCCCGGCAACGGCGGGCTGGCCGTGCGCTATGCCAACGGCGGGGTCGGCGCCGCGATCAACCTGCTCGACACCTTCGGCAACACGCGCGTGCTGTCCAGTCCCAAGCTGATGGCGCTGAACAACCAGACCGCGCTGCTCAAGGTGGTGGACAACCTGGTCTACTTCAACATCTCCTCGCAATTCGTGCCGGCCACCAACACTACGGCGGCCTACGCCGTGACCACGGCCACGCCGCGCAGTGTTTCGGTGGGCCTGATCATGGCCGTCACACCGCAGATCAGCGAAGGCGGCACGGTGTCGCTGATCGTGCGACCGACCATTTCGCGCGTGCTGAGCTATGTTGCCGATCCCAGCACCACGCAGAACGCCACCACAGTGGCCAATCTGGTGCCGCAGATCCAGGTGCGCGAGATGGAGTCGATCCTGAGCGTGCAGAGCGGTCAGGTGGCCGTGCTCGGCGGCCTGATGCAGCAGAGCCAGGCACGCACCACAAACGGCGTGCCCGGCCTGGGGCAGCTGCCCGCTGTCGGTGACCTGTTCAACCAGCGTAACGACTCCAGCGGCAAGACCGAGCTGGTGGTGTTCCTGCGCCCGCTGGTGGTGGACCGCCTGCAGCCGCTGCCGGCCGACGCGCGTGAAAGCTTCCCGGGAGCGGATTTCTTCCAGTCGCCGCCGCCCACCAGCCCGCCGCCGCTGACGCCGGTTCCGCTCGAGGACCGGCGCTCGTGAGCCTGCTGCTCGATGCCCTGGATCGTGCCGAGCGCGCGCGGCGTGAACAGCGCTCGCTGGCGCATCCCGATCTCAGCCTGGAGCCGCGCGAAGGCGGCGCCGAGGCACGTCCGGCCGACGAAAGCGCCGGCCACGGCGATGGCAGCGCGCTGTTCCAGCTCGAATCGACGCGCAGGCGCGCGCTGCCGCACTGGCTGCGGCGCAGTGTGCCGTGGCTGGCGCTGCTGGTGCTGCTCGCGCTGGCCGGGGGCGGGCTGTGGTCGCAGCTGCAGTTGCCATCGAATACGGTCGAATCGGCGCCGGCGCCGCCGGTCCTTGCGCCGGCGGCCGCCAGCGCGCCACCTGTCGGCGCGCCGTCTGCCGGTACCGCGCCACCAGGCGGCGTGGCGGCCGCGCGCGCCCATCCCGCCGCCGGCAACGCCACGGCGATGGCGGCGCCGCTTGCCGTCACACCCGCCGCCGGCGCTGCGCCTGCGGCCACACCCATTCCGCGGCCCGGCACGCCGGCGCACCGCTTGCCGCCGCGCCGCCTGCCGCAGCCGGCGCCTGCGATCGCGCCAGAGGCCACGGGCGTGCCCGGCCAGCCGACCGCGCCGCCCGCTGCCCAGGTACGCAATGCCCCCGGCGTGGACGTGAGGCTGTTCCGCAGCACGCCTGCCCCGGCGCTTGACCCGGCGCTGACCGAAGCCTGGAATGCGCTGCGCGCAGGACGCCTGGACGCCGCTTCGACAGCCTATCGGCAGCTGGCGCGCGAGCAGCCGGGCAATGTCGACGTGCAACTCGGCCTGGGCCGGATCAGCGCCGAGCAGGGGCAAGGCGACGAGGCACGCCGCCATTTCCAGCGCGCGCTCGAGCTCGATCCGCGCAATGCGACGGCGCTGGCCGGGCTGGCCGTGCTGGAGCCGGTCAACAGCAACCGCGAGCTCGACGGCCAGCTGCGCATGCAGGGCGCCGCCCGCGAGCCCGACGCGCAGTTCGGTCTGGCTTCCAGGCTGAGTGCTGCCGCGCAATGGCCGGAAGCCGAGCAGGCCTGGTTCGAGGCGCTGCGCGGTCATCCGGGCGAGCCCGATCTGCTGTTCAACCTGGCCGTCGCGCTGGACCATCTGGGACAGGCCGCCGCGGCCCGGCAGTACTACCGCGAGGCGCTGGATGCCGCGCAAGCGCATCCGGCGCATTTCAGCCGGCCGCAGCTGGAGCAGCGCCTGCAGGCGCTGGGCGGGAACTAGCGCGATCATGGCGGACCTGCGCCAGTCCGGCCACGCCGGATCGCGACCCAAGGGCGGCAGCGGCCGCCAGCTGCTTGGCGAGGCCTTGACCGAGCGCGGCATCATCTCGGGCGACCAGCTGCGCATCGCGCTGATCGAGCAGCGCAAGCAGAGCGTGCCGCTGGGCAAGCTGCTGGTGAGCCTGGGCTTCGTGTCCGAGGCCACGGTGCGCGACATGCTGTCGGAGAGCCTGGGCCAGGTCAGCATCGACCTCGCCAACACCATCGCCGACCCCAGCGCCATCGCACTGATCCCGCGCGAGGTGGCACGCCGCCATCACGTGCTGCCGGTGGCGCTGCAGCGCGAGGAGAACCGCCTGGTGCTGGCGGTCTCGGATCCCAACGACGTGGTGGCGCTGGATCAGATCCGCGTGCTGCTGCGCGAGGACCTGCGCCTTGAAACGGTGCTGGCCCGCGACTCCGACATCACGGCCGGGATCGAGCAGTACTACGGCTTCGAGCTCTCGATCGATGGCATCCTGCACGAGATCGAGACCGGAGAGATCGACTACCAGAGCCTGCAGAGCTCGTTCGACGAATACAGCCAGCCGGTGGTGCGGCTGATCGACTCGCTGCTCAACGATGCCGCCCAGCAGGGCGCATCGGACATCCACTTCGAGCCCGAGCAGGGCTTCCTGCGCATCCGTTACCGCATCGACGGCGTGCTGCGCCAGATCCGTTCGCTGCACAAGAACTACTGGCCGGCCATGGTGGTGCGGCTCAAGATCATGTCGCGCATGAACATCGCCGAGACGCGCGCGCCCCAGGACGGGCGCTTCTCGCTGACGGTGTCGGGCCATCCGATCGACTTCCGCGTATCCACCCAGCTGACCACGCACGGCGAGAACATCGTGCTGCGCATCCTGGACCGCCAGAAGGGCATCGTGCCGCTGGAGCGACTCAACCTGCCCGACGAGGACCTGCGCCGGCTCAAGCTGATGATCGCGCGCCCGGAGGGCATGATCCTGGTGACCGGTCCGACCGGCAGTGGCAAGACCACCACGCTGTACTCGATCCTCAACCGGCTCAACACCGAGAGCGTCAACATCATGACGCTGGAGGAGCCGGTCGAATACCCGATGCCGCTGATCCGCCAGACCTCGGTGAACGAGGCCGCCAAGATGGACTTTGCCAACGGCATCCGCTCGATGATGCGGCAGGATCCGGACGTCATCCTGGTCGGCGAGATCCGCGACCGCGACACCGCCGAGATGGCCTTCCGCGCCGCGATGACCGGCCACCAGGTCTACACCACGCTGCACACCAATTCGGCGATCGGCGTGGTGCCACGTCTGCTCGACCTGGGCGTGCTGCCCGACATCATGGCCGGCAACATCATCGGCGTGGTCGCCCAGCGTCTGGTGCGCCTGCTGTGCACGCACTGCCGCCAGCCGGTGCAGATCGACGAATCGGCGACGCGCCTGCTCGGCCGCGGCGGCCAGCAGGCGCCACGCGTGGTCTGGCGCTCGGTGGGCTGTCGCGAGTGCTCGGGTCAGGGCTATCGCGGACGGCGCGCGATCATGGAACTGCTCAAGGTCGACGCCGACATCGACGAGCTGATCGCGCGCCGCGCGACCGCGCGCGAGATCCGCCAGGTGGCGATCTCCAAGGGTTTCCAGCCGCTGGTCGAACAGGGTCTGCGTCTGGTGCGCGACGGACTGAGCTCGCTGTCCGAGGTGTCGCGCGTGGTCGACCTGACCGATCTGGTGGACTGAGGCCGTGGCACGCTACCGCTACCGCGCCATGGATCCGCAGGGCACGATCGTGCGCGGCTCGCTGGAGGCGGTGAACCCGCTCGACCTGGAGATGCGCCTGCGCCGCATCTCGCTGGACCTGATCACCTTTCGCGCCGAATCGGCGCGGCGCCTGCGCAAGGTGGTGCGCGCGCGCGCCGACCTGATCAACTTCTGCTTCCACCTGGAGCAGCTGCTGCGCGCCGGCGTGCCGCTGGTGGATGCGCTGCGCGACCTGCGCGACACCGGCGGCGAGCGCGGCCTGCGCGACCTGACCGCCAACCTGATCGAAGGCATCGAGGGCGGGGCGCGGCTGTCCGACGCCATGGAGCAGCAGGGCGGCGCCTTCGACGCGGTATTCGTCAACCTGGTGCGCGCCGGCGAGGAGTCCGGCGAGCTGCCCGAGGTGCTGCTGCAGCTGTCCGAGAACCTGCGCTGGCAGGACGAGATGATGGCCACCACGCGCAAGCTGCTGCTCTATCCCGCGATCAGTGGCGTCGCCGTCGGCGCGATGATCCTGTTCCTGTTCGTCTACCTGGTGCCGCGTCTGGCAGAAGTGCTGCGCAGCCTGTCGACCGAACTTCCGGCGCAGACGCTGATGCTGCTCGCGGTCTCGCGCTTCCTGGCCGACTGGTGGCCGCTGCTGCTGGTGCTGCCGCCGCTGCTGCTGCTGCCCGCGATCTGGCTGGTGCGCCGCGAGCCCGGCCTGCGCCTGCGCTGGGACCGTCTGCTGCTGCGCATTCCGCGCCTGGGCGGGGTCTATCTCAAGATCATCCTGGCACGCTTTTCGACCTACTTCGCGCTGCTCTACGGGGCCGGCATCCCGATCCTGGACTGCATCCGCATCTGCGAGCGCATCGTTGGCAACGCGGCAGTGCGCCTGGCGCTCGAGCAGGCCGGCCGCGCGATCGGCGACGGCCAGGGGCTGACCGCGGCGTTCCGCTCGGCCGGCCTGTTCCCGCCCCTGGTGCTGCGCATGATGAGCGTGGGCGAGACGACCGGCGGACTGGACCGCGCGCTGGGCAATGTCGCCTACTTCTACAACCGCGACGTGCGCGAAGCCGTCGAGAGCCTGCAGCAGCTGCTGCAGCCGATGATCCTGCTGGTGCTGGGCGGAGTGCTGGCGGGCGTGCTGGTGCCGATCTTCGGACCGATCTACGATACGGTGTCGCATGTCCGCTTCTGAGACCGGGGCATGCTGACCTCGCTCATCCTCCATCTCGGCAACGACGAGATCGTGTGCGTGCCCTGGCGCTTCGGCCGTCCGCAGGGTGAGGTGCGCTTTGCCTGCAGCGGTGCTGGTTTCGCGGCACTCACCAGCCACCTGCGCGACTGGCAGAACGTGCCGACGCGCATCCTGGTCGACCTGATCGAGGAGGATTTCCGCGTCGAGACCTTGCCGCACCTGCGTCGCGGCGATCGCGCGCAGGTGATCGAGCGGCGCCTGGGCCAGCTCTATCGCGCCACGCCGTTCCGTACCGCGGTGATCCAGGGGCGCGAGCCGAGCGGACGGCGCGACGACATCGCGCTGTTCACTGCGATCACCCAGAACGACAGCCTGGTCGCCTGCCTGGATGCCCTCGGCCACTGGCGCATACCGGTGCTGGGCGTGTTCCCCGCCGCGGCACTCGGCGAGCCGCTGCTGCGCGCGCTCAAGGTGGATGCCGAGCAGCTGGTGCTGGTCACCCGGGTCAGCGCCGGCGCGCTGCGCATCAGCTTCTTCCAGCATGGCCGCCTCAAGTTCAGCCGCATCTCGCAACCGGTGCCGGATGCCAACGGCAGCATCGCCGCCGAACTGCGCGAGGAGATGCGACGCACCCTGCAGTACGTGGGCTCGCAGGCCTGGTATCTGCGCGGCGCCCCGGTGCGCACTCTGCTGATCGCCGATGGCGGCGATGCCAAGCGCCTGTCCGCCAACTGGCAGGACAACGACTCGCCCTTGCAGGTGATCACGCCGCAGGCCGCGGCGCGCCGTCTGGGCGCCCGCTTTGCCCCGGCGCATTCCAACGCCACCGGCCTGCTGATGCACCTGCTGATGCAGGCCAGGCCGGCCGAGCAGCTGGCCCCGCGGGAACGCACCCAGGACGGCCGGCTGTGGCAGGCGCGCAGGCTGCTGTTCAGCGCCAGCGCCCTGACGGCGCTGGTGGCGCTGGTGCTGGCCGGCAGCGACGTGCTGGGTGGTCTGGCGGTGCGCCAGGACAGCGCCCAGCTGGCAACGGCACTGCAGGCGCGCGACCGCGAAATTGCTGCTGCGCAGGCACGGCTGCCGAGCAGCAGCATGAGCCCCGACCGCATGAGCGCGCTGGTGCGCTTCGATCGCAATGAGGTGCTGGCCGTGCCGCAATTCAGCAGCGCCATGCGATCGCTGTCGCGCGCGCTGGAGAACTCGCCCGGCCTGCAACTGCGCCGCCTGAACTGGCGCGCGACCGCGCAGCGTCCGGCGGCTCTGAACGGCGAAGGCACGCTGCCGGCGCCGCCCGGCGGGCGCAGCGAAAGCAGCGTGATGACCGGCCTGATGCCGCGGCCGTGGTACCAGGATCTGCGCATCGAAGGCGAAGTGAGCGACCCCTCCGCCGAGCAGGGCAAGGCCGTCGCCGCGGTCGAGGCACTGGCCGGCGCACTGCGCCGGCCAGGCGTCGAGGTCGGCGTGATCCGGCCGCCGTTCGACCTCGACCCGCGCCACACCCTGAGTTCCAGCAGCATGGAACTGCCCGGACGCAAGCCCGAGTTCGTGATCCGCCTGATCGGAAGCGCCAGTTCATGAGCCGGCGCGCCGACCTGCTGGAACCCCTCAAGCTGCCGGCACTGGTGCTGGCCGGCGTGCTGCTGGCGGCCGTGCTGCTGCTCTACGGCAGCGGCCGCTTCGCGAACGCCATGGCCGACGCCCACTCCGAGCTCGAGCGGCGCCTGACCGATGCCAATATCCACCTGCAGCGTCTGCGCGGCCAGCACGCCAATCTGCAGACCGACGCCGAAGCCTTCGCGCGGCTCGCCGAGCACGGCCTGGCGGGGCCCGAGCAGCGCCTGGCGCTGGTGCACCTGATGCAGGTGCTGCCGGGCGAAACCGGCGTCGATCAGGCGGCCTACCAGCTCGCAGCCCAGCGCGCCTATGCCCGCCTGCCCAGCGATGGCGGCGCGCCGCTCAACCTGAGCGCCAGTGCGATGACGCTGCAACTGGCG
>JAGWIJ010000144.1 GCA_028873535.1 Pseudomonadota bacterium
TAGACCGGACCGGCCAGCGGCCCCCGCCCCGCTTCGTCTACGCCGCAGATTAGATTCGTGGGTCGTTGTTCGTGGTTGGTGGTTCGTTGCTCGTGGTTCGCGCCACGAACAATGGATCTCGTCCAACGAGCAACGAACGACGAGACACGATCAACGCGCTACGAGCATAGGCAGCACCGCCCGCGCGGCCTGCTCCGCGGTGTTGCATTTCAGCTCGCGATGAATGGCGGAAAAGCGCTGCGGCAGGCGCGCGCGCAGCACGCTGTCGTTGAGCGCGTTGCACAAGGCCTGCGCCAGGTTTTCCGGGGTGGCGTCGTACTGCAGCAACTCGGGCACCACAAATTCGCCCGCGAGGATGTTGGGCAGGCCGACATAAGGCTGGTATCCCATGCGCCGCATCAGCAACCAGCTGGCTGCGGCCATCTTGTAGGTGATCACCATGGGCTTCTTGAGCAGCGCGGCTTCCAGGGTGGCGGTACCGCTGGCGACCAGGGCGACGTCGGCGGCAGCGAGCGCATCCCGCGCATGGCCGAACAGTATGGTCAGAGGCAATTCCGCCGCGTTGGCGCGGTACAGGGCGGATTCGAACATCTCGCGCGTCTCGCGGCTTACCAGAGGGACGAGAAACAGCGGCTGGTCTATTTTCTGCGCCAGCAGCTTGGCAGTCGCGATGAAAGTGTCGGCCATATAGCGCAGCTCCGACTGGCGGCTGCCCGGCAGCAGCGCGATCACCTTGCGTCCGGGCGCGATCCTGAGCTGGGCGCGGGTGCTGGCCGTCTGATCTTGCTCCGGAATCAGATCTGCGAGCGGATGGCCGACATAACTTGCGGCAACGCCGGCGTTGCGGAATATCGCCGGCTCAAACGGAAACAGCGCCAGCACATGGTCGACCGAGCGCGCAATCGCCGCGATGCGGCCGCCGCGCCAGGCCCAGATCGAAGGACTCACGTAGTGCACGACCGGGACGCCCGCGCGCTTGAGGCGGGCTTCCAGGCCCAGATTGAAGTCCGGCGCGTCGACGCCGATGAACAGCTGCGGCCGTGCGTCGAGCAAGGACCGGCCCAGCTTGCGCCGCATCCAGACGAGGCCCGCATAATGCCGCAGCACCTCGGCATAGCCGCGCACCGCCAGACGTTCCATCGGGTACAGGCTGGTCAGCCCCTCGGATTGCATTCTCGGCCCGCCGATGCCGATAAACCGCGCTCCCGGCAGATGGGTGCGCAAGGCCGCGATTAGATGCGCCCCCAACAGGTCGCCCGAGGCCTCGCCGGCGACCATGCCGATGGTGGGCGGTGCAACGCTCATGTCAGCGCACGATCCCGCGCGTAGAGCTTTGCAGAAAATCGGCGAGCAGGCCGATTTCGGCGCAAGTCCTGGCTTGTTCGGCAAGATGCACCCGGGCCTGATCCAGCGTCAGGCCGGATTTGTAGAGCGTCTTGTAGGCGCGTTTGATCGCGGCCAGCGCCGCCGCGGAGTAGCCGCGCCGGCGCAGTCCCTCGGTATTGATGCCGTAGGGTCTGGCCGTATCGCCTGCGGCCATCACGTACGGCGGCAGGTCGTGCACCAGGATCGTGGCGATGGCGGTGAAACTGTGGGCGCCGATGTGCACGAACTGATGCACGCCGGTGAAACCGCCGAGGATGGCGTAATCGCCGACATGCACGTGGCCGGCGAGCTGGGCGTTGTTGGCGAAAATGGTATGGTCGCCGATCTGGCAGTCGTGGGCGATGTGCACGTAGGCCATGATCCAGTTGTCGTTGCCCAGGCGCGTCACGCCGAGGTCGTCGGCGGTGCCGCGATTGAAGGTGCAGAACTCGCGGATCAGGTTGCGGTCGCCGATCTCGAGGCGCGTGGTCTCGCCGCCGTATTTCTTGTCCTGCGGCACCTCCCCCAGCGAGCAGTGCGAATGGATGCGGTTGTCGCGGCCGATCCGGGTGTCGCCGCAGATGCGCGTATAGGCGCCGATGGTGGTGCCGCTGTCGATGCGGGCGCCGGCTTCGATCACCGCATAGGGTCCCACTTCGACGTCGTCGGCCAGCTCGGCCTTGGGGTCGATCAGGGCGGTGGGATGCAGGCGCCCGCTGCTCACAGCGATTTTTCCGTGCAAAGCAGTTCAGCCTCGGCCACCACCACGCCGTCGACGCGCGCCTTGGCGCCGAACTTCCAGATGCGGTGCACGCAGCGGATCAACTCGGCTTCCAGCACCAGCTGGTCACCCGGGAACACCGGACGCTTGAAGCGCGCCTTGTCGATGCCCACGAAGTAGCTGACCGAACTGTCGCCGGGCGTGCGCCCGGCGGTGACGTAGGACAGGATTGCCGACACCTGGGCCAGCGCCTCGATGATCAGCACGCCCGGCATCACCGGATGGTGCGGGAAGTGACCGCTGAAAAAGGGCTCGTTGACGGTGACGTTCTTGATGCCGACGATGCGCTGCCCGGCTTCCATCTCCAGCACGCGATCCACCAGCAGGAAAGGATAGCGGTGTGGCAGGTACTCGAGAATGCCCTTCAGGTCCAGACCGCTCACGATGATTCTCCTTCCTCTGGTGATGTTGGTGCTCCGCGCCGCCGGTCGCGCAGGGTCTTGTTGAGTTCCGGCAGGCCGCGCAGGGCGGCCAGGGTATGCATCCATTCGCGGTGCGGCTGGCTGGGGATCGACGAGGTGTAGACCCCGGCTTCGGTGATCGACTTGGTGATGAGCGAGAACCCCGAGATGGTGGTGCCATCGCAGATGTCGACGTGACCCACGATGCCCACGCCGCCGCCGATGCGGCAGTGGCGACCGACGCGCGTGCTGCCCGAGATGCCGGTGCAGCCGGCGATCACGGTGTGCGCGCCGATGCGCACGTTATGGGCGATCTGGATCAGGTTGTCGAGCTTGACGCCGTCCTCGATCACCGTGTCGTCCAGCGCGCCGCGGTCGATGGTGGTGTTCGCACCGATCTCGACGTCGTCGCCCACCAGCACGCGGCCGATCTGTGGAATCTTGAGCCACTCGCTGCCCGACCAGGCCATGCCGAAGCCGTCGGCACCGATCACCACGCCGGCGTGCAGCACGCAACGCGCGCCGATGCGGCATTCGCGGTACAGCGTGACGCGGTCGTGCAGCAGGCATCCCGGCCCGACCTCGCTGCCCTCGCCGATGGCGCAGCCCGCACCGATGACCGCACCGGCGCCGATGACGGCACCGGAGCCCACCACCGTCATGGGTCCGACGCTGGCATCGGCTGCGATGCGCGCATCGGCAGCCACCACCGCGCTGGCATGCACGCCGGCCAGCGGCCGCGGCGCCGGGTGCAGCAGCTGCGCCACGCGCGCATAGCAGGCATAGGGATTGGACGTCAGCAGACGCGGCTGGCTGCCGGTGTCACGCTCTGCCGGCGCGACGATCACGGCGCCGGCGGCGCTGCCGGCCAGCTGCGCGCGATAGCGCGGATTGGCCAGGAAGGCGATCTGGTCGGGACCGGCGCGCTCCAGCGTGGCCACGCCACGGATGCGCACTTCGCCGTCGCCGGCCAGATCCGCACCGACGGCGGCGGCAAGATCGGCAAGGCGCCACATGGTGCGGATGGACCCTTACTTGTCCGCCAGCGCCTTCAGGATGCGCTCCGTGATGTCGATCTTGGGACCGGCATAGATCACGTCCTGCAGGATCAGGTCGTACTTCTCGGACTCGGCGATCTCCTTGATCACCTTGTTGGCGCGCTCCTGGACGGCGGCAAGTTCCTCGTTGCGGCGCGTATTGAGGTCCTCGCGGAACTCGCGCTGCAGGCGCTGGAAATCACGGTTCATGGCGGCCAGGTCGCGCTCCTTCCTGCCGCGATCGGCCTCGGACATGGTCGGACCATCCTTGGCCAGCTGGTTCTGCAGGTCGGTGGCCTGCTTGGACAGCTTCTGCAGGTTGGCGTCGCGGTCGGCGAACTCCTTCTCGAGCTTGCGCTGGGCCTTCTGTGCCGGGGCGGCCTCGCGGAAGATGCGTTCGGTCTGCACGAAGCCGATCTTGAGATCGGCCGCCTCGGCAATCGGGGCCAGCAGCAGGGCCGCGGCAAGGAGGAACAGACGGGTTCGGTTCACGGGGAGTCTCCGGTAGGACAGTGGGGGTCGGGCCGGCAGGCGCATCAGAAGGCCTGGCCGAGGGTGAATTGGAGTCGTTCGACATTATCCAGCGGCTGGACGCGGATCGGAACCGCGTAGCTCAGCTTCAGCGGTCCGACCGGCGAGTACCACGTCAGCGCCAGGCCGCCCGAATAGCGCAGCGTGCTGCCGCCGATCTCGTCGCCCGGACCATACACGTTGCCGGCGTCGAAGAAGGTCGACAGACGCAAGGACTTCTCGGTCTTGGTGCCCGGGAAGGGGAACAGCAGTTCGGTGTTGAGCACCACGACACGATTGCCGCCGATGGCGATCTGGTTGTTGTTGGGATCCTTGGGGCCGAGCGTGTTGGTGGTGTAGCCGCGCACCGAACCGACGCCGCCGCCGAAGAAGTTCTTGAAAAAGGGCAGCGGCTGTCCATTCAGGCCGTTGGCGAATCCGTACTCGCCACTCACCGAGAGGCTGATCTTGGGCAGCAGGGGCGCCAACGGGGTCAGGTACTGCAAGTGCACGTCGCCACGGTAGTAGTGCAGGTCGCCACCGGGCAGGCCAAGCTCCATGCTGTACTGCTGCAGGAAGCCGCTGGTCGGGAACAGCACGCTGTCGCGGCTGTCGCGCGAAAAACTGGCAGTCGACTTGATGGTGTTGGTCAGCGTGCCGAAGCGGTTGACGAAGTCCAGGTAGCGCAGCGCGCTGGAGTTGAACACGCCAAGGCGCGTGCGTTCCCCGCCCATGCCGACGCCGACCGCATCGGTCTCCGACAGCGGCACCGAAAAGTTGATGTCGGCCCCCAGCGACTCGCTCTGGTAGGGGGCGACGCCGGTCAGCGAGGAGGTATCCACCTTGCGGTCGTAAACGGAGTAGCCTCGCCCGACGCCCTCCTCGGTGAAGTAGGGCTCGAATACCGAGACCGATATGGTGCGCGACAGCGAACCCGTGTTGAGGGCCACGGTGACGGAATCGCCCGAACCGAACAGGTTGTTCTGGCTCACGCTGGTGCTCAGGATCAGCTTTTCGGCGGTGGAATAGCCAGCACCGAGCTGGATGCTGCCGGTCGAGCGTTCGGTCACGGAGAAGTTGACGTCGACCTGGTCGGTGGTGCCAGGCACCGCCGGGGTCTCGACGTTGATCTCGGAGAAGAAGCCCAGGCGCTCGAGACGGGTCTTGGAACGGTTGACCTTCTCGACCGAGTACCAGCCGCCCTCGAGCTGCCGGATCTCGCGGCGGATCACTTCGTCCTTGGTCTTGGCATTGCCGGTGATGTTGATGCGCCGCACGTAGACGCGGCGGCCGGGATCGACGTTGAAGGCGAAGGAGGCCGTGGCGTGTTCGCGGTCGAGCGTGGGCTCGGGCGTCACGTTGGCGAAGGAGTAGCCCTCGTTGGCCAGGCGGTCACTGATCTTCTTGGTCGATTCGGTGACGCGCTCGCGCGAAAAGGCCTCGCCCGGCTTGAGGGTGATGAGCTTGCGCAGCTCCTCCTCGGGCACCGGAAAAGTCCCACCGAGCGCAATGCCTGAAATGGTGTAGCGCTGGCCTTCGGTGATGTTGATGGTGATGTAGACCGACTCGCGGTCGGGCGTGATCGAGACCTGGGTGGAATCGACATTGAACTCGAGATAGCCGCGGTTCTGGTAGAAGGAGCGCAGGGTCTCGAGGTCGCTCGACAGCTTCTGCTTGGAATACTGGTCGTTCTTGGAGTACCACGTGAACCAGCCGGGGGTGGTGAGCACCATCTGGTCGGTGAGGTCGCTCTCGCTGAACACCTTGTTGCCGTGAAAGTGGATCTCGGTGATGTGCGCCACCTCGCCCTCGTCGATGTCGAAGGTGACCGCGACGCGGTTGCGCTCGAGCGGCTTGACGGTGGTGGTGATCTGCGCGGAATAGCGGCCGCGCCCCAGGTACTGACGCTTGAGTTCCTTTTCGGCGCGGTCGATCAGCGACTTGTCGTAGATGCGCGATTCGGCGATGCCGACGTTCTTCAGCGCATCCTTGAGCGATTCCTTGGTGATGTCCTTGGCGCCGTTGATGTCGATGGTGAAGATGGCAGGACGCTCCTGCACCGACACCACCAGCACGTCGTTGTCGAAGGAGATCCTGACATCGGAGAAGAAGCCGGTCGCGAACAGGGCGCGGATCGCTTCGGCCGCCTTGGCATCATCGACCTTGTCGCCCACCTTGACCGGCAGGTAGTTGAACACCGTGCCGGCCTCGGTCCGCTGGATCCCCTCGATGCGGATGTCCTTCACGGTGATGGGATCGGCTCCCCAGGCCGCTCCGGCCACCAGAGCAAGTAGAACGGCCAGAGCGCGCAGGAACATAGATGGGGATTCAGCCAGAGAAGAAGCGGTTGATGTCGTTGTAGAAGGCCAGTGCCATCAGGCCGAACAGAAGGACGATCCCGGCGCGGGTGCCGGCCGCGATGATGCGGTCCGGGAGCGGCCTGCCGCTGATCAACTCAAAACTATAATACAAAAGGTGCCCCCCATCCAGCACGGGGATGGGCAGGAGGTTGAGCACACCAAGGCTCACGCTGATCACGGCGAGGAAACCCAGGAAGGGAACCAGCCCCAACTGGGCCGAATCGCCGGCAGCCGCGGCAATCTGCAGCGGCCCGCCGATGGCACGCGTGGAAACGCCGCCGACCAGCATGCGGCCCAGCGTGCTGAGCATCATGCCGCCGAGGTCCCAGGTGCGTCGCACGCCCTCGCGCAGCGCATCGACCGGACCGCGCTGGATGCGCACCACGAAGGGATCGGTGAGCGCCACGTCGACGCCGGCGCCGATCCTGCCGATGCTGTGCCCGTCGCGACGCTCGGCGTCGGGCGTGATGGCGAGGTCCAGGCGCGCGCCGGCGCGCAGGATGCTGAGCTGCAGGGTACGCCCGGGTGCGGCGCGCACCTGTTCCACGAACGCCACCCAGTCGGCAACCGGCGCGCCGTCCACTGCAAGGACGGTGTCGCCGCTGCGCAGGCCCTGGCGTTCACCGGCGCCGCCCGCGATGAGCGTGCCCAGGCGCGGCGGAATCGGCGGGTTCCAGACCTTGAGGCCGAGTGCGGCAGCGGGGTCGCCGCCATCAGCGGCCAGCAGGGATGCCGCCGGCAGCCGGACGATGCGCTGGCGGCCATCCTGCGCACGCAGCGCCAGCTCGACCTGGCC
>JAGWIJ010000145.1 GCA_028873535.1 Pseudomonadota bacterium
GGCTGCGAATTCGGCTTCACGGCAGGCACGCGGATTGACCAGACAGCTGGCCAGGCGGCCGCCGAACACATGGTCGAGGCAGGCCTGGTTGCATGCGATGCAGGTGTTGATGTCGCGGGCGCGGCCGGCGCCGGCCTTGGCCACGAACTCGGCGTCGGCCAGCAGCGGCCGCGCCATCGACACCATGTCGGCGTTGCCATCGGCGAGGATCTGCTCGGCCACTTCCGGCGTGTTGATGCGGTTGGTGGCGACCAGCGGAATGCCGACCACGCCGCGCAGGGCAGCGGTCACCCAGGCGAATCCGCCCCGCGGTACGCAGGTGGCGATGGTGGGGACGCGCGCCTCGTGCCAGCCGATGCCGGTGTTGATCATCGACGCGCCAGCCGCCTCGACGCGCCGCGCCAGTTGGCACACTTCCTCGTGTGTCGATCCGCCTTCGACCAGGTCGAGCATGGACAGCCGGAAGATGATCAGGAAGTCCGTCCCGACCCGGGTGCGCACCTGGCGCACCAGCGCCTCGGCGAAGTGCTGCCGGCGTTCGGCGTCGCCACCCCAGGCGTCGTCGCGGAGATTGGTCTGCGGCGCCAGGAACTGGTTGATCAGGTAGCCCTCCGAGCCCATCAGCTCGACGCCGTCATAGCCGGCATCGCGCGCCAGCGCTGCGCACACGGCAAAGTCCTCGAGGGTCTGCACGATGGCCGCCTGATCGAGCGCCGCCGGCGTGAACGGCGAGATCGGCGCGCGCAGCGCACTCGGTGCTACCGCGCCCGGCTGCATGGCATAGCGTCCACTGTGCAGGATCTGCAGCGCAATGCGGCCGCCTTCGGCATGCACGGCTGCGGTGACCGGCCGGTGGCGCGCGGCCTCTGCCGGCGTGGTCAGACGGCAGGCGCCCGGCATCAGGCGCGCCGCGTCATTGGGGGCCACGCCGCCGGTGACGATCAGTGCCACACCGCCGCGCGCGCGTTCGCCATAGAAGCGCGCCAGGGCCTGCAGACCCTGCGGGTGTTCCTCCAGCCCGGTGTGCATCGAGCCCATCAGCACGCGGTTGGGCAGCACCAGATGGCCGACGGGAAGGGGACTGAGCAGGTGTGGATAGGCGAGCATGTGCGAAGACCGTGGAAGGATGCTCTGTCAGGGTATCAAACGATCGTTTGAAGTGCCAGTCGCAGCCGGCGGGCGCCTTCGGCCAGGGTTTCCTCGCGTTTGGCGAAGCAGAAGCGCAGCACTTTGCGGTCCTCGCCGTCGCTGTGGAAGGCCGACACCGGGATGGCGGCGACGCCACCTTCGATCGTGAGCCGGCGCGCCAGTTCGCGGTCCGGCAGGTCGCTGAGGTGGCCGTAGTCGGCCAGCTGGAAGTAGGTCCCTTCGCAGGGCTGCAGGTGCAGGCCGCAGTCGCTGAACAGCGCGCGGAAATGGTCGCGGCGCTGCTGGTAGAAGGCATTGAGCTCGGCAGGCCAGTCGGGCCGGTCGCGCATGAAATCGGCCAGCGCGTGCTGGCCCGGCGTGTTGACACAGAACGTGATGAACTGGTGGCTGCGCCGGAATTCGGTGGACAGCTCGCGCGGCGCGCAGCAATAGGCGATCTTCCAGCCGGTGACATGGAAGGTCTTGCCGAAGCTCGAGATCACGAAGCTGCGCGCACGCAGTTCAGGGTGCGCCGCCACGCTGGCGTGCGCCACGCCGTCGTAGCTCATGTGTTCGTAGACCTCGTCACTGATCACCGCGATCGGGGTCGGACGCAGCAGCGCGGCCAGGCGATCCAGGTCCTCCCGGTGCCAGTTGCGTCCGGTCGGATTGTGCGGGCTGTTGATGATCAGCAGCCGCGTGCGCGGCGTGATCGCCTGCGCCAGCGCGGCCCAGTCCGGACGGTAGTCGTGGTCCAGCCTGACCGGCACGATGCGCGCGTTGGCGAGCAGGATGCCCGGGCCGTAGCTGTCGAAGCAGGGCTCCAGCACGATCACTTCGTCACCCGGCCGGGTCAGGCAGGTGATCGCGGTGTAGACGCCCTGCGTGGCGCCGGCCGTGACCGTGATCTCGTGTTCGGGATCGTAGTGTGCGTCGTAGAGCGCGGCCACCTTGTCGGCAATGGCCTCGCGCAGGCGCACCAGGCCTGCCATCGGCGCGTACTGGTTGTCGCCGGCGTGCAGGTGGCGGCAATAGTGGTCCATCAGCGCTGGTGGCCCCGAATAATCCGGGAAGCCTTGCGACAGATTGATCGCGCCGTGCTGCTGGGCCAGCTGCGACATCACCGTGAAGATGGTGGTGCCGACTGCCGGCAGGCGTGACTGTGGTTTGAGGGATTCGAAATCCATTTGGCCTCCGACACCGGCGCAACTGCCTCGATTCGTCGGCACGCTTGCCCGGAAGTCGCAAAGAATATAGGGTTTCGCCTATGCTGGCGCCGAATCTGGGGGGGGACGGGGCCACGCCAGGTATCCGCCCAACCCCGCCAGCCATTCCATGCGCATCGCCGTCATCACCGATATCCACGGCAACATCGAAGCCCTCCAGGCCTGCATCCGGCACGCGCGGCGCATTGGCGTCGACCAGTTCGCGCTGCTGGGCGATTTCGTCGGCTACGGCGCCGCGCCGGCGGCGGTGGTCGCGCAGGCGGCCGAACTGTCCGCGCGCGGTGCGATCATCGTGCGCGGCAACCATGAGGAAGCCGTGCTCGCCACCCCGGAGGGCTTCACTCCGCAGGCGCGCCAGTCGGCCGATTGGACACGAGGCCAGCTCTCGGCCAGCGACGTGAGCTTCCTTTCCGGGCTCGAACTGGTCGCCCGCCAGGACTGGTGCCTGTTTGCGCACGCCAGCGCGCACCAGCCGGAGCGCTGGATCTACGTCGACTCGACACGGACCGCCGCCGACTGCATCGCGGCCTACCCGGAAGGCGTGCGCCTGGGCGTGTTCGGCCACGTGCACCGGCAACTGCTGTTCCATCGCGCCGCCAGCGAGGCGGCGGCCGGGCGCTTCGATCCGGTGCCGGGGGCCGAGATCAGCCTGTCGCGCGCGCGCCGCTGGGCGGCGCTGGCCGGTTCCGCGGGCCAGCCGCGCGACGGCAATGCCGCTGCCGCCTGGCTGCTGCTCGACATGCAGCGCGAATCGCTGACCTTCCATCGCGTGGCCTACGACGTTGATGCCGCCGCCGAGCGCATCCGCAAGGTCGGTCTGCCCGGCTTCTTCGCGGAGCGTCTGGCCCATGGCACCTGAAGGCGTCGATTCCCTGCGCCCCGGGCAGCAGCTCGGCAAAGGCGCCTGCGCCGACATCGTCGCGGTCGAGACGGCCGGCATCGCCACGCCGCTGGTGCTCAAGCGCGCACGCGCCGGCATCGGCAGCGCGGCCACCAGTCACTTCGAGACGGCCGCACAGATCCTGCCGCGCCTTGCGACGGTGCACGTGCCGGCGCTGCACGCCGCCGGTCTGGACCATGAGGCGCCCTACCTGCTGATGGACCGCATTGCAGGCACCAGCCTCGAGGAGGTGCTGCGTCGCGGTGCCCTGCCGCTGGAGGAGATCGTGGCGCGCGGCGCAGCGCTGGCGCGTGCGCTGCATGCCATCCACCAGCAGCACGCGGTGCACGGCAACCTGCTCCCCTCGCACGTGACGTTCACTGCCGATGGCACCGCAGTGTTGCTGAGCTTCGGCCTTGCGCATCATCGCGACTGTCCCGACCTGCTGCCGCAGGCCGAGTGGCTGCGTGAAGTCAGCTCGCCGTGGATGGCTCCGGAACAGCTGTTCCTGGTCCGCGATGACGCGCGCAGCGACCAGTGGAGCCTGGGGGCGCTGATGTACCAGATGGCCGTCGGGCATCCGCCGTTTGTCGACCCGGGCCAGGCGGTGAACGCCAGCCCGCTGCGCGAGCGGCTGTGGAAGTCGCCGCTGCCGCTGCGGCACCAGCGCCCCGACCTGCCCGGCTGGCTGCAGGAGGTGATCCACCGCTGCCTGGAAGTCGCGCCCTCCGACCGCTTCGAGCACTGCGGCCAGGTGGCGTGGCTGCTGCAGCATCCGGCGGCGGTGGAGATCGACCGCGGTCGTGCGCGCACCGCACCCGCGCCGGTGTGGCGGCGGTTGACACGCTGGTTCCAGCACCAGCGCGATCCGGTCCACGCGCTCAAGGGCCTGCAGCACGCGGGCAGCCATCGCGCACCGCTGGTGGTGCTGGCGCTGGATCCCGATCTGGTCGAAGGCGACCTGCCCGTGGCGCTGCGCGCGGCCGCCGCGCGCGTGATGGCGACCGAGACGCACGCCCATCTGGCCTGCCTGACAGTGGTGGCACGTGCCGAGTCCGTCGCCACGCTGCCGGGAGACTCCGCTGCCAGCCGCGCCGGCCGGCAGGCACTGCAGCAGTGGGCCAGGTCGCTGCGCCTGCCGCCCAGCCGCATTTCACAGCATGTGTTCGAAGGTGGCGACCCGCTCGACCATCTGCTCGAATTCGCGCGCGCCAACCAGGCCGACCTGCTGATCATCGGCTGCAGTCATCGCGAACGCGGCCCGGCGCAGGCCGGGCGCATCTGGCCGCAGCTCATGCACCGCGTGGTGGCGGAAGCCGAATGCAGCGTGCACGTGGTCCGGCCGCAAGGCGACCGGCGCACGCACGACGCCTAGCGCGGGTCTTCCCAGCTTCCGCCGAGCGCCTTCACCAGCGTGACCGAATTGAGCAGGCGCTGGCCGCGCAGCGCCACCAGCTGGCGCTCGTCCAGGCGCACCGCCTGCTCGGCAGCGAGCAGGTCCGGCGCGACGCCATAGCCGGCGTCGTGGCGCCGGCTGACCAGATCGAGCTGGCGGCGTGCGGTGGCCAGCGCCGTCTGCTGCCGGTCGACGGCCTGCATCAGCACCTGCTCGGCGCGCAGCGCGCCTTCGACCTCGGCCAGGGCGCCCAGCACCGCCTGCCGGTACTGCGCCACGCTGGCTTCGTGCGCGGCGCGCGCTGCGCTCACCGTGGCGTCGATCCTGCCGCCGTCGTAGACGGTGGCAGCCAGGCTGGCGCCGAAAGCCCACACCATGCTGGGGGCCTCGATCAGTCGCGACAGCAGGCGGCTGTCGCTGCCGACATTGCCGCTCAGCGCCAGATCCGGATAGCGGGCCGCCGTGGCCACGCCGATCTGCGCACTGGCCTGCGCCACCGCGCGCTCTGCCGATGCGATGTCGGGACGGCGCTGGAGCAGGTCGGCGGGCACGCCCAGGTCGGGATGCGGCACTGTCTCGGCCAGCACGCCCGGCGCCAGATGGAAGTCCGGTGCGGCCTGTCCGCTCAGGGCTGCGAGTGCCGCCTCCTGGCTGCCGCGCTGGGTGCGCAGGGTGTCGAGCTGCACGCGCGTGGTGTCGACCAGGCTCTGCTGGGTTGCCACATCGAGCGCGGTCCCCTGGCCGAGTTCGACCCGGCGCTGGGTCAGCACCAGGATGCGCTCCTGCAGTTCCAGCAGCCGCGCCAGCTGCTCCACGTCGGCATCGAGCGCGCGCAGCGTGAAGTAGGCACTCGCGATGTTGGCGGCCAGCAGCAGGCGCACGGTCTGGGCGTCGGCGCGTGACTGATCGGCGGCGGCTTGCGCCGCCTCGACACTGCGCGCCACGCCGCCCATCAGGTCGGTTTCCCAGCGCACGCTGGCACCCAGGTTGAAGTCGTTCTGGGTGGTCGAAGGCGTCGGAAAACCGGGCAGGCCGTAGTCGCGATTGGCCGAGGTGCGCAGCCGGCTGGCGTTCACGCCGGCGTCTACCTGCGGTTTGCCGGCGGCGCCCGCGACGGTGGTCAGTGCTTCGGCCTGGCGCACACGCGCCAGCGCCGCCTGCAGGCCGGGGCTGTCCTGTTCGGCGGCCGACTCGAGGCCGTCCAGCGCCGGGTCGTGGTAGAGCTGCCACCAGGGACCGCGCGCGGCGTCATCGGCGGGCTGTGCCGCATGCCAGCCGGCATCGGACCAGTGCGCGGCCAGCGCCGCCTGCGGTGCCTGGTAGTCGGGGCCAACGGGATGCGCACAGGCGCCCAGCAGGGCGGCAGCCGTTGCGGTGGCCAGCAGACGCGGATGCAGGCCCAGCCTCATTTGCTCTTGTCCGCGGTGGCCTTGTCCGCGCCGGCGGCGGTCCTGGCAGCGGGCTTGTCGTCGGATGTCTTGGGTGGTGGCGCCGGACGGGCGTCGACCAGATCGCCTTCGGCCAGCGCATCCGGCGGATTCAGCACCACGTGATCCTGCGCCTGCAATCCGATCGCGATCTCGATGGTCTTGCCGAGGTCGCGTCCCAACGCGACCTGCGCAAGGCGGATGCGCCCCTGCTCGTCGACCACTGCCAGGCGCGGGCCTTCGGCGCGGAACAGCAGGGCGTTGGCGGGCACCGTGAGCGCCATACCGCCGCGCAGACCCAGTCCGGCCTGCACATAGCTGCCGGGCAGCAGGCGCCCGTCGCGATTGGGCACTTCCACCTCGACCTGCAGCGTGCGCGTTGCACTGTCGATGGCACCGGCGGTGCGCGCCACCGTGCCGGCGAAGTGCTGGCCCGGACGTTCGGCCTGCGTGATGTCGACCGGCATGCCGACCTTGACGCGCGGCGCATAGGCCTGGGGCACATAGATTTCCAGGCGCAGCCGGTCGGTGCTGTCGAGCTGGAACAGCGCCTGCGCGCTGCCGCCGTTGCCGGAATTCACCAGCGAGCCGATTTCGACATTGCGCCGCGTGATCACGCCGTCGAACGGTGCCTCGACATGCTCGAATCCGGCCAGTGCCTCCTGGCGTGCCAGGTCGGCCCTGGCGGCGGATTGGGCGGCAGCCAGCTGCTCCACGCTGCTGGCGCGCTCGTCGACGTCCTGCTGGGTGACCAGGTCGTCCTTGCGCAGTGTCTGCCAGCGCGCCAGGGTCTGGCGCGCCAGGTCCAGGTTGACCGTTGCCTGGCGCAGCGTGGCACGCGACTGCGCCACCTGCTGCTCGAGTTCGGGCGTTTCGATCTCGGCGATCAGCTCGCCGCGGTGCACATGGGCGCCGATGTCGCGCAACCAGCGGCGCACATAGCCGCTGCTGCGCGCGTAGACCGCGGTATCGCGGCCGCCTATCAGGGTGCCGGGCAGCAGTACCTGGCCGCTGCCGTCGCTGCCGCCGGCGGCCGGCAGGGCCCACATCACGAACACCTTCTGCTGCTGCCCGCTGAGCTGGCGCAGCGCCTCGGCCTGGGCACTGCGCAGGCCCAGCACACGCAGGCCGCCCAGCCCC
>JAGWIJ010000029.1 GCA_028873535.1 Pseudomonadota bacterium
GAGCGCGACCTCAAAGGCACGCGCGGCTTCCGTGATATTTTCCGCTCGCACTTCTACGTCACCACCAGCGGGTTCTGGTCGGATGCCGCACTGTTGTTCTGTATCCAGGAAATGGGTCTCGACCGGGTTCTCTTCTCGGTCGATTACCCGTTCGCGCCGAACCAGCCAGCGACAGAGTGGCTGTCCAAGGTTCCACTCTGCCCCGAGGACCACGCCAAACTGGCCAGCGGCAACGCCAGGCGGCTGCTGAAGCTGCGCTGACCGCTTCCGCCTATCCGGCCTGCCGCGCGGCGGTTCCGCCTGTCGCTTCGAGGAAGTCCTGGGCGAATCGTCTCAGCACGCCGCCGGCGTCATAGATCGAGAGTTCCTCCGCCGTATCCAGGCGGCAGGTGACGGTGGCTTCGACCATCGAACCATCGCGCCGGTGGACGACCAGGGTGAGATCGCCGCCCGGCTGGCGCGTGCCCACCACGTCATAGGTTTCGGTTCCGTCGAGACCGAGGGTCAAACGATTCATACCCGGTTTGAATTCGAGCGGCAGGACGCCCATGCCGATCAGGTTGGTGCGATGGATCCGCTCGAACCCTTCGGCGACGATCGCTTCCACCCCGGCCAGCCGGACCCCCTTGGCGGCCCAATCGCGTGACGATCCTTGTCCATAATCCGCGCCGGCGATGATGATCAGCGGCTGGTTGCGGTTCATGTAGGTCTCGATCGCTTCCCACAGGCGCATGACCGTGCCCTCTGGCTCGACCCGAGCCAGGGAACCCTTTTTCACGTTACCGTCGGCATCCCGGACCATTTCGTTGAGCAGGGTCGGGTTGGCGAAGGTGGCGCGCTGCGCCGTCAGGTGGTCGCCGCGGTGGGTGGCATAGGAGTTGAAGTCCTCCTCCGGCAGTCCCATGCGCGTCAGGTACTCGCCGGCAGCACTGTCGGCCATGATGGCGTTGGACGGGGACAGGTGGTCGGTGGTGATGTTGTCGCCGAGCACCGCCAGCGGACGCATGCCGGTCAGCGTGCGTGCACCGGCCAGGGCGCCTTCCCAGTAGGGCGGCCGGCGGATGTAGGTGCTCTGCGGACGCCAGTCATACAGCGGCCTGACCTGGGCCGCGCCGCCGGACTGTGCCGCGAACATCGGAATGTAGACCTTGCGGAACTGTTCGGGCTTGACGCTGCTGGCGATGATCGCGTCGATCTCCGCATCGTCGGGCCAGATGTCGGCCAGGCGGATCGCCTTGCCCTTGGCATCGCGGCCCAGCACGTCCTTCTCGATGTCGAAGCGGATGGTGCCGGCAATGGCGTAGGCCACCACCAGCGGCGGCGAGGCCAGGAAGGCCTGCCTGGCGTAGGGGTGGATGCGGCCGTCGAAATTGCGGTTGCCCGACAGCACGGCCGTGGCGTACAGGTCGCGTGCCACGATCTCCTGCTGGATCACCGGGTCGAGGGCGCCCGACATGCCGTTGCATGAGGTGCAGGCATAGGCCACCACGCCGAATCCCAGGCGCTCGAGATCGCCGAGCAGCCCGGCTTCCTCCAGGTACAGCGTGACCGCCTTGGAGCCCGGCGCGAGCGAGCTCTTCACCCAGGGCTTGCGCGTCAGACCCAGCCGGTTGGCGTTGCGGGCCAGCAGGCCGGCGGCGACCATGTTGCGCGGATTGTTGGTGTTGGTGCAGCTGGTGATCGCGGCGATGATCACGGCGCCGTCGGGCATGCGGCCGGCTTCGTTCTCGACCTTGCCGCTGATGCCGCGCGCCGCGAGTTCGGACGTCGGCACGCGCCGGTGCGGATTGGAGGGGCCGGCGATGTTGCGCACCACGCTGGACAGGTCGAAGTGCAGTACGCGCTCGTATTCGGCGTGGGCCAGATCGTCGGCCCACAGTCCTGCCTGGCGGGCATAGGTCTCGACCAGCCGGACCTGCTCTTCCTCGCGCCCGGTCAGGCGCAGGTACTTCAGCGTCTGTTCGTCGATGTAGAACATCGCGGCAGTCGAACCGAATTCCGGCGCCATGTTGGCGATGGTGGCGCGGTCGCCCAGGGTGAGGTGTGCTGCGCCTTGGCCGCGGAATTCCAGATAGGAGGAAACCACCTTCTCCTTGCGCAGGAACTCGGTGAGCGCCAGCACGATATCGGTGGCCGTGATGCCTGGCTGCGGCCGACCGCTCAGCTCGACCCCGATGATGTCGGGCAGGCGCATCCAGGAAGCGCGGCCCAGCATGACGCTCTCGGCCTCGAGCCCGCCGACGCCGATGGCGATCACGCCCAGCGCGTCGACCATCGGCGTATGGCTGTCGGTGCCGACCAGGGTGTCCGGGAAGGCCACGCCATCGCGGATCTGGATCACCGGCGACATGTGCTCCAGGTTGATCTGGTGCAGGATACCGTTGCCGGGCGGGATCACGTCGACGTTGCGGAAGGCATCCTTGGTCCAGTCGATGAAGTGGAAGCGGTCCTCGTTGCGACGGTCTTCGATGGCGCGGTTCTTGGCGAAGGCATCGGGATCGTAGCCGCCGCATTCCACTGCCAGCGAATGGTCCACCACCAGTTGCGTGGGCACCACCGGATTGACCAGGGCCGGGTCGCCGCCCTTGGCCGCGATGGCGTCGCGCAGGCCTGCCAGGTCCACCAGCGCGGTCTGCCCGAGAATGTCGTGGCATACCACGCGCGCCGGGAACCAGGGGAAATCCAGGTCGCGGCGGCGCTCGATCAGCTGACGCAGCGACGCGGTCAGCGTGGCGGGGTCGCAGCGGCGCACCAGGTTCTCGGCATGCACGCGCGACGTGTAGGGCAGGCCCTGGTAGGCGCCGGGCTGGATGGCGTCGACGGCCGCGCGGGCGTCGAACCAGTCCAGCGCGGTGCCGGGCAGCGGTTTGCGGTATTGGCTGTTCATGGAGGCGGCTGTCAGTTCCGGTCCTGGATGGGCACGAATTTGCGGTCCTCGGGACCGACGTAGTTGGCGCTCGGACGGATGATCTTGCCGTCGATGCGCTGTTCGATCACATGGGCCGCCCAGCCGCTGGTGCGCGAGATCACGAACAGCGGGGTGAACATGGCGGTGGGAACCCCCATCATGTGGTAGCTGACCGCACTGAACCAGTCCAGGTTCGGGAACATCTTCTTGACGTCCCACATGACCGATTCCAGGCGCTCGGCAATATTGAACATCTTGAGATTGGACTGTTCAAGGCTGAGCTGGCGTGCCACCTCCTTGATCACCTTGTTGCGCGGGTCGCTCACCGTGTACACCGGATGCCCGAAGCCGATCACGACCTCCTTGCGCTCGACGCGGGCACGGATGTCGGTTTCGGCCTCGTCGGCGCTGTCGTAGCGCTTCTGGATCTCGAACGCCACTTCGTTGGCACCGCCATGCTTGGGGCCGCGCAGGGCGCCGATGCCACCGGTGATCGCGGAATACATGTCCGAGCCGGTGCCGGCGACCACGCGCGACGTGAAGGTGGAAGCGTTGAACTCGTGCTCGGCATACAGGATCAACGAGGTGTGCATGGCACGCACCCAGCTTTCGCGCGGCGCGCTGCCGTGCAGCAGGTGCAGGAAGTGGCCGCCGATCGAGTCATCGTCGGTTTCCACCTCGATGCGCCGGCCGTTGTGGCTGTAGTGGTACCAGTACAGCAGCATCGAGCCCAGCGAGGCCATCAGGCGATCGGCAATGTCGCGCGCGCCCGGATGGTTGTGATCGTCCTTCTCGGGCGAAAGGCAGCCCAGCACCGACACGCCGGTGCGCATCACATCCATCGGATGCGCCGATGGCGGCAGCTGCTCCAGCGCGGTCTTGAGGCCGGCCGGCAGTCCGCGCAGGGCCTTCAGGCGTGATTTGTAGGCCTGGAGTTCGACCCGGGTCGGCAGCTTGCCGTGGACCAGCAGGTGGGCGATCTCTTCGAATTCGCTGGTGGTGGCCAGATCGAGGATGTCGTAGCCGCGATAGGCCAGGTCGTTGCCGGTGCGCCCGACGGTGCACAGCGCGGTGTTGCCGGCGGCAGTGCCGGACAGGGCGACGGATTTCTTGGCTTTCGGGGCAAGTTCCCCGGCGCTGGTCTGGCTGCTCATTCGGACTCCTTCCGGTTGGCAAAAAGGACATCCAGCTTCTGCTCGAAGCTGTGGTAGTCGAGGAAATCGTAGAGTTCGGCGCGCGTCTGCATGGTCGGCACCGCAGCCTTCTGGGTGCCGTCGCGGCGGATGGTCTCGTACACGTTGCGCGCGGCGGCATTCATGGCGCGATAGGCGCCGCAGCAATAGAGCGCAATGCCGACGCCGGCCTCGCGCAGCTCGTCGATGTGGAACAGCGGGGTCGAGCCGAATTCGGTCAGGTTGGCCAGGATCGGCACCTTCACGGCGTCGGCAAACAGGCGATAGGTGGCGAGATCGGTCACCGCTTCGGGGAAGATCATGTCGGCGCCGGCCTCCACGCAGGCCTGCGCGCGCGCGATCGCCGACTCCAGGCCTTCGACCGCCAGCGCATCGGTGCGCGCCATGATCACGAAGCGGCTGTCGCCACGCGCATCCACGGCCGCCTTGACGCGGTCGACCATCTCATCCTGGCCGACGATGGCCTTGCCGGGCCGGTGGCCGCAGCGCTTGGTCTGCACCTGATCCTCGATGTGCAGGCCGGCGGCGCCGGCCTTGATCAGCGATTTGACCGTGCGTGCGATGTTGAAGGCACCGCCCCAGCCGGTGTCGGCATCGACCAGCAGGGGCAGGCTGCAGGCGTCGGTGATGCGGCGCACGTCGACCAGGACATCTTCCAGGCCGGTGATGCCGAGGTCCGGCACGCCGAGCGAATTCGCGGCCACCCCGCCACCCGACAGATAGATGGCCTTGAAGCCGATGCGCTCGGCCATGCGCGCAGTGTAGGCATTGATGGTTCCGACCGTCTGCAGGGGCTGCTCGTGCTGCACGGCAGCGCGCAGTCGCGCTCCTGGACTGGCATCTAGTGGCATGGCCAAACGCTCCCTCTAAGTAGTGGGGAAATCATAGATTTCAGGGGCTAAGGTGTCAATAGGACTTATAACTTATATAAGATATAACATCGTTTTTTCCGCGCCATGGGTGTGCTACACTGCGCCGCACGATCATGAAGACCATTGCCTCACCCTCCTTCCGGCCGCTCTACGATCAGATCAAGATTCTGATCACCCAGAGCCTGATTGCTGGCGAGTGGCGCCCGGGCGACGCCATCCCGAGCGAGATGGAACTCGCCAGTCGTTTCCAGGTGAGCCAGGGCACCGTGCGCAAGGCGATCGACGCCCTGGCAGGCGAGAACATCCTGGTGCGCCGGCAGGGCAAGGGCACTTTTGTCGCTTCGCACGCCCAGGAACGCACCACCACACGCTTCCTGCGCGTGGCGCCCGATTCGGCCGTGACGGAATACCCGGCCAGCGAGCTGCTGAGCGTGGAGCGCGCGCGCGCGCCGGATGAAACCCTGCGGCTGCTCGAACTGCGCGCCGGCTCGACGGTCTACATCATCCGCCGCCTGCTCAAGTACCATGGGTCACCCGCCATCCTCGACGAGATCCACTTGCCGTGCGCCCTTTTCAAGGGCCTGGAAGAGGACGCGCTGCGCAACCACAAGGGTTCCATGTATGGTTTCCTGGAGTCGCAATACGGGGTCACCATGATCCGCGCCGAGGAGCACATCAAGGCGGTTGCAGCCGACGAATTCAGTGCGGCCCGGCTTGGCGTGGCGCCGCTTACGCCGCTGCTGCGCGTCGACCGGGTGGCCTTCACTTACGGTGACCGGCCGGTCGAATGGCGGCGCGGCCTTTGTGTCACGACCGAGTGTTCCTATATCAACGAAGTCAGCTGATCGGCCGACAGGCCGGACGCGGTTCGCCGCACCAAGAGAGAGAACAAGACCATGTCAACACCGAGTGCCGTCGCCAAGAAACGTCCCAAGCACCTGGATCTGCCCAAGATCAGGCTGCCGATTCCCGGGGTGGTGTCGATCCTGCACCGCATCAGCGGTACCGTGATGTTCCTGGTGCTGATCCCGGTACTGCTGCGCTGCCTGGACAGTTCGCTGGCCTCGCAGGAGTCCTTCGAGGACCTGCGCTTCCAGCTGGGAAGCTGGGTGGCCAAGCTGGTCGTGATCGGACTGTCGTGGGCCTTCATCCACCATTTCCTGGCCGGGATCCGCTATCTGCTGCTGGATCTGCACATCGGCATCGATCTCCCGACCACCCGTTTCTGGAGCAAGGTGGTGCTGGTGGCGGGGATGCTCCTGACTCTTCTCGTGGCGGTGGCAATATGGTGAAGCGTATCGTGGTGGGGGCCCATTACGGCCTCCGTGACTGGTTGATGCAGCGGGTCACGGCAGTGGTGATGCTGCTGGCGACCCTGGTGTTCGCAGCCTTCTTCCTGACGCATCCATCCGCCCAGTTCGAAGACTGGCAATGGTTCTTTTCGTACCAGGCGGTGCGGGTCCTGGCCTTGCTGTTCTTTCTCAGCCTGTATCTGCACGCCTGGGTCGGTGTGCGGGACATCCTGATGGACTACATCCAGCCCGTGGGCGTGCGTCTGACTCTCCAGGTGGCGACGATCGTCGCCCTGGTGTCCTACGCCCTGTGGACGGTTTCGATTCTCTGGAGGGGGTGATCATGGCCTTGGCACGCAGACAGTTCGACGCGGTCATCGTCGGCGGCGGAGGCTCCGGCCTGCGCTGCTCCTTGCAGCTGGCAGAAGCCGGTCTGCGCGTGGCGGTGTTTTCCAAGGTGTTTCCGACGCGCTCGCACACGGTGGCGGCGCAGGGTGGCATCGGTGCCTCGCTGGGCAACATGTCCGAGGACCACTGGCTCTGGCACATGTACGACACCATCAAGGGATCCGACTACCTCGGCGACCAGGATGCGATCGAATTCATGTGTCGCGAGGCGGCGCAATGCGTCTACGAACTCGAGCACTTCGGCATGCCGTTCGACCGCAATGCCGACGGCACCATCTACCAGCGCCCCTTCGGCGGCCATTCGCAGAACTTCGGCGAAAAGCCGGTGCACCGAAGCTGCGCCGCCGCTGACCGTACCGGTCACGCCATGCTGCATACGCTGTATCAGCGCAACGTGCGCGCCAACACGCAGTTCTTCGTGGAATGGATGGCGCTCGACCTGATCCGCGCCCAGGACGGCAGCATCCTGGGGGTCGTGGCCCTGGAGATGGAGACTGGCGAGCCGGTGATCTTCCAGGCCAAGGCCACGGTGCTCGCCACCGGCGGCGCCGGGCGCATCTACCAGTCCAGCACCAACGCCTTCATCAATACCGGCGACGGCCTGGGCATGGCGGCGCGTGCCGGTATCCCGCTCGAGGACATGGAATTCTGGCAGTTCCACCCGACCGGCGTTGCCGGTGCCGGCGTGCTGATCACCGAGGGTGTGCGCGGCGAAGGCGGCTACCTGCTGAATTCGCAGGGTGAGCGCTTCATGGAGCGCTATGCGCCGACCATGAAGGATCTTGCCAGCCGCGACGTGGTGTCGCGCTCGATGGACCAGGAGATCAAGGAAGGCAGGGGTGTCGGGCACGAGAAGGATCATGTGCTGCTCAAGCTCGACCACCTGGGGGCCGAGACCATCATGAAGCGCCTGCCGGGCATCCGCGAGATCGCGATGAACTTCGCCAACGTCGATCCGATCAAGGAGCCGATCCCGGTGGTGCCGACCTGTCACTACATGATGGGGGGCATTCCGACCAATGTGCATGGCCAGGTCGTCGTGCCGCAGGGCGATGTGCCCAATGCCGTCGTACCGGGACTCTACGCCGTGGGCGAGTGCGCTTGCGTGTCGGTGCACGGCGCCAATCGCCTGGGTACCAATTCGCTGCTCGACCTGGTGGTGTTCGGCCGTGCGGCCGGCAACCACGTCACCGCCTACCTGCAGGCGGACCGCTCGCAGCGCGATCTGCCGGGCGACGCTGCGGACCTGCCGCTGTCGCGCCTGGCGCGGCTCGAGAGCGGGGCTGGCGGCGAGAGCGTGGCCGAGGTCGGACTGGCGATGCGCAAGTGCGTGCAATCCCATAGCGGCGTGTTCCGCACCGGCGCACTGCTCGCCGAAGGGGTGCAGCGCATCCGCGACATCGCCCAGCGTGCGCGCAACACCGGCATCAAGGATCGCAGCAAGACCTTCAACACGGCGCGCATCGAGGCGCTCGAACTGGAGAACCTGGCGCTGATCGCGGAGGCTACCCTGGTATCTGGCGAAGCCCGCAAGGAAAGCCGCGGCGCCCATGCGCGCGAGGATTTCCAGGACCGCGACGACCGCAACTGGCTCAAGCACAGCCTGTGGTATGCCGAGGGCAGCCGCCTGGCCTACAAGCCGGTCAACCTGAAGCCCCTGACGGTCGAAAGCTTCGAACCCAAGGTTCGTGTCTACTGATTCTGGAGTGTCGTGATGAAATTCCGCGTCTACCGCTACAACCCCGAGCAGGATGCCGAGCCGCGCATGCAGGACTACGAGGTCGAGCTCAAGCCGACCGACCGCATGCTGCTCGATGCCATCCTGCGCATCAAGGAAATGGACGACACGCTCAGCCTGCGCAAGTCCTGCCGCGAAGGCGTCTGCGGTTCCGATGCCATGAACATCAATGGCAAGAACGGCCTCGCCTGCGTGACGCCGCTGAAGGGCATCAAGGAGCCGGTGGAACTGCGCCCGCTGCCCGGCCTGCCGGTGATCCGCGACCTGATCGTGGACATGAGCCAGTTCTTCAAGCAGTACCATTCGGTCACGCCCTACCTCGTCAACGATACGCCGGCACCCGAGAAGGAGCGCCTGCAGTCGCCCGAGGAGCGCGAGGAACTCAATGGCCTGTACGAGTGCATCCTGTGCGCCTGTTGCAGCACTTCCTGCCCCTCCTTCTGGTGGAATCCGGACAAGTTCGTCGGGCCCGCCGGCCTGCTGCAGGCCTACCGTTTCATCGCCGACACGCGCGACGAGGCCACCAGCGCGCGCCTGGACAACCTGGAAGATCCGTACCGGCTGTTCCGTTGTCATACCATCATGAATTGCGTGGACGTCTGCCCGAAGGGCCTGAATCCCTCCCTTGCCATCGGCAAGATCAAGGAGGCGATGGTCAAGCGGGCGGTCTGACGGTGTCCTGCACCCTCCATTGCGCATCGCGCCCCGGCCCTGCCGGCACACGGCAAGGCGGTCGTGACTAAGGGCACGCTGGAACTGGCACGTGAGCGGGCCCGCTGGCGCAGCCGGCGCGGCCTGCTTGAACTCGATCTGCTGCTGGAGAAGTTCCTGGCCAGACGGCTGGACACGCTAGACGAGGAGGGACTGCAGGCGTATGACGCCCTCCTGCTGCTCCCGGACAACGAGTTGCTGGACATCGCGATGGGGCGCAAGCCGGCCCCGGACGAGCGGACCGGCGCCATCATCGCGTTGCTGCATGCGCCCTGGGCGCCTGCGGCTTGAACGAATCTCTACTGGACTGAGGGAGACCTGAACATGCAAAGCAAGGGGACGGCCACGCTGACGTGGGGCCAGGGACAGAGCATCGACCTTCCGATCTACGGCGGCACCATCGGCCCGGACGTGATCGATATCCGCAACATGGGCAAGACTGGCATGTTCACCTACGACCCGGGCTTCCTTGCCACGGCGAGCTGCCAGTCGCGCATCACCTACATCGACGGCGACCAGGGCCTGCTGTACTACCGTGGCTACCCGATCGAACAGCTGGCCGAGAAGTGCGACTTCATCGAGGTTTGCTACCTGCTGCTCAACGGCGAACTGCCCAGCCAGACCGAGCGCGACAGCTGGGAAAACACGGTCCGCCGCCACACCATGGTGCACGACCAGATGCTCAGCTTCTTCAAGGGCTTCCGCCGCGACGCCCACCCCATGGCGGTGATGGTCGGGGTGGTTGGTGCGCTCTCGGCCTTCTACCATGACAGCCTGGACATCAACAATCCGGCCCACCGCGCAATCTCGGCCAACCGCCTGATCGCCAAGGTGCCGACCATCGCGGCGATGTGCTACCGCTACAACACCGGCCTGCCTTTCATGTATCCGCAGAACCACATGAGCTACGCCGAGAACTTCCTGTACATGATGTTCGCCAACCCCTGCGAGCCGTACAAGTCCAACCCGGTGCTGGTGCGCGCCTTCGACCGCATCCTGACCCTGCATGCCGACCACGAGCAGAATGCCTCGACCTCGACCGTGCGCCTGGCCGGATCGTCCGGTGCCAATCCCTTCGCGTGCATCGCGGCCGGTATCGCGGCGCTGTGGGGGCCGGCGCATGGCGGCGCCAACGAGGCGGTGCTGAAGATGCTGGCCGAGATCGGCGACGTCGCCAACGTGCCCAGGTTCATTGCGCGCGCCAAGGACAAGAACGACAATTTCCGCCTGATGGGCTTCGGCCACCGCGTCTACAAGAACATGGACCCGCGTGCCGAAGTGATGCGCCGCACCTGCCACGAGGTGCTGACCGAACTGGGACTGCATGACGACCCGCTGTTCAAGCTGGCCCTCGAGCTCGAGAAGATCGCCCTGCACGACCCGTATTTCGTCGAGAAGAAGCTCTACCCCAACGTCGATTTCTACTCCGGCATCGTGCTGCGTGCCCTGGGAATCCCGACCAGCATGTTCACCGCCGTGTTCGCCATGGGGCGTACGGTGGGCTGGATCTCCCAGTGGAACGAGATGATCTCGGATCCGGAATACAAGATCGGCCGCCCACGCCAGCTGTACCAGGGGGCCAGCAAGCGGGATGTCGTCACAATCGCACAGCGCGGCTGACCAGAGATCCTTGGAATGGCGCTGAACAGGAGGATACAACGGCGATGATGAAACGTGATTTCGAAACCTCGTATCTGTTCGGCGCCAACGCGCCGTTCATCGAAGAGCTCTACGACGCCTACCTGCAGGATCCGGCCTCGGTTCCTTCCGAATGGAAGGCCTGGTTCGATCAGCTGGCGGAATCGGCAGGTAACGTCACGCGGGACATTTCCCACCAGCCGGTGATCCGCCATTTCGAGGATCTCGCCAAGCGGGGGCCGGCACCGGTCACCCAGCAGGATCCCGAGCACCACCGCAAGCAGGTGGCGGTACTGCAGCTGATCAACGCCCACCGCTTCCTGGGTTCCCGACGCGCGCAGCTTGACCCGCTGGCGCGCCGCGACGCGGGGCCTCTGCCCGAGCTCGAGATGTCGTACCACGGGCTGGGCGAAGCCGATCTGGACAACGTCTACAGCGCAGGTTCGCTGGTCGGATTCGAGCGCGCCACCCTGCGCGAGATCCTGCAGGCGGTGCGTGAGACCTACTGCCAGCATGTCGGGATCGAGTACATGTACATCACCGACACCGAGCAGAAGCGCTGGATCCAGCAGCGTTTCGAGTCGGTGCGCTCCAAGCCGCTGTTCGATGCCAAGACCCGCATGTGGCTGCTCGAACAGATCACGGCGGCCGAGACGCTGGAGAAGTACCTGCACACCCGCTATGTGGGCCAGAAGCGCTTCTCGCTGGAGGGCGGCGAGAGCATGATCCCGGTGATCAACGACCTGATCCGCAATGCGGGTGCGGCCGGCACGCAGGAGATCGTGATCGGCATGGCCCATCGCGGACGCCTCAACCTGCTGGTCAACTGCCTGGGCAAGCTGCCCTCCGACCTGTTTTCCGAGTTCGAAGGCAAGCACCCTTCGGAACTGTCGTCGGGCGACGTCAAGTACCACCAGGGCTTTTCCTCGGACGTGCAGACCCCGGGCGGACCGGTGCACCTGACGCTGGCCTTCAACCCCTCGCACCTCGAGATCGTGAATCCGGTGGTCGAGGGTTCGGTGCGCGCGCGCCAGCATCGTCGCAAGGATGTCGCGCACAAGCAGGTGATGGCGATCCTGGTGCACGGCGACGCCGCCTTCGCGGGCCAGGGTGTGGTGATGGAGACCATGGCGCTGTCGCAGACGCGCGGCTACTCCACCGGCGGCACGGTGCATATCGTGGTGAACAACCAGATCGGCTTCACCACCTCCGATCCGCGTGATTCGCGTTCCACGCTGTACTGCACCGACATCGCCAAGATGGTCGACGCGCCGGTATTCCACGTCAACGCCGACGACCCGGACAGCGTGCTGATGGTGACGCGCGCTGCGCTGGATTTCCGCAACACCTTCCACAAGGACGTGGTGGTGGACCTGGTGTGCTATCGGCGCCTGGGCCACAACGAGCAGGACGAACCGCTGGTGACCCAGCCGCTGATGTACAAGAAGATCGCCCAGCTCCCCAGCACGCGCCGGCTGTATGCGCAGCGGCTGGCACAGGATGGCATTGCGGGCGAGTCCGAAGCCGACCAGATGGTGTCGCAGTATCGCGAGCTGCTCGACGCCGGCCAACTGCTGCACCGTACCGTGCTGCAGGGCTTCAACCCGCCGTTTGGCGTCGACTGGGCGCCGTATATCGGCATCGAATGGCGCCACAAGGCCAAGACCGCGGTGACCGAGAAGAACCTCAAGCGCCTGGCCAGGAAGCTCACCACGGTGCCGGAGAACTTCAAGCTGCATTCCACCGTCGAGCGCGTGGTGGCCAACCGCCGCGTGATGGGCGAGGGCGAGATGCCGCTGGACTGGGGCATGGCCGAGACGCTGGCCTACGCCACGCTGATCGAGGATGGCTTCGGCATCCGCCTGTCGGGCCAGGACTGCGGCCGCGGCACCTTTTCGCATCGCCACTGCGTGCTGCACGACCAGAACCGCGAGAAGTGGGATGCCGGTGTCTATGTGCCGCTCAACAACCTGGCCGAGAACCAGCGCGAATTCGTCGTCATCGACTCCCTGCTGTCGGAGGAGGCGGTGCTCGGCTTTGAGTACGGCTACTCGAGTTCCGAACCGCGCGAGCTGGTGATCTGGGAAGGCCAGTTCGGCGACTTCGCCAACGGTGCCCAGGTGGTGATCGACCAGTTCATCAGTTCCGGCGAAGCCAAGTGGGGGCGCATGTGCGGCCTGACCATGATGCTGCCGCACGGCTTCGAAGGTCAGGGACCGGAGCATTCCTCGGCACGCCTGGAGCGCTACCTGCAGCTGTGCGCCGAGCACAACATCCAGGTATGCGTGCCCAGCACGCCCGCGCAGCTGTTCCACATGCTGCGCCGGCAGATGATCCGTCCGATGCGCCGGCCGCTGATCATCATCATGCCGAAGAGCCTGCTGCGGCGGAAGGAGTCCACGTCCGACCTGTCGGAGCTTGCCAAGGGCCATTTCCAGCCGGTCATTCCGGAGGTGGAAGACCTGCAGGCCGGGAACGTGCGTCGCATCGTGGCGTGCAGCGGCAAGGTCTACTTCGACGTGGTCGCGGAGCGCAAGGCGCGTGGCATCACCGACATCGCCGTGATCCGGATCGAGCAGCTCTATCCCTTCCCGCACGAGGAGTTCGCCGCCGAGGTGCAGCGCTACCCGAATGCCTCCGAAGTGGTGTGGTGCCAGGAAGAGCCCACCAACCAGGGCGCGTGGCACCGGATCATGCACTACCTGCAGCGACACCTGCGCCAGGACCAGATCCTGGGATCGGCCATGCGGCCTTCGTCGGCCTCGCCGGCGGTCGGCTATCTCGCCAAGCACAATGAACAGCAAAAGGCCGTGATCGAGGCCGCACTCAAGGCTGGCGCCCACTAAGCGGCCCGCCGTTCCCTCTCCAGGAGTCATTCATGCTCGTTGAAGTCAAAGTCCCCGCGCTGTCCGAATCGGTTTCGGAGGCGACCCTGCTCACCTGGCACAAGCAGCCCGGCGAGCGTGTCGAGCGCGACGAGAACCTGATCGATATCGAAACCGACAAGGTGGTGCTGGAACTGCCGGCGCCGGCCGCCGGCGTGCTGGTGGAAGTCATCAAGGGTGATGGCGGCACCGTGGCCAGCGAAGAGCTGATCGCGCGCATCGACACCGAGGCGGTCGCCTCGCGTGGCGCCGCCGCGATGAGCACCGAGCCGGGCGCCAAGCTGCCGCCCAAGCCGGCCGCCGCACCCGCCGCAGCGCCTGCCCCGACGGCTGCTTCCGCAGCCGGGCTGGCGATGCCCGCGGCACGCAAGGCGCTGGCCGAAGCCGGTCTGCAGGCCGGCGATGTCGCGGGCAGCGGTCGCGATGGGCGCGTCACCAAGTCCGACGTCTCGGCGCACGTCGCTGCCGGCAACCTGGCCGCCCCTGCGGCTGCGGCCGCGCCGGTGGCCCCGGCCGCGCGCGAGGTCCTGCCCACGCCGACGCCGGCCGCGGTGGCCGGCCTTCAGCGCGCCATGGCGCAGCGACCCGAAGAGCGCGTGCCGATGTCGCGCCTGCGTCAGCGCGTCGCCGAGCGCCTGGTGCAGTCGCAAAGCACAGCCGCCATCCTGACCACGTTCAACGAGGTCAACATGCAGCCCGTGATGGACCTGCGCAACCGCTACAAGGAGGCCTTCGAGAAGGAGCACGGCGTCAAGCTGGGATTCATGTCCTTCTTCGTGCGTGCCGCCGTGCACGCGCTGAAGAAGTACCCGGTGGTCAATGCCTCGGTGGACGGCAACGATATCGTCTACCACGGCTACTACGACGTCGGCATCGCCGTCGGCTCGCCGCGCGGCCTGGTGGTGCCAGTGCTGCGCGATGCCGACTCGCTGTCGATCGCGCAGATCGAAAAGGCCATCGCCGACTTCGGTGCACGCGCCAAGAGCGGCAAGCTCAGCATCGAGGAACTGACCGGCGGCACCTTCTCGATCTCCAATGGCGGCGTGTTCGGCTCGATGCTGTCGACGCCGATCATCAATCCGCCCCAGTCGGCGATCCTGGGCATCCACGCCACCAAGGACCGGCCGGTGGTGGAGAACGGCCAGATCGTGATCCGCCCGATGAACTACCTCGCGATGTCCTATGACCATCGCATCATCGATGGCCGCGAGGCCGTGCTGACCCTGGTTGCCATCAAGGAAGCGCTCGAGGATCCGGCGCGCCTGCTGCTGGACCTGTGATCCCTAACGGACGAGAAGGACAAGACATGTTTGACCTGGTCGTGGTCGGGGGTGGTCCCGGCGGATACATCGCGGCGGTGCGCGCCGCGCAGCTGGGCATGAAGGTGGCCTGCATCGACGCCTGGAAGAACGCCAAGGGCAGGCCTTCGCTGGGCGGCACCTGCCTCAACGTGGGTTGCATCCCCTCCAAGGCGCTGCTCGAATCGTCGGAGAACTACGAGCGTGCCGTGCACAAGTTCGCCGACCACGGCATCCGGCTGTCGGGCGTGCAGGTGGACATGCCGACGATGCTCAAGCGCAAGGACAAGATCGTCGATCAGCTCACCTCGGGCGTGGCCTACCTGTTCAAGAAGAACAAGGTGGAGTCGATCCATGGCGTCGGCCGCTTTGCGGGACGCGACGGCGACACCTTCCTGCTCGAGGCAGTCGACGGCGACAAGGTCACGCCGGTCAGTGCCAGGCAGGTGATCCTGGCCACCGGGTCGGTGCCGCGCGCGATCCCTGCCGCGCCGGTGGACAACGTCGACATCCTCGACAATGCCGGTGCGCTCGCGATCGGCGAGGTCCCGCGGCGGCTGGGCGTGATCGGAGCCGGCGTGATCGGACTGGAAATGGGCAGCGTGTGGCGCCGCCTGGGCGCCGAAGTGACCCTGATCGAGGCGCTCGATACCTTTCTGGGTGCTGCCGACGAGCAGGTGGCGCGCGAGGCGCAGAAGATCTTCACGCGCGAGCAGGACATCGCCATCGAGCTGGGCGCCAAGGTGAGTGCTGTCGAGAAGGTCGCCGGCGGGCTCAAGGTCAGCTACGAACAGGGCGGCAGGAATTCCAGCATTGAGGTCGACAAGCTGATCGTTGCGGTGGGACGCGTGCCCTATACCGACGGCCTGCAGCTGGACAAGGTGGGCCTGGCGGTGGACGCGCGCGGCTTCATTCCGGTCGACGAGCATTGCGCCACCGCAGTGGCCGGCATCTGGGCCCTCGGCGACGTGGTGCGCGGACCGATGCTGGCGCACAAGGCCGAGGAGGAGGGGGTAGCGGTGGCCGAGCGCATCACCGGTCAGAAGCCGCACCTGGACTTCAACCACATTCCCTGGGTGATCTACACGGCGCCCGAGATCGCCTGGGTGGGCGAGACCGAACAGGCGCTGAAGGCGCGCGGCGCGGACTACCGTGCGGGCAGTTTCCCGTTCGCCGCCAACGGCCGCGCCAAGGGCCTTGGCGAGACGGCAGGCTTCGTCAAGATCCTGGCCGACCGCGCCACCGATCGCATCCTGGGTGTGCACATCCTGGGACCGTTCGCGTCGGAGCTGGTGACCGAAGCGGTGGTGGCGATGGAGTTCTCCGCCACCAGCGAAGACATTGCGCGCATCGTGCATGCCCATCCCTCGCTGGCCGAAGTCTTCCACGAGGCGGCCCTGGCCGTGGACGGGCGCGCACTGAACATGTGAGTGCCATGCCAGAGACCGCGCTCGCCAGCGGCCCGGAGCCGGCCCACTGGTATGCGCAGTTCAGCCGCAGCGCGGGATTCCAGCCCGATCCCGCGCAGGCGGATGCTGTCGATCGTCTGCAGGCCCTGCACGACGCACTGGTCGCCTTCAAGCGGCGTCCACGTGGCCTGATCGCACGCACGCTGCAGCCGATGCGCCAGCAGCCGCCACGCGGCCTCTACCTTCACGGCGGCGTGGGGCGCGGCAAGAGCGCCCTGATGGATGCCTTCTATGCCGGACTGCCCTACCGGCGCAAGCGGCGCGTGCACTTCCACGCCTTCATGCGCGAGGTCCACGAGGGCATGCGCGCGCGCGCCGCCGAAGCGGATCCGCTGAACGCGGTGGCCGATGCCATCGCGCGCGCCACCCGGGTGCTGTGCTTCGACGAATTCCACGTCAGCGACATCGCCGACGCCATGATCCTGTCGCGCCTGTTCGAAGCGCTGTTCGCGGGTGGCGTGGTGCTGGTGATCACCAGCAACTATGCGCCTTCCGGGCTCTATCCCGATGGCCTGCAGCGTGAGCGCTTCCTGCCGGCGATCGCGCTCATGGAACAGCGCCTGGATGTGCTGTGCGTCGACGGCGGCGTTGACCATCGATTGCGCACGCTGGAACGCGAACCGGTGTTCTTCGCGCCGCTCGGACCGGAGGCGGAGGCCGGAATGCGCGCTCTTTGGCTGCGTACCACGGGGCAGGCGCCGACGGCCGGCGAATTCGATCTGCTCGGACGCCGCGTCGGCTGCCTGGCGCGATCGCGCGAGGTGATCTGGTTCTCCTTCGCGCAGTTGTGCGGCGGGCCGCGTTCGCAGCTCGACTACCTCAAGCTGGCCGAGACCCACGCCCTGCTGATGCTGTCCGGCGTGCCCGTGCTGGCGGCGGCCATGCATGCCGAGGCCAGACGCTTCACCTGGCTGGTCGACATCCTGTACGACAGCCGGGTGCCGCTGGCGCTTTCGGCGGCCGCCGCTCCGGCGGAGCTCTATACCGAGGGGCGCATGGCCAATGAATTCGTCCGGACGGTCAGCCGTCTGGAGGAGATGCAATCCGCCGTGTGGCGGCAGGCGACAGCGCGTGCCTGACCGTCCGGGCGGACACGACACGTTCCGGACGCCCGCACAGACGGGACACGGTCCTGCATTCCGCGACGCACGCCCAGGGAGGTAGTAAATCATGCCGTTCGAAAAGCTGGCCCGATTCCACCAACGCTCGATCGAGGACCGCGAGGGCTTCTGGCTTGAGCAGGCCGATCTGATCGACTGGGAGACCCGGCCCACCCGGGCGCTCGACTTCAGTCATCCGCCATTTGCGCGCTGGTTCCCGGAGGGGCGCACCAATCTGTGCCACAACGCCATCGATCGCCACCTGGCGACGCGTGGCGAGCAGATCGCGCTGGCCTATGTCTCGACCGAGACCGGCATCGAGCGCAACTACAGCTACCGCGAACTGCATCGCGAAGTGCAGCGCTGCGCCGCCGCGCTGCAGGACCTGGGCGTGGGGCAGGGCGATCGCGTGATCATCTACATGCCGATGATCGCCGAGGCGATCTTCGCGATGCTGGCGTGTGCGCGCATCGGCGCGATCCATTCGGTGGTGTTCGGCGGGTTCGCGGCGCAGAGCCTGGCCACGCGCATCGACGACGCGCGTCCCAAGGTGATGGTGACGGCGGACGCCGGCATGCGCGGCGGCCGTGCCATTCCCTACAAGCCGCTGGTCGACGCGGCGCTGGCAGCCTGCCAGAACCCGCCGGCGCACGTGCTGATCGTCGACCGCAAGCTGGATCCGGACATGCAGCGCACGCCGGGACGCGACATCGACTACCTGGAGGTGCTGGCGCGCGCGGGCGACCGCGAAGTCCCGGTCGCCTGGCTGCCCGGCGACGCGCCTTCCTACATCCTCTACACCTCCGGTACCACCGGCAAGCCCAAGGGCGTGCAGCGGGACACCGCCGGCTATGCGGTGGCACTGGCGGCGTCGATGCGCTACATCTACGGCGGCAAGCCCGGCGAGGCGATGTTCACCACGTCGGACATCGGCTGGGTGGTGGGACATTCGTACATCGTCTATGCACCGCTGATCCACGGCATGACCACGGTGGTCTACGAGGGCCTGCCGATCCGCCCTGACGCGACCATCTGGTGGAAGCTGGTGGAGCGCTTCAAGGTCAGCGTGATGTTCAGTTCGCCGACCGCGATCCGCGTGCTCAAGAAGCAGGATCCGGCCAGCCTGCATGCGCATGACACCCGCTCGCTGCGCGGCCTGTACCTGGCCGGTGAGCCGCTCGACGAACCCACGGCGCGCTGGATCTCGGATGCCCTGGGTGTTCCGGTCACCGACAACTACTGGCAGACCGAGACCGGCTGGCCGATCCTGTCGGCCATGCCGGGCGTCGAGGAAACGCCGCGCCGCTTCGGCAGCCCGAGTTTTCCCGTCTACGGTTTCGACGTGCAGCTGCTCGACGAGAACGGCGAGCAGGTGCCGCCCGGCGCGAAAGGCGTCGTGGCGATCCGGCCGCCGCTTCCGCCGGGTTGTCTGTCCACGGTGTGGGGCGACGACCAGCGCTTCGTGCAGACCTATTTCTCGATGTTCACCGACCGTCAGGTCTATTCCTCGTTCGACTGGGGCCTGCAGGACCAGGATGGCTACTGGTTCATCCTGGGGCGCACCGACGATGTGATCAATACCGCCGGCCACCGCCTGGGCACCCGCGAGATCGAGGAGGCGATCAGCGCGCACACCGCCGTCGCCGAAGTGGCCGTGGTGGGCGTGCAAGACGCGCTCAAGGGCCAGGTGCCGGTGGCGTTCGTGGTGCTGCGCGATCCCGCCCGGATCGCCGCCGACGGCGCCGCTGCGGCGCTGGAGCGCGAAGTGTTCCAGGCGGTCGACAGTTCGCTGGGTGCGATCGCGCGACCGGCCCGTGTCCACTTCGTCAGCGCTCTGCCCAAGACGCGCTCGGGCAAGCTGCTGCGCCGGAGCATCCAGGCACTGGCGGAAGGGCGCGATGCCGGCGACCTGACCACGCTGGACGATCCTGCCGCGCTGGAGCAGGTGCGTGCGGCGCTGGCCGCCGGCCACGTCCGGTGAGCGCTGCCAAGGCCGCGCTGCGCACGCGCGTGCTTGCCGCGCGCGACGGCCTGGCGCCGGAAGCGCGCGCGGCCGACGCGAACGCCCTGCTTGAGCGCCTGTGCCTGTTGCCGGAATGGCAGGAGGCGCGCTGCGTGATGCTGTACCTCGGCATCCGCAGCGAATTCGATCCTGCGCCGCTGGCGCGCGCGGTGCTGGCCGAGGGGCGGCGGCTGGCCCTGCCGCGCATCCTGCGTGGCCAGGGTGTGCTCGAAGTTCGTGAGGTGCAGGATCTCGACCAGGACCTGCGCGAAGGCGTGTGGGGCCTGCGCGAACCGGATCCGGCGCGCTGTCCCGAGGTGCCGGTGGCCGAGCTCGACCTGGTGCTGGTGCCGGGTGTCGCCTTCGATCGCCTGGGTGGACGCATGGGCTACGGCGCCGGCTTCTACGACCGCTTGCTGGCTGCGCCGGATCTGGCCGCGGTGCGCGTATCGGCACTGTTCGATGCGCAACTGGTGGCGAGCGTGCCGCGCGAGCCACACGACAAGCCGGTGGACTTGCTGGTATTGCCTTCGCGTCTGATCCGGGTGACGCCGCCCGCCAGCTACGCGCGGCGCGTCTGAGCGCCCGGCGCGCGCCGCAGCGCGCGCCACAGCAACAGGCATCCCAGCAAGGCGGCCGCAGAATCGGGCAGCACCGGGATGTCGCCGCTGCCGGCGTTGGCGACGGCGGCCAGCGGCGCCACGGCGGCCTGCAGGTTCAGGCGCGGCGTCGCGACGTTGTTGCGCGGATCCGTCACCGTGCTCCCGGTCGAGGTCAGCCGCGCCAGGGTCTGTGCCAGGGTATCGGCGGGTGCGGCGGCGCGCAGCACGGCAACGGCCCCGGCCACATGCGGTGAAGCCTGCGAGGTGCCGGCCTCCTGGATGCCGCCGGCCGTGATCAGGGCACCCGGGGCGAGCAGGGTGAGATAGCTCGCGCTGTCGGAAAAGCAGGCCACCTGGTCCGGTGCCGTGCTGGCGTCGGTGCAGGTGCCGCTGGCGAGCGTGTAGGTCAGGCCGCCCCAGTTGTAGTCGTACACCGCGCCGACCGAGATGACGCCGGGCGTGCACGCCGGGCTGGCGATCGAATTCGAGCGGGCATCGTTGCCTGCCGCTGCCACCACCGAGATGCCGGCCGCCATCGCATCGGCCACCGGCGTGACAAAGGGGTTGGTGCGCGCCGATGAACACGGGCTGGTGTTGATCGATCCGTCGCCCAGGCTCATGTTGATGGCGACGATGTTGTAGGTGCTGCGCAGGCTGATCGCCGTGTTGATGCCCGCGATCACATCGGAACTCAAGGCGCTGGTCCCGGAGAAGGCGCTGAAGAAGGCAATCCGGCTGGCGGGCGCCACGCCGACCACGATGGCGGCCACGTTGGTGCCGTGGAGGGCATCGCTGCCGCCGGTGGCACTGCCGACGTTCTGCGCGACCACGATCCGGCAGCCGGTCGGCGTGTCGACCGCGGTGCAGCCGAAGGCGCTGTTGGTGACGGTGAGCGCGCTGTCGATCACCGCGACGGTGGCACCGCTGCCACTGTAGCCTTCGGCTGCGGCAGTCGGCTCGCCGATGAACGGCAGGCTGTGTGTCAGCACAGGAAACAGGTGGCGCGGCACATTGACGCCACGCACGCGTGGATCGGCCAGCAGGCGGTGCAGGCCGGCCGCCGTGCGGAAGCGCCGGGTTTCCATCGGCAGATGGTCATAGTCCTGCACGCCATCGCTGTCGCTCGCCACGCTGCCGGCAAGCTCGGCCTTGCGTGCTGCATAGCGCGCGCTGCGCAGCGCAGTGAGTGCGTCGTCGTCGTGGACCAGGCCGCGCGCGCGGCGCTGGCTTGCCGCCTCGCGCTCGACGTCGTCGGCGGCGTACTCGACGATGAGTTCGATGGCCTGTCCGCTGGCCAGCGCACGCTCGGCCTCGGGCGGACCGGCTGCGGCCCGTGCGCCGACGGCCAGGGCAAGGCCCGCCAGCAGGCTTGCCAGCATGAACAGCGGGACCGGAGGGTGACTGCGGCGGGGCATGGGCAATCCGAGGCCTGGATGGACTGAGCTGAATGTTAAGGATTTGCGGTGACGGCTCGCACCGTCGGTGCGCGCTGAAGTATGCTCCGGTCAGATCAGTGCAATGGAGTCGTGATGCCATGAATGCCGATTCGCAGCCGCGTCAGTGCTTCCTGTCCAGCTGTGGCGCCCGTGCGTGGCAGCGTCTGGCTTACGTCGAATGGGGGGACAGCGACAACCCCGACGTGGTGGTGTGCGTCCATGGCCTTTCGCGCAGCGGGCGTGACTTCGACGTGCTGGCGCGCCAGCTGGCCAGGCGCTACCGCGTCGTGTGCCCGGACGTGGTCGGGCGCGGCCTCAGCGACTGGCTCGCGGATGCTGCCGAATACGGCTACCCGCGCTACGTGTCGGATGCTGCGCAGCTGATGGCACGCCTGGGCGTGGAGCGCGTGCATTGGGTCGGCACCTCGATGGGCGGAATCCTGGGCATGCTGATCGCAGCCATGCCCGGCAACCCGGTGCGCAGCCTGGTGCTCAATGATGTGGGCTCGCTGGTGCCGAAGGCTGCGCTCGAGGTGATCGCAGCGTACGTCGGCACGCCGCCCAGTTTCGACAGCCTGGCCGCCGCCGGCGAGTATCTCGCGCGCCTGCATTCCGGTTTCGGGCTCGACGCTGCGCAATGGCAGGCGCTGGCGCCGCATTCGGCGCGGCAGGACAGCGACGGGCGCTGGCGGCTGCGCTACGATCCGGCAATCGGCGTCGCCTTCCAGGGAAAGCTGCAGGATGTCGACCTGTCGGCCTGGTGGACCGCCATCCAGGCACCGACGCTGGTGCTGCGTGGTGCGGATTCGCAGCTGCTGCTGTCCGCGACGCTGCAGGACATGCTGCGGCAGCGTCCCGGCACGCAGTCGCTGACCTTCGCCGGCGTCGGCCACGCGCCGGGCCTGCAGTCGGAGGAGCAGGTCCGCGCCGTCACGGAATTCCTGCTCGCCCGCTGATGCCCGGCGCGCCTGCCTCAGAGTGAGCGCAGGAAATCCAGCAGGTGCTGCTGGTCTTCGTTGGACAGCCTGAAGTACTCGGAAACCACCGGGTTGGCCTCGGACTTCGGGTAGCCGTGGCCCTTCGGGCTGGCGTGCGCGCGTATCGCTTCGACCAGGTCACCGGTGCGGCCATCGTGCAGGAAGAAGGCACGCTGCCCGAGTCCCCACAAGGGGGCGCTGCGGAATTCATCGCCGCCAGCCTGTCCTTGCGAGATGCCGTCAGCCAGTCCGTAGCCCATATGGTGCAGGGCCAGATCCGAGTAGAGCGCGACGTCATGGTCGCGCAGCGCGGACACGGCGCTCTGCATCGACGTCTGCATCGAAGGGCTGTGGCAGTGCGAGCAGCCGATGCGGTCGAAGATCACTTCGCCCTGGGCGCCGGATGACGCGCCGTGCGGATATTCGGCGTCGCGTGCCGGCGGGGCCAGATAGCGCATGAAGGCTGCGAACAGTTCGACGTCGCTCAGCACCGCGAGCCCGCTCCGGTCGGGATTGCTGGTGTCGTTGGGAACGGGCGCGAACTGGCAGGCCGGGGTTTCGTCGCGTTCGGTCTGGAACAACTCATTGCTGATCCCCATTTCGACGTTGTAGGCCTCGCCCGCAAACACCAGCAAGGACTTGTTCTGCGCCTTCCAGCCGAACCTGGCGATCGTTCCGTCATTGCCGTTGCGGTTCTCGCTGCCGTGGGCGTGGCCGACCCGCACGATGTTGAGCCGTCCGATGGGCAGCGAAAAGCCGCGCGTGTTCTTCGCCATGCCATAGCGCCGCGCTTGCCGGCTTTTCAGATTGGCGTCGATGGTGCTGTCCTCGATCTGTTCCAGCAATCCGGCGCCGAAGGTCGGGGTCGGAATGCGGAAGATCATGTTGCCCTTGCGGTGTTGCGCGTCGAAATCGGGCTGGTCCAAGGAGCACTGGGTGTTGCCTTCGAGTCCGCGGATGGTGAAGACCGCGTGGACACCGCCATCAGGTTTGCCCTTGTCGGCGTGCACGAAGCGGACCTCGCGCACCGGACCACGCGCCTGGACGAACCAGGGAATCGAGTTGGTGCCCGCCTGGTACTGGGTGCTGGCAAACGCGTACTGCGGGTTGGTGTTCGCGCCTCCATCGCCTGGGTACGGGCCCGGACTGGAGCCGCCGGTGCTGGGAAAATCGTGGCAACCCTTGCAACTGTTGAAGTTGAAGGTCGGACCCAGACCCTCGTGGAGGCCGTCGACGGTGGCGAACTTCACGGCGCCGGCACAGAACAGCTTCTGCTGCGCTTCGGGCAGATCCTTCACCCAGGCTGCGTCCGGGATGGGCGTGGCATCGGTGATCCATCTGGCGCAAGGCCGTTCCGCCTCCGGCGTCACCTTGGGAGGGCGTACGCCGGGGTCGGTGGCCTTGCCGGCAGCCGCACTGAACCCGGGCGCGAGCACCAGCAGCAGGAACATGCACAGGCCGAAGCCCAGGGGGTAGCGCAGTCGATTCTTCATGGCATCGCCTCCAGAATGGTCCCGCGCAAGGCGGGACCTTGGTGCGCCTGACCCGGCGCCGGGCTTGCGCTTCGACTGCCCCGCCAGCGACGCGGCAGCGATCGCATTCGAATTCTGATCCTGATGTCAGGTTTTCTGAAGTCTCCAGTTGGGGACCGCCAGGGTGGCGCCGGCGCGCTCCGACCCAGTATGCGTCGGCCGTTGGCGAACACGCCACGGACCCCCCTTCCGGGGGGGCAGGCGAATCGTGGCGGGGAAAGTAGAATGATGCGCAACCGGGCTTGCAGGCCCAGGAATCGCCAGAGGAGAGCCCCAATGAAAGTGATCGTCGCGGTCAAGCGTGTGGTGGACTACAACGTCAAGGTCCGGGTCCGCTCGGATGGCACGGGTGTCGAGACCGCCAACGTCAAGATGTCCATGAATCCCTTCGACGAGATTGCCGTCGAGGAGGCCGTGCGCCTGAAGGAAGCCGGCATCGCCAGCGAGATCGTGGCGGTCTCGCTGGGTGTGACGGCCTGTCAGGAGACCCTGCGTACCGCGCTGGCGGTCGGCGCCGACCGCGCCGTGCTGGTGGAGACCGACGTGGAACTCCAGCCGCTGGCGGTGGCCAGGCTGCTCAAATCCGTGGTCGAGCGCGAGCAGGCGCAACTGGTGCTGGTGGGCAAGCAGGCCATCGACGACGACGCCAACCAGACCGGCCAGATGCTGGCCGCGCTGCTGGGCTGGGCGCAGGCCACCAACGCCTGCAAGCTGGAGATCGCCGATGGCAGTGCGCGCGTGACGCGCGAAGTCGACGGCGGACTCGAGACGCTGAATGCAAAATTGCCGCTGGTCATGAGTACCGACCTGCGCCTGAACACGCCGCGCTATGCCACGCTGCCCAACATCATGAAGGCCAAGAAGAAGCAGCTGGAGATGCTGTCTCCGGCCGTGCTCGGCGTGGATCCGACGCCGCGCCTGCGCACGCTCGACGTATCCGAGCCGGCCGGGCGCAAGGCCGGCGTGATGGTGAAGAGCGTCGCCGAACTGGTCGAAAAACTCCGTAACGAAGCGAAGGTGATCTGATGAGCACCCTGGTCATTGCCGAACACAGCCACGCCGGGCTGCGCCCTGCGACCCTCAACATGGTCAGCGCTGCAGCGCGCTTCGACGCGCCGGTCACTGTGCTGGTGGCGGGCAGCGAGGCCGGCGCCGCCGCGCAGGCAGCGTCACGGATGCCGGGTGTCATGCGCGTGCTGCATGCCGATGCACCGCACTACGCCGAGCAGCTTGCCGAAGACCTGGCGGCGCTGGTGGTGGGCATCGCCGGCGGCTTCCAGCACATCATCGCGCCGGCCACGGTGTTCGGGCGCAACCTGCTGCCGCGCGTTGCGGCGCTGCTGGATGTGGCGCAGATCTCCGACGTGGTCGCGATCGAGGCGCCGGACGTTTTCGTGCGTCCGATCTATGCCGGCAACGCCATGGCGCGCGTGCAGTCGAGCGATGCCGTCAAGGTGCTGACGGTGCGCCCGACGGCCTTCGATGCCGCGCCGTCGAGCGGCGGCAGCGCGCCGGTCGAAAGCATTGCGGCAGGACCCGCACTCGGCCTGACGCGTTTCGAATCGCGCGAACTGACGCGTTCCGAACGTCCCGAACTGGCAGGCGCGCGCGTCGTCGTTTCCGGCGGGCGCGGCCTTGGCAACGCCGGGAACTTCGCGCTGCTGGAGGCCCTGGCGGACAGGCTGGGAGCGGCCATCGGCGCATCGCGTGCGGCCGTGGACGCGGGCTTCGTACCCAACGACTACCAGGTCGGGCAGACCGGCAAGATCGTGGCGCCGCAGTTGTACATTGCGGTCGGGATTTCCGGTGCCATCCAGCATCTGGCCGGAATGAAGGACAGCAAGGTGATCGTGGCGATCAACAAGGATCCCGAAGCGCCGATCTTCGCGGTCGCCGACTATGGTCTGGTGGCCGACCTGTTCCAGGCCATCCCCGAACTCACGCAGGCACTCTGAACGCAAGGAGCACATCGATGAGCGAATACCATGCACCGCTGAAGGACATGCGCTTCCTGGTTCACGAGGTGGTCGGACTTCACCGCATCAACGCCCTGCCTGCGTATGCCGAAGCCAGTCCTGACCTGGTCGACCAGATCCTGGAGGAGGCGGCACGCTTTTCCAACGGCGTGCTCTCGCCGCTGAACTGGGTGGGCGACCGCCAGGGTTCGCGGCTTGGCGAGCACGGCGTGATGACGCCGCCGGGCTTCGCGGACGCCTATCGCCAGTTCGCCGAATCGGGCTGGAACGGCCTGACCGCCGAGAGCGAGTTCGATGGCCAGGGCCTGCCGCGCCTGGTGGCGACCCCGGTGAACGAGATGTGGCACGCCAGCAACATGGCGTTCACGCTGTGTCCGCTGCTGACCCAGGGTGCCATCGAGGCGCTGCGTCTGTGCGGTTCGGACGTGCTGCAGCAGCGTTTCCTGCCGAAGATGATCTCTGGCGAATGGACCGGCACCATGAACCTGACCGAACCGCAGGCGGGTTCCGACCTGGCAGCGCTGCGCACGCGCGCGGTGCCGGAAGGGGACCACTTCCGCCTGCACGGACAGAAGATCTTCATCACCTACGGTGACCACGACTACACCGACAACATCATCCACCTGGTGCTGGCGCGCACCCCCGGTGCGCCCGAAGGCGTCAAGGGCATCTCGCTGTTCGTGGTGCCCAAGGTGCTGGTGAACACCGATGGCAGCCTGGGTGCCCTCAACGACGTGCGCTGCGTGTCGATCGAGCACAAGCTCGGCATCCACGGCAGCCCGACCTGCGTGATGGCCTATGGCGACCGCGAAGGGGCCATCGCTTACCTGGTGGGCGAGGAGAACCGCGGCCTGGAGTACATGTTCATCATGATGAACGCGGCGCGCTTCGCAGTCGGTCTGGAAGGCGTCGGCATTGCCGAACGCGCCTATCAGCAGGCGCTGGGGTACGCGCGCGACCGCGTGCAGGGCACGCCGGTCGGCGGCAAGCCGGGCAGCCGGCAGCCGATCCTGCACCACCCGGACGTGCGACGCATGCTGACCAGCATGCGCAGCCGCATCGAAGGCGCGCGCGCGCTGGCCTACTACACGGCGGCACTGATGGACCTGGCCGAACACGAGGGCGACGAAGCCAGGCGCCGCGCCCATCAGGCGCGCGTGGACCTGCTGATCCCGGTGGTCAAGGCCTGGAGCACCGAGATGGCGGTCGAGGTGGCCTCGCTGGGCGTGCAGGTGCATGGCGGCATGGGCTATGTCGAGGAAACCGGCGCTGCCCAGCACCTGCGCGATGCGCGCATCACCACCATCTACGAAGGCACCACTGGCATCCAGGCCAATGACCTGATCGGCCGCAAGTTCATGCGTGATCGCGGCGCCGCGATGCGTGACCTGGGCGAATCGATTGACGCCGAGATGACGGCGCTGGGCGATCACGCCCACGCCGAGGTACGTGTCATCGCAGGGTGCGTGCGCCGTGCCCTCGGCGAGCTGCAGCGCGCCGGCCAGTGGGTGCTGGCCGAGGGCAGCCAGCAGCTGCCGCAGGCCTACGCGGGCGCGTGGCCCTTTCTCAAGCTGACCGGCAATGTGGTCTGCGGCTACATGCTGGCGCGTTCTGCTGCCGTGGCCGCGAGCCACCTGCTGGAAGGTGATGACGACCAGGCTTTCTGCGACGCCAAGGTCAAGACCGCACGCTTTTTCGCCGACCACGTGCTCAACGAGTGCGCCGGTCTTGCCTCAACCGTGATCGAGGGCGGTGCCAGTGCCGTCGCCCTCGACGAGGAGCAGTTCTGAGCAGGCCCTGATCCCCAGGCTGTCGAGCAGGAAGGCGTAGTCGGTGGCGACCTCGCGCAGACGTGCATAGCGGCCCGAGGGGCCGCCGTGCCCGGCTGTCATCTCCATCTGCAGCAATACCGGGTGCGGATCGGTCTTGAGGTCGCGCAGGCGGGCCACCCACTTCACGGGCTCCCAGTACTGCACCTGCGAATCGTGCAGGCCCGCCGTCACCAGCATGCGCGGATAGGCCTGGGCGCGCAGGTTGTCGTACGGGCTCCAGCGCGCCATGGCGCGATGGTGGTGCGCACGCGAAGGGTTGCCCCATTCGTCGTACTCGTTGGTGGTCAGCGGCAGACTGGCGTCCTCCATGGTGCTGAGGCAATCGAGGAAGGGCACCTGCAACACCATCGCGCGATAGAGATCAGGGCGCAGGTTGGCCACGGCCCCCATCAGCAGGCCGCCGGCGCTGCCGCCTTCGGCACACAGGCGGTCCGGCGCCGCCCAGCCGGTGCTCACCAGCCAGGCGCTGGCGTCGATGAAATCATGGAAGCTGTTGGGCTTGGACAGCAGCCGGCCCTCGTCGTACCAGCGCTTGCCGAGATCCTCGCCGCCACGGATGTGCAGGATCGCGAAGCCAACCCCACGATCGGCAAGCGACAGCGCGCTGACCCTGAATTCGGCATCGATGATATGGCCGTAGGCACCATAGCCATAGGCCAGCACGGCGGCGCTGCCGTCGCGTGGATGGTCGGCACGCGTGAGCAGCGTGATCGGGATCGAGGCGCCATCGCGCGCCGGGGCGTGCAGGCGGTGCACTGCATAGCGCGTGCGGTCATAGCCTGAAGGCAGTTGCTGCTCCTTGATGATGCGGTCGTTGCGCGTGTCCAGTGCGAACTCGCGCAGCTGCTCCGGGGTCACCGGCGAGGAGTAGCTGTAGCGCAGCACGCGACTGCGCGGATCCGGGTTGGCATCGAGCGCCAGCGTGCCGGCGGCGTCGTGCGGACTGATGCGGTGCAGTTCGTGCATGCGGTGATCGAACAGGCGCAGGCTGGTCAGGCCCTGCTGGCGTTCCTCCAGCGCCATCCAGCCGTCGAACAGTTCGAAGCTTTCGATCATGCGCCCCGGTCGTGCCGGCAGCAGCGGCCGCCAGTCGTAGCGGTCTCCGATGCGCCATTCGGGCACCCAGGCCAGGCGCCCGTCGGGTGCCCGCCAGTCGGTACGGATCACCCAGCGCTGTCCGATGTGATCGGCTTCGTAGTGGAAATCGCGCCGCCGCCGCGCCAGGCAGCGCGGGCGGGCGCGTGGATTGCGCGCCGGCAGCACACGCAGCTCGTCCGACACGGTGCTGGACAGCCCGATGATCAGATAGCGTTCCGAGGTCGAGAGGTGCACGTCGGTGTAGAAGCCCGGGTCGGTCTCCTCGTACACCAGCGCATCCCGCTCGACCCTGCCGCCCACCACATGGCGCAGCACCTGGCAGCTGCGCAGGGTATCGGGATCGTTGCGCACGTACAGCAGCGTGCGATGATCGGCTGCCCAGGCCAGGCTGCCGCTGCAGCCCGGGATGGCATCGGGCAGGTCGATGCCCAGCACCAGGTCGCGGAAGCGCAGCGTGTACTGGCGCCGGCCCACGCAGTCCTCGGCCCACGCCAGCAGGCGGCCGTCGCCACTGACGCTCCAGTGGCCGACCTCGTAGTAGGGCAGGCCGTCGCCGCGCACATTGGGGTCGAGCAGCACCTCGGCGTCGGCCTCCAGGCTGCCGCGACGTCGCATCTCGATCGGATGCTGCGCGCCCTTGCGGGTCACGCTGTAGTACCAGTCGCCATGCCAGAGCAGCGGTGGACTGCTGTCGTCCTCCTCGATGCGGCCCAGCATCTCGGCGTACAGCTCGTCCTCGAGCGCCTGGAAGCCGCTGCGGTGCGCGGCAAAATACGTGTTCTCCGCCTCCAGGTGGGCGATCACCTCCGGGTCGGAGCGCGCGTCGTCGCGCAGCCAGTGGTAGGGGTCGTCGCGTTCGCCGAATGGGGACAGCTGTCGGTGGGGCTTGCGTGCGGCACGGGGCGGAGTCATGCCGCGATTCTAGCCTGTACGGGCACCGGCCGGCAGCGGCGGACGCTGCTCAGCTCAGAACAGCAGCGGCTTCCAGTAGCCGGTCAGCTCCAGGTAGCCGTGCGCGGCGACGCCCGGCGATGTGCCGGTGGCGTCGGCTGGGCTGGCGGTGACGGCGCCTTCCCAGTAGGCCGTGCCGGTACTGGCGCGCGTATCCATCTCCTGGTCGTCGAACAGCGGCCGCAACTGCAGTGCATGTCCTGGCCAGCGCAGCGTCCATTCCAGCGGATAGCGGGCACCGGTGGCGGGCGAAGTCCAGCTGCGCACCGGCAGGAAGTCGATCTGCCCGTTGTCGAGCGCGGCGGTGTTGCCGTTGGCATCGCGCCAGGTGCCGGCGGACCAGAGCGTGTGGCCGCCGCTGTCACGCATGCGGAAGGCCATCAGCGCTGCACCGTCATCGAAGTTGAGCCCCGTCCAGTCCCAGCCCACGGCATTGTCGGTGACATAGGCATTGGACCACTCGTGGTCCAGCCAGGCAGTGCCGCTGACGCGGAACGCTGCGCCGGAGCCCTTGCGCACGCGCCCGCTCACCTTGAGCTGGGGCAGGCTGTAGTACCAGCTGAAGGCGCGCCGATCGTGGCCTTTGCGGCTGAAGCCCTGTTCGCCTTCGAGCAGCGGCGACTGCGTGCTCGCCAGGTTCAGTTCCAGCGCGATCGCGTTGCCGCTGGCCGTGGCCTGCAGGTCGCCGCCAGGCAGACGCTGGAGCGACCAGTCGTCGATGTGGATGTCGAGCCGGTCGCTGCGGCAGTCGGCAAGACCGAAGCCGCTGCGCGCCATGCGTTCCTCGTGCAGGATCCGGCCGCGACCAGGATCGGACAGTGCGGCGTGCGCCAGCAGCAGCTGGCGCGGCGCGAAGCGGCTCGCGTGGCTGGCGTCGGCGGGACCGCGGTTGCGGAAGAAGGTCAGCTGAAAGCCGAACGGGCGGCCGCTGTCGTCGCGCAGCCAGCCGGTCACGTACCACCATTCGGTCTTCCAGTCGGGGTGTGCACCCTCGTCATCGGGAAAGCGCAAGGGCGGCTGAAGCGGCGCCGCATCTGCGGACCACGCCGGCGTGCCGGCGAGGAGCAGGGCCAGCAGCAGCCACGCGGCGCGCATCAGGCGTCCTCGTTCACGGCGGCGAGCGCGGCACGGCCACTGCCGTCACGGCCGCTGAACAGCGCCGTCAGGGTGGCGGCCGCGACCATGAGCAGCGCGAGCAGGGCCAGCGATGTCCACGGCACATGGGTCTCCATGCTCCAGTGGAAGGACTGGCGATTGACCACGCGGATCAGGATCACGCCGATCACGCCGCCGGCAGCCAGCCCCAGGCCCACGCCGATGGTGCTGATCAGCAGGCCTTCCCACGCGATCAGCGACAGCACCTGCCGCCGTGTCGCACCCAGGTGCACCAGCACGCCGAATTCGCGCTGGCGTGCCAGCACCTGGGCGCCGAAGCCGGCGCTGATGCCGAGCAGGCCGATCACCAGCGCCACCGCTTCGAGGGCGTAGGTCACCGTGAAGCTGCGATCGAAGATGCGCAGGCTCATGGCCTTGATGGTGCGCGGTTCGGCGATCTCGAAGCGGCCTGCGCCGCCGATGGCGTCGGGGATCGCGGCGAGCACCTGCGCTGGCGCGTAGCCCGGCCGCAGATAAAGCGCAGCGTCGTCGGCCAGGGCGTCGGCGGTGAGTGCCTGGTAGTCGGTGCGATCGATGACCAGTGCGCCGAACTGGCGCGCGTAGTCGCGCCAGATGCCGGCGATGCGCAGTTCGATCCAGCGTCCTTCGAGCGGCACGCGCAGTTTGTCCCCACGCTGGACGCCGTAGAGGTCGACCAGGGCCTCGGATGCCCAGGCGCAGGGCAGGTCGCACCGCGGACGCGCAGCGGCTCCGGGCGCGATACCGTCGATCACGGCCAGGCCGCGATGGCTCCAGATCAGGTCGAGATCGCGTGCCAGCAGCGCCACTGGCGGCAGGTCCGGGCGCAGCAGGACGGTGCGGGTGCGCAGGGTGTCCACCGCTGCGACGCCTTCGAGCGCTGCCAGTTGCGCGCGCGTGGCAGGTGGCAGCAGCCCCGGCACCGCGCCGCTGCCGCGCAGATAGATGTCCGCAGGCAGCACCTGATCGAGCCAGGCCTGCAGCGAATGGCGGAAGGAGCCGATCATCACCAGCATGGCGGCTACCAGACTCACGGCGACCACCACAGTGGCCAGGCTGAGCGCGGCATCGCGGCTGCGCACCCGCAGTCCGGTCAGCGCCAGGCCAGGCAGTGCGCCGTCCGGCATCGGCAGGCAGGCGAGCAGACGCGCGGTGATCTCCGGCAGCAGCGCCAGCAGGCCGAGCAGCAACATCGCGATCGCAGCGTAGCCGGCCAGTGGCAGGCCCTGGATGGCGGGGGCCAGGCAGAGCAGGGCGCCGCAGCCGATTGCCGCCGCACCGCCCAGCGCGCGCCAGGAGCCGCGCCGCTGCGGTCGGCTGTCCTGGCGCAGTGCAAGTGCCGGATCGGCGTGCGCTGCCTGCCAGGCGGGCAGCAGGCTGCCGGCAACGGCGCAAGCGGTTCCCAGCAGCAGGAACAGTGCGCTCAGCCCGAGATCGGGATGGAAGATGGCGCGCGTTCCGGCGAAATAGCCGGCGCCCAGGTCGCCGCCATAGCGATGCAGTGCCCAGGCCGCGACCATGGTGCCCGCGGCGACGCCGGCAGCAGCGCCGGCCACGCCGACCTTCAGGCCTTCGAGCGCGATGCCCAGCAGGATCTGGCGACGCTCGACACCGATTGCGCGCAGCAGTGCGATGCGCGACCGGCGCCGCGCCACCGCCAGGGTCTGGGTGGTGAAGACCAGGAAGGCCCCCGTGAACAGCGCAATCAGGGCGAGCACGGTCAGGTTGGCGCGATAGGCGCGCGACAGCGCCGCACTGCGCGTGCCGCTATCGGCAGGCGGGCCGGCGTGCACGCCGGCAGGCAGCATCCGGGCCAGCGCGGACGCCACGTTGCCGGGCGCTGATCCGGGCCGCAGGCGCAGATCCAGACGCTGTAGCCTGCCGGTCTGGGCCAGCAGTTCCTGCGCGTACCCGATGTCGAGCAGCACGAAGCTGCGCGCCGATCCCTGCGCGGCCATCACGCCGGCGACGTTGTAGTCCACCACGTCGCCGCCGCGCACCAGACTCAGGCGATCACCTGTGCGGCAGGCCAGGCGATCGGCGGCGTCGCGACTCAGCAGCGCCTGGCCGGGTGTGAGCAGCTTGAGTGCCGTCGCAAGTTCCGGCATGTCGGCGGGGCTCAGCCTGCCGGCCCGGAAAATGTCGAGGCCCAGGATGCGCATGGCCAGGGTCGGCGCGCCGTCGCGACCGGCTGGGGCTCCGCAGTGCACCGGCAGCTCCCCGTCGACCACCGGACTGGCCAGCGCCACGCCCGGCAGTGCGGCGACCCGCGCGTAGAGGTTCTCGTCGAAGCCGTCGCGACCGGCGCTCACGGTGAGGTCGGCGCGCCCGCCGAACTGATTGGCGGCGGCCGCGAATTCGTCGACCGCGGCATCGTTGATCAGATTGACAGCCATCCCGAGCGCCGTGCCGAGCGCGATCGCCAGCATCGCCATCAGTTGCCGCGCCAGCTGGCCGCGGCCGCCGGAC
>JAGWIJ010000146.1 GCA_028873535.1 Pseudomonadota bacterium
GCCAGCAGCTCCTGCGCTTCGGACAGCAGGCGCACCAGATCCTGCAGCCGCACCAGGGCACCCAGCCGGGCCAGTTCGGCCCAGTCGGCATGCGGTGCTGCGGCGATGCGCGCGTCGAGCTCGGCGAGCAGTGCCAGGGTGTCCGCTGCCGACGCTGGCGCCGGCGCCGTGAGCCAGGCGGCCACGCGCGTGGTGGCGTCGGCCAGACCGGCAGCATCCATGTTGCCATCCGCGCGCAGCGCTGCCAGGCGGTCCGACAGGCTGGCCAGCACCGGGATCAGCAGCAGGATGCGGTCGTGCACCGCCTGCACTTCGGCGCGCGTTTCGCGCAGGTGCGAGGTGTCGTAGGGCAGGTGGGTGGCAAGCTGGTGGATGTCATTGGCGGCGGCGGCCAGCTGCTGGCGGTCGCGCTCGAAGGTCGCGGCGTCGCCGCCGGCCAGCAGGTCGTCCGCCCAGCGCCCGGCGTGGCCCAGGCAGGCACGGATGCGTGCACGCAGGGGATCAGCGACCGCCTGCGGAAACCACAGGCTGTGCAGCAAGGTCGCGCACAGCGTGCCGAGCAGGATTTCCTCGCCGCGCGCGAGCGCGATGTCGAAGATGGCTTCAGGGCGGTCCACGCTGCTGAAGCCGATGATGGCAGCGGTGTATCCCGCCAGCAGCATCACGTAGCTGCGCGGCGAACGGTCGAGCAGCGACACCGTCAGGCAGCCGGCCACCCACAGCGCCACGGCCAGGCACAGCAGCACCGGCGTGTTGTCGAGCAGCGGCACCAGCACCAGCGCGACCGATGCGCCCAGCAGCGAGCCCAGCAGGCGGTACATGGCCTTGGAGCGCACCGCCGCCGTCAGCGGGGAGCTCACGATATACACCGTCATCATGGCCCAGTAGGGCTGCTGCAGATCGATGCACATGGCCAGATACAGCGCCAGCATGGCCGCCGCAAAGCTGAGCAGCGTGAAGCGCAGGCGCGTGACAAGAGCGGGGATCATGCGTATCGGCTCACTCGGCGCCGGCGCCCGGGTGCGCGTCGGCAATGCCCAGGCCCTGGTGCAGGATCGCCAGTACGCGCAGCGCAGCGGCCAGATCGCCGTCGCTGACCGGTTGCAGCAGGCGCGCCCGGATCTGGTCCAGCGCCGCCTCGACACGGCTGGCCAGTTCGGTGCCCGCTGCGGTCAGGCGCACCAGCTTGGCACGCGCGTCCTGCGGATCGCTGCGGCGTTCGGTCAGGCCATGGGCGCACAGCTGGTCGAGCAGGCGCACCAGCGACGGGCCTTCGATCCCGATTTCGTCGGCCAGCACGCGCTGGCGCACGCCGCCGCCGAGGCGCGCGATGTGCAGCACCGGAACCGCCTGCGCATCGGAGATGCCGTAGGCCGACAGCGTGCGGTCGACTTCCTTGCGGTACACGCGTGCGACGCGGATCAGACGCATGGTGAACTCGCGATCCAGCAGGTGGCGGTCAGGGGTCATGGGAAAACCTTGGAATGTCGACAGTGATAATAATAGGTAGCTAGCTAATGAAGTGCAAGAGGGCGCACATCAGCGTGGCGGGAGAGGGACTTATGGTGATAAAGTTGTGGGAAAACCTCCCGCGAGAAAGCCATGTCTTTGAGCGACCTCATGCCCTTGCTGCTGCGCCGTTGCGCCTGCGTTCTGGGTTCGGTGTTTGCCGCTGGCGCTGTCGTGCCGGCCCTGGCCACCGACGTCGGCGTATCGATCAACATCGCCCAGCCAGGCCTGTACGGCCGCATCGACATCGGCGCCGTGCCGCCGCAGCTGATCTATGCCCAGCCCGTGGTGATCCAGCCGGCCTACGTGGCCGAGCCGCCGCCGCCGGTCTACCTGCATGTGCCGCCCGGCCATGAGCGCCACTGGGCGCGCCATTGCCGCGAATACAATGCCTGCGGCGTGCCGGTGTATTTCGTGCAGGACGGCTGGTACCGGCAGAACTATGGCCGCCGCGACGGCGATGAGCACCACGGCCGTGGCGAAGGCCGTGGTCACGACGGCGAGGGCGATCGCGGTCACGGCCACCGTCACGACGATTGACACGCGCATGGCTTCCCTTGCCGCCCCGGTGCCCGCGCCGGCAGCCTGGCTTGCGCTGCAATCCCTGCTGACGCGCGAGCCGCGCACCTGGCTCATCACCGGCGTGGCGGGTTTCATCGGCAGTCATCTGCTCGAATCCCTGCTCGGCCTGGATCAATGGGTGGTCGGCCTGGACAACTTCAGCACCGGCTTCCGCGCCAACCTCGATCAGGTGCTGGATGCCGTCGGGCCCGAGCGCGCGGCACGCTTCACGCTGGTCGAAGGCGATCTGCGCGATCCCGACGCCTGCGTGCGCGCCATGCGCCATCCCGACACCGGCGGCGTGCGCCACGTGTTGCACCAGGCGGCGCTGGGCAGCGTGCCGCGCAGCCTGGGCGATCCGCTGGCCACGCATGCGTCCAATGTCACCGGCTTTGTCGACATGCTGGTGGCCGCGCGCGATGCCGGTGCCGAGAGCATGGTCTATGCCTCCAGCAGCAGCGTGTACGGCGACCATCCGGCACTGCCCAAGCTCGAGGACGCCGTCGGTGCGCCACTCAGCCCCTACGCGGTCAGCAAGGCCGCCGACGAGCTGTACGCCGCCGTGTTCGCACGCTGCTACGGCATGCGCCTCAGCGGCCTGCGCTATTTCAACGTGTTCGGGCGCCGGCAGGATCCCCATGGCGCCTACGCGGCCGTGATTCCGCTGTGGACGGCAGCACTGCTCGGCGGGCAGACGGTGTGGATCAACGGCGACGGCGAAACCAGCCGCGATTTCTGCCACGTCTCCAACGCCGTGCAGGCCAATCTGCTGGCGGCCGTGCGCGACGCGCGCTGGGGCGACCACCGCGTCTACAACATTGCGGTCGGCGAACGCACCACGCTGATGCAGCTGTTCGCGCATCTGCGTGCCGCGCTGTCCGACCACGGCGTGCCGGGTTCGGTATTGCCGTCACTGCGTGATTTCCGCGCCGGCGACGTGCGCCACAGCCTGGCCGACATCGGCCGTGCACGTACCGAACTGGGCTATGCGCCCACCCACCGTCTGCTCGACGGCATACGCGAGGCCATGCCCTGGTACGTGCAGAGCCTGATGGGCAGGGCGACGCGCTGAGTCTTGCGTTGAGCGGCATGACCGGCGCCGCGCCTAGGCGCGCGCGTCGGTCATGCCGAGCAGCTGGTCGACCAGGCGGATGTCGAAGGCGCGCAGCACCGCTGCGCGGTCCAGCACCCCATAGGAAAACACGATGCGCTCGCCCTGCAGTACGATGCCGGCGCAGAACTCGACGCCGTCGGTCTCGAAGGTGAATTCCGGCGAACGCGCCCGCAGCGTGAAATCGTGGTTGAAGGCCAGCAGCTGGTGCGTGAAGCGCACCTTGCGCACGGCATAGTCCGGATCGCGCTGCACGTGCTTCATCCACAGCCGCTGCAGACCGGCGCGCGGCCGCCGCCGGTGCACCACCGCCAGAAAACCGTCCTGCCAGGGCAGCAGCTGCGAAGAACCCGACAGCCAGGCGGCTGGCGAGGGCGTTGCCGGCGCGACACGGTGCACGGGCGCCAGGCGCTCACCCGCCACACGCAGCACCTCCAGTGGCTCGACGCTGTAGACCAGATGCAGCGCGCCTTCCGACACACACGGCATCCAGTTCTTTTCGCGGCTGCGTCCATGCGGCGAGGGCAGCGGCAAGGCGTCGACCAGGCGTTCGCCCTCCAGGCGCGCCACCAGCATGGTGTTGCGGCAATCGCCGCCCGTGCGCGCAAGACCGCTGAACAACATCCACGGCTGGCCCTGCCATTCGAACAGGCGCCCGTCCTCCAGGCCGTGCCGCGCCAGCGCAAGCTGCGCGCGCACCGCCGAATCGTCGATGCGGAAGTGCGCGCGCGGCTGCAGGTCCTGGTCGACGTCAACCATCCAGTTCTCGGAACTCAGTGCCTGGTCGCCATGCGTCTGCCACGGGCGCGGTTCCAGCGCGCGCAGCAGCACGCGCAGGTCGGGACCGATCTGCGCGATCGAGGGATTGCAGATGGCGAGCGGCGTCGGCAGTTGCAGGCGTACCGAGCTCAGCGGTGAGCAATCGAGCAGTCTCATGGCGCCAGCAGAACGCCGAAGGCCAGGAGGGTCGCGAAGCCCTCGGTGAAATCCCACAGGAAGGAATTGACCAGGGAGCCGCTCACGAACACCAGCAGCACCCCGCGCAGCATGCGCCCGGACGTGGCTGGCAGCGCCAGCGAGCGCCACCAGATCGCCAGGCACAGGGCCACCAGTGCGGCGACGCCGGGCAAGCCGAACTGCACGCCCCACATCAGGAATTCACAGTGCATGTTGATGGTGGCGGTGCGGTCGTTGTCGCCTTGCGCCTGGGCCGCCAGGCGCGCCATTTCGACCGGCACCGCGCCGGTGCCGAAGCCCGTCCATGGCCGCTCGCGCAGCAAGTGCAGACCCTTGCGATAGAAGGACACGCGCAAGCCGGTCGAAGTTGCCGAGCCGGTGGCTTCGGTCTGCTGGACTTCCGCTGTCAGGCTGCCGATGCGCGACCCGGGGTGATGCGACTCGATCCAGAACAACGCGACAGCCGCCACCGCCACGCCGGCCACGATGACCACGCGAAGGCGCTTCAGGCGTTCAGGCAAGCACTCGAAGGCAAACCACACCAGCAGCACCGGCAGCACGGCTTTGCCGGTGCGCCCGATCATCACCACCACGATGTCCAGCGCCGCCATCGCCGCCAGGGCGCCCCAGACCCAGCGCGCCGCGGCCGATTGCGCGCCGCGCGCCAGCGCGAACGTCAACGCGACCTGCAGCGCGAACAGATAGCCCTGGGTGATGTGGGTGCGAAAGACGTTGTCCCCGGGCGGACCGTCGTAGGCCGGCAGGCTGAAATGCGACCAGCCCAGGAAGTCACCCCATGAGCACGCCACGTTCACCGCCAGCGCAATGCAGAACAGCTGCATCGCCTGCACGCGTTGCCGTTCTTCGGCCAGGAACGGCAGCAAGAGGGGCAGCACCAGCAGCTTGCGGTAGTGGATCAGGTACATGCGCACATCGCTCGCTGGCGCATCGGTGTAGCTGATGCCGGCCAGCAGCATGAGCAGCATCAGGCAGGCGATGAGGGCCACCGGATGGTGGCGCAGCCGCGTGCCCACCCAGTCCCAGAACTCCTGCGACAACAGTGCGGCCAACACCACGACGCCGACGCCGATGTTGACCAGCGCCACCGAGAAGGGCAGGGCAGCCAGTGCGAGGCAGGCCCCGAGGCGCACCACGGTGCCCAGACGGGGCAGACGCTCAATCACGTTCAAGGTGCTCCAGCAATTCGCGTACGGCGCGATCGACGCCGATCGGAGGCAGTGGGCCGCGCTTCAGCGTGCCAGCCCGCCAGTCCTGCAGCAGCCGGCTCAGCATGGCCTGAACCTGCGCATCGTCCTCGACTTCGGCCTGGTAGCCGCCATGTGCCTCGACCAGCGCGCTCAGTTGCGGATTGTGATGCACCAGTGCCACCACCGGCCGGCCGGCCCACAGGTAGTCGTAGAACTTGGATGGGATGTACTCGGGGCACTCGACGGTATTGCCATGCACCAGCAGCAAGGCGTCGGCCTGGTGCATCAAGGCCTGAATGCGTGCGCGTCCGGACAGGCCGCTCGCCGGATCGGCTTCGAGTCGACCGTGGGCGCGTACCACCTCCCCCAGACCCTGTTCCCCGATCAGCCGCCGCGCGCTGGCGTCGATCGCGCCGCCATAGCAGTCGATGACCACCGCATCGGCACCCGTCACCGCGGCTGCGCGCAGGCGCAGCAGGGCCTGGATGGCCGGGACCAGGCTGCGCGAATCGGACAGGGAACCGAAATGTGCCAGCACGCAGTGCGCACCTGGCCGATAGTCGGCGCGCACGGCGGGCGGTTCGGCGCCGGGCAGGATCACCACGCCACGCGCGCCCAGTTCGGGATGACGCCGCCGTGCGCCGGCCAGCGCTTCGTCGGTGAACCACCAGGCCAGCGTGGCGCGACTGCAGATCATGGCCTCGATGCGCGCCCAGCGCTTCTGGTTGCGCGTGCGCGGCGATGAACCCGGGAACACCATTGGGTCATGCACCTCGGCAATCCAGGGCAGGCCGGTCAGACGTGCCAGCCAGTAACCGGCCCAGTGCGCGGAATACGCGCCACCCGAGGTATAGATCAGCTCCGGCCGAAAGCGGCGGATGCACAGCCAGCCGCGGAATACCGCGGCCGGCATCCACGACCAGTACTGCTGCCAGCCCAGCAGCAGGCGCTCGAGCAGGATCGGCAGCGCCAGCAGCAGCGAGATCAGGCCGGTGGTGATGCGATAGACCACACCGCGGCCCCAGCGCTGCGCGATCGAATGGCGCAGGTCGAAGCGCAGGCCGGCCGGACCCCAGGGCAGGATCTGGTAATGCGGGAAGCGCTGGTCACGCGCGCCGGTCACCGCGCTGATGACGATGGGCTCGATGCCGGCATGCATCAGATGCGGGATCTTGTCGGTGACCGTGAGGCTGGCGGCACGCCCGTCCATGTTGAAACCGTGCGACAGGATCAGCCAGCGGCGCGGTTGCGAGGGTGCGGAATCGGGCTTCATCGCATGAGCTTCAGCGGAATGCGACGATCAATGGGCGCGGGGAGCGCCATGAGACCAGTCGGCCATAGATCCAGACGTAGAATGCGAAGTAGGCGCAAGTGAACCCGACTGGGTAGCGACTCGACTGCCAGCACGTCTGCAGCAAGAGTGCCGCGAAGAGCGTCTGGGGCCAGAAAAACAGCGCCACGCGGTTATTGCGACGCAGACGTTCGCTGGGCGTGCGGGAGCCGCCGGCCAGTCTTACCAGGCGCGAATACACGAGCTGATGCAAATGAAGGGCATCCGGATGGCCCGGGTGGTGGCCGCGGTGTATGCGTCGTCGGTAGATGGAAAACAGGGTCTCCGCGACAGGGTGTGCCATCAGCATCAGCGGACACCAAGGCGACAGCATGGGATTGCGAATCACGAGCAGAATGCCCAACTCCGCCAGCAGAAATCCCA
>JAGWIJ010000030.1 GCA_028873535.1 Pseudomonadota bacterium
TGAGGTCGTTCGGCGTGAGCCACAGTACGATGTCGTCGAAGCTGCGCGAGTAGGCGGTCTGCACCAGCGCGTTCTTGCCCAGATCGATGTTGGCGGTCTCGGCGGCGCTGGCCTGTGTGCCCCAGGGCTTCACCGTGCCCCCGTTATTCGAGGCCGGATTCTGCGGTGGCACGAATGCGCCAAAGCCGTTTTCGCCGTGCGAAATCAGCGCCACGGCCGCGCTCTGAGTGCTGATCAGCGGTTTGGTGTTGGCGCTGTCGGTGCAGGGCTGGTTGGGCGTGCCCTGCATTGCGGCGGGCACGGCTGCCGGCGTCAGCAGCACGCTGCCGGATCCGGTGCCATTGCACATCACCAGCCCGCCCAGCATGCCGCTGATCGCCTCGCGCGTGGCGTAGCCACTGACCCCAAGGCTGCTCACCACATAGCTGATGCGCTGGTTCCAGCCGTCGTTGACCACATCTTCCGGCAGGCCCAGGTCAAGCCAGGGGAGCACCCCGCGGTAGATGGTCACGCTCGGGATCGCGGCATTGAAGGAAGCGGTGTCGTAAAGCTTGCTGGTGACTGGGTTGGGTGCCGCCTTGGTGCTGAGCTGCGTGCACAGCGGTGGCGGCAGCACTGGCGTTCCGGTCACGGCGGCACCGCGCGCCTCATGGCCGTAGAGGCTGCTGGTCGCGGCCAGGTAGCCGTCAGCTGGGCAGGGCAGGTAGCCATTGCGTCCGACGTAAGTGATCAGCGCCGCTCGGATCGCGTCCTGGTGCGCCCGGGTCAGGCTGATGCGCGCGTTGGCAGCCTGGGCAGTGAACAGCGGCAACAGGGCACCCAATACCAGTGCCACGATGCCCAGCACCACAGCAAGCTCGACCAAGGTGAAACCACGGCTCAGCCGCGGCGATTGCGCATCAGTCGCTGCTTTTCCCGCTGCCATTCGCGTTCCCGTTCCGTATCGCGCTTGTCATGCTGCTTCTTGCCTTTGGCAAGCCCGAGTGCCAGCTTGATGCGTCCGCGTGTGTAGTGCAGGTCGAGTGGAACCAGGGTGTAGCCGGCGCGTTCCACCTGGCCGATCAGTTTGGCGATTTCCGGACCGTGCATCAAGAGCTTGCGCGTGCGCACCGGGTCCGGGGTGATGTGGGTGGAGGCCGTCGGCAAAGGGCTGATGTGGGCGCCGATCAGCGCCAGCTCGCCGTTCAGCACCACCACGTAGGCTTCCTTGAGCTGCGCGCGCCCGGCCCGGATGGCCTTCACTTCCCAGCCCTCCAGCACCAGCCCGGCCTCCAGACGCTCTTCGATGAAATAGTCGTGCGAGGCCTTGCGGTTGTCGATGATGCTCATTGCCGCGTGCGGTCCCTGCAGAGAATCGTGTATTTTACGGCATTCCCGGCGATCGCATCGAGTGCATGCCGGGTCCGGCATCCGCGGCTGGCGCCCGATGTCCGGCGCGAGGCGGATCGGAGTGACATGGCACGGGTGGAAAAGGCGGTGTTGGTGGCGCATTCAGCGGAGCGCATGGTCTCGCTGGTCGAAGACGTGCCGGCTTATCCCGGCTTCCTGCCGTGGTGCGGCGGAGCCGAAGTGCGCTCGCGCGAGGGCGCGGTGACGGTCGCCTCGCTGACCATCCAGTACCGCGGCATCCGTCAGGGCTTCACCACGCGCAACACGCGCAGCGCGTCCGACCGGCTCGATATCGCGCTGGTCGACGGACCATTCCGGCGGCTCGAGGGGCACTGGACCTTCCTGCCGCTGGGTGAGTCCGGCTGCAAGGTCGCACTGGTGCTCGAGTACGAGTTTGCCAGCCGGATCCTGGAACGCCTGATCGGGCCGGTGTTTGCCGGAATCGCCGACTCGCTGGTCGACGCCTTCGTGGCGCGCGCCGACAGTCTGGACGGCGCCTGAGCGGGCGATGCGCATCCGCGTCTGCCTGGCCGAGCGCGGATACGTGCGCGAATGCCTGGTCGAGCTGGAGGAGGGGAGCACGGTGGCAGCAGCCGTGCGCGCCAGCGGTCTGGTGGCAGCAGACTGGAGCGGTGCGGTCGGCGTGCATGGGCGTGTGGTTGACGCCGATCAGCTGCTGACAGCGGATGATCGCGTGGAGCTCTACCTGCCGCTGCTGACCGATCCGCGCACGCGCCGGCGCCAACGGGTGACCCGACGCGCGCGCTGACCCGCCTCAGCTGCGCTTGGCCAGCACCTCGAAGCCGACGCGCTGCCAGCCCTCGCCCTTGCCCAGGATGCGGTTCATGCGGATGGCATAGGACACATTGCGCGCCGTCAGTTGGAACTGCCGGGCGGTCGAATACATGCTGGTGTCGATCACCAGGCTGTCAGGACGGCCCTGCGCCGCAGCGCCCGGCAGGAACAGGGCCCACTGGTTCTCGCGACCGGCAGGAATGTTGAGCGGGCTGGCCACGGCGAGTTCGCGCCCGGTAGGCTCGATGCTCACGATCACCGGCGTCGCCGACAGGATCTCCACGCCCACGAAGACTTCGCCGCTGTCGCGCAGGCCCACCCGGCGGGCGACCGTACCGACGCCCCAGCGGCGGCTGCCGGCCACGCGCACGCCGATCAGCAGGCCGGCACGCAGCCCGTGTTCGCTGCCCACCGGCAGCAGCGAGCCGAAGCCGTTGCTGCTGCGATCGAACAGCTTCCATTTCTCGAGCCCGCCCTCGGCGCCCGGCTGCTCGGCCAGGCGAGCGCGCGTGCGCTCGGTGACGAAGCCGTAGATCTTGATGTCCATTTCCTCGGCGGCCGTCAGCGGCTTGCCGCTGCGCGCGTCGCTGCCGCCTTCCGTCTCACGGCGGGCCACGCTGCACAGCTCCGGCAGGCCGCGCACCACCTCAAGCCAGCCGTCCTCGACCTTCTCGCGGCGGTGGACGCGCTGGTCCTGCCCCATCCAGGCGAGCGACCAGACGCGCTCCAGACGGTCAAGCAGCTCGACGAATTCGACGCCCTTGAAGCCGCTGCCCAGGGTCAGCAGTCCGGTCACCTCGCCCGAGCGCAGCGAACGGCGCAGGCGTTCGATCTGCACGCACACCACCTCGGTGTCGATGAAGCGCGCACTGTCCGGATAGGGCGCCCCCATCAACCGGGTGGCGCCGATGTCCGATTCCAGGTCCACCTGGTAGCGGAAGCGGCCTTCGCAGTATTCCCGGAACATCAGGTCGGCGGTGATCCATTCGCCCAGCCAGCCGTCCACCATGTCGACCTGACGTGCCGTGAAGCCGCCGTTCCCCAGCGTGTCCAGCATCAGCAGCCGCGCATAGACGCACTGGCAGGTGGTCTCGATGCGTTCCGGGCTGCTGTACATGGCGATCGGCCGGGTGTGCACGCCGGCCTTCTCGGCATAGCCATACACCTGGTGTGCCAGACGCCACAGGCGCGCATCGAGCGGCTGGGTGCGGAAGATCGCCAGCCGCCGCAGCATGGCGATGTGGAACAGCAGCCGCGCCGCAATCGTGCCCAGGTGGCCTTCCGCGGGACTTCCGCTGGCGCCGTCGCGGTGCGACAGCAGGAATTTCTCGTAGCAGCGCGCGAACTGGCGATGCACTGCATCGAGGGCGTTCCAGCCGGTCTCGCTGTCCTGCGATCCGGCTGGGCGCTGCAGACATTGCAGCCGGAACTCGCGCAACAGCCCCTGGCAGCCGCCATCGGCGCTCATCAGCGCCTCAAGCCGCGCTGAGGTGGGATCTTCGGGGGACTGATTGAACGCCAGCAACAAGCGCGCGACATCGTCCACGGCCTTGGCGATGTCGTCGGTGGGCGCCGGCTCCGGCTCGTGTGCGCCCAGACCGAGCGCGCCGAGCAGGCTTGCCGGCTTCCAGCGTCCTCCGGAGCCGTTCACGTCCGGCGCACCTCTACCGGGCTCAGGGTGAATTCGCCATCGCCATAGCCCCCGCCCTCGTCATCGGCCAACTCGGCCATCAGGGTGTCGTGCAGATCCTGGGCCAGTGCCAGCGGCACAAAATCCAGTTCCGGGCTCAGCCATGTCGTACCGTCAGGGCCGATTTCGGCCATCGGTACGCTGCCCGGCAAGGGCGCGAATTCCGCGCGGTCCGGATCGAGGCTGCGGCCGACGGCGAGGATCTCGGGCAGATAGCGGCTGTCCTGGAAGCGCTCACGGAACTTGCCCAGCAGGCCGGCGAAAGCGTCGGTGTGACGGCGCAGGCGCAATACTTCGAACAGGCCCAGCCACGGTCGGACGTCCCTGCCGACAGCCTCGTGGATGGCCGCTTCAAGCAGTTCCTCGGCGCGATCCTGGTCGCCGCTCTCGACGTACAGGCGCGCGCCGTTGACCACCGAATCGGCATCGTGCAACTGGATCAGGCCGGCGGCGATTTCGGGGAAACGCTGCGCCAGGTAGGCTGCACGCGCCGCCTGCTCGGCGCTCTGGTCGATCGACTCGGCCTTGTCCGGGCGCGCCACGCTCGGCGTCCTGTCGGTCGCGGCAGAACCCTTGGCGGTGAATTCGGCACGCGCCGCCTCGATCAGCGCGCTTTCGTCGGCGGAGATGGCGGCATCCTGACGCGCCTGCGCGCGGCCGCGCCGACGATGACGGGCGAACGCCAGGCCTCCGGCCGTCAGCAGAACGGCGCCTGCGCCGGCCAGCGGCAGCGTCCAGTCGAAATTTTCCTCCGGTGCCGGCGGCGGCGCCGGTTTGCGCACCGTCACCTTGATCTGGGGGGCCGCCGGCGTCGCGGCTGCCGTGGCAGTCGCGCCATCGTCGGGTGCGGCGATCGGCGGAACGGTCGACACGGCGGCCGGGGCCGGTGCAAGCGCGCCAGGCGCTGCCGCACCACCACCCTGCAGGGCCTTGAGTTGGGTCTCCAGGCTGCCCACCTGGGTCTGCAGGGCCAACAGACGCTCCAGGGTGTCGTCGCCCGACAGCATCAGGGCACGCAGGTCGCGCAGTTGCGCGCGTTCGGTCACCAGGCTTGCCGTCAAGGCCGGCGGGGTGTCCATGTGCATGTCGAGGCGCAGCACCGGCATGCCTTCACTGGCGACACCGCCCAGCATCCTGGCCTGGAGCTGTGCCGTTTCCAGCTTGAGCTGATCGCGAACCGGTCCTTTCGCCGACGCTGCTGCCGTCGTGTGCGCACTGCGCGCTGCGCCACGCGCATGACTGCGGCGCTCCAAGGCGCTGGCGGGCGGCACGCCATCGCCTGCCAGTGGCGTGGCGGTCGCGGACGGGCCATCGAAGGCAGTATCGTCGTCTGCGACGCGGCTTGCAGTGCCGTGGGGAGGAGGGTCCAGCAGGACCGAGAAATCGCGCGACAGCGCGGCGCCAGCGCACTCGACGCGCACGCGCAGGGTCGCAAAGGGTTCGCGCGCCACGCGCGTGGACTCGATCAGCAGATGCGGGCGCTCACCGTCGATCACCTTCAGCTCAAGCGGCAGGTTCTGCGATACTTCAGGCCCGCCGGACACCGGACGCAGGCTGATGCAATGCTCGTCGACCGTCTCGCCGCGCGCCAGATGAAGCGGAACTTCGATACGCAGCGGGCTGCCGATGTAGCTGCGCACGATCGGCTCGCCCAGTCCCACGCCATGTGCTTCGGCACATGCCAGCGTGATCGCGAGCGAGACCGGAAGCAGCCGCAGGCGGCTGCGCACATGCAGTGCCTTCACTTGCATCCGGCCGATATCTGCTGCTTCAGTTCACCCAGGCGTGCGGCGCGGGTGTCATCATCAACGTAGGTGCGCTCACCATTGGCATCCAGGGTGAACACCCGGTTGTCCGTGCCGAGCAGGTTCATTTCGGTGCGCATGCGCTGGCAGGCCTCCTCGCGCTGTTTCTGGGCTTCGGGGGAATTGTCGACCTGTTCGACACCGATCATCTTGCCACGCAGCGCGGAAGCCTTGGGGTTCTCCGTGGTGCCATCGTTCATCTTGGCGTTCGCGCTGCCGCTGGCCGGCGTATCGGCGGCCGGTGCGATGCTCGGCCGGATGCTCAGCACCGACTCGGACTTGACGCCGGCTCCGGGCGGCACGTCCGAATAGTGCGTGTGGCCCTGGGCGTCGACCCATTTGTAGACATCCGCCAGGGCCGGCACGCTGGCGCCGCCCGCTGCAATGGCGATCAGGAAAAGGCTGATACGAGCCGGAATTTTGACCATGGGGTAGTGTCGCTCAAATTCAACAATACGCGAGAGTGGAAACGCTGCACTCCTGGATGAAGGGCCGCAAAATTCTGTAACTTTAAAGGGTTACGCCGTGACCTTCAGAAACTATCATCGCAAAGCTCGGCAGGCTTGGCAAACAATTAAATATGTTCACGCGCACGTGCCCCCCAAGCGGCCGTTTGGGTCGTACGGCCGACTTGCGTATAATGCCGTTTTGCACGGGGGCCTTCTGCCATGCGCGTAGTCGAGAAAGCGCTTACCTTCGACGATGTCCTGCTTGTTCCTGCTCATTCCGCTGTCCTTCCCCGCGATGTCTCGCTCGCGACCCGCCTGACCCGCCAGATCCGTCTGCAGTTGCCGCTGCTGTCCGCAGCCATGGATACGGTCACCGAGGCGCGCCTCGCCATCGCACTGGCGCAGGAAGGCGGTATGGGCATCATCCACAAGAACATGCCGGCGCGGCAACAGGCTGCCGAAGTCGCCAAGGTCAAACGCTTCGAAAGCGGTGTGGTCAAGGATCCGATCACCGTCACCCCAGGCATGAGCGTACGCGAAGTGCTGGTCCTCACGCGCCAGCATCGCATCTCCGGCCTTCCGGTCGTGGATGCGGGGCGTGTCGTCGGCATCGTCACCAACCGCGACCTGCGCTTCGAGCACAACCTGGAACAGCCGGTACAGAACATCATGACGCCGCGCGACCGCCTGGTGGTGGTGCGCGAGGGAGCGAGCCGCGACGAGGCGATGAAGCTGATGCATGAGCATCGCCTGGAGCGTGTGCTGGTGGTGAACGAACAGTTCGAACTGCGCGGGCTGGTGACCGTCAAGGACATCATGAAGTCCAGCGAGCATCCGAGTGCCGCCAAGGACAACCTTGGCCGGCTGCTGGTCGGTGCCGCGGTCGGCGTCGGCGAGGGTACCGAGGAACGTGTCGCGCTGCTGGCCGAGGCCGGTGTCGATGCCATCGTGGTCGACACGGCGCACGGCCACTCGCAGGGCGTGCTCGACCGCGTGCGCTGGGTCAAGCGCAACTTCCCCTCGATCGACGTGATCGGCGGCAACATCGCCACCGCTGCCGGCGCGCTGGCGCTGGTGGAACACGGTGCCGACTGCGTCAAAGTGGGCATCGGTCCCGGTTCGATCTGCACCACGCGCATCGTCGCCGGCGTCGGCGTGCCGCAGATCAGCGCCATCCACAACGTGTCCACGGCGCTCGCCGGCAGCGGCGTGCCCTGCATCGCAGACGGCGGCGTGCGCTACTCCGGCGACATCGCCAAGGCGCTGGCGGCAGGCGCCGACTGCGTGATGGTGGGCGGCTTGTTCGCGGGTACCGAAGAGGCGCCCGGCGACATCGAACTGTTCCAGGGACGTTCCTACAAGTCCTATCGCGGCATGGGCTCGCTGGGCGCCATGCAGCAGGGTTCGAGCGACCGCTATTTCCAGGACAACGAGGATCAGGCCGACAAGCTGGTGCCGGAGGGTGTCGAAGGCCGCGTGCCGTACAAGGGCCCGGTCAGCGCCGTGATCCACCAGCTGATGGGCGGCGTGCGTTCCAGCATGGGTTACCTCGGTTGCGCCGACATCGAGTCGGTGCATGCGCGCGCCGAGTTCGTCCAGATTTCCAACGCCGGTATGCGCGAGTCGCACGTGCATGACGTCCAGATCACCAAGGAAGCGCCCAATTACCATGTCGACTGAGGCAGCGCCGCACGACCGCATCCTGATCCTTGATTTCGGCGCCCAGTACGCCCAGCTGATCGCGCGCCGCGTGCGCGAGACTGGCGTGTATTGCGAACTGCATCCCTGGGACGTGGACGATGCTTTCATCGAGGCCTTCGCGCCGTCCGGGGTGATCCTGTCCGGCGGTCCCGAGTCGGTCACCGTGAGCCCTTCGCCACGTGCGCCCGCCGCGGTGTTCGGTCTGGGTGTGCCCGTGCTCGGTATCTGCTACGGCATGCAGACCATGGCTGAGCAGCTGGGCGGCAGGGTGGCGGCGGCCGGCGTGCGCGAGTTCGGGCATGCCGAAATCCGTGCGCGCGGGCATTCGGCGCTGCTGCGCGCAATCGAGGATCGCGTCAACGCCCAGGGCCACGGCCTGCTCGACGTGTGGATGAGCCACGGCGACCAGGTGGCCGAGCTGCCGCCCGGTTTCAAGGTGATCGGCGACAACGAAGCCACCCCGATCGCCGCCATGGCCGACGAGGAGCGCCGCTACTATGGCGTCCAGTTCCATCCCGAGGTCACCCACACGGCGCAGGGCCAGCGCATGCTGGAACGCTTCGTGCACGAGATCTGCGGCCTGTCGCGCAGCTGGACCATGCCCGACTTCCTCGAGCGTGCGGTGGCCTCCATCCGCGCCCAGGTCGGCGACGAGCAGGTGGTGCTGGGCCTGTCCGGTGGTGTCGATTCCTCCGTCGCCGCCGCGCTGATCCATCGCGCCATCGGCGACCAGCTGATCTGTGTGTTCGTCGACCACGGACTGCTGCGCCTGGGCGAGTCGGACGAGGTGATGACCACCTTCGCTGGCAATCTGGGCATGAAGGTGCTGCGCGTCGACGCGCGGACCGCCTTCTTCCACCATCTCACCGGCGTTTCCGACCCCGAGGCCAAGCGCAAGATCATCGGCCGCGAGTTCGTCGAGGTCTTCCAGCGCGAGGCGCGCAAGCTGCCCGCCGCGCGCTGGCTGGCGCAAGGCACCATCTATCCGGACGTGATCGAGTCCGCCGGCGCCAAGAGCAAGAAGGCGCACAACATCAAGTCGCACCACAATGTCGGCGGCCTGCCCGATACCCTCAAGCTCAAGCTGCTCGAGCCGCTGCGCGAGCTGTTCAAGGACGAGGTGCGCAGCCTGGGACTGGAACTCGGCCTGCCACGCGAGATGATCTTCCGCCACCCCTTCCCGGGACCAGGTCTTGGTGTGCGCGTGCTGGGCGACATCAAGCCCGACCACGTGAGCCTGCTGCAGCGTGCCGACGCGATCTTCATCCAGGAACTGCGCGACGCCGGCTGGTACGACAAGGTGGCACAGGCCTTTGCGGTGTTCCTGCCGGTACGCTCGGTGGGCGTGATGGGCGACGGCCGCACCTACGAGCATGTGGTGGCGCTGCGCGCGGTCGAGACCACCGACTTCATGACGGCGCGCTGGGCGCATCTGCCCTACGAGCTGCTGGGGCGCGTGTCCAACCGCATCATCAACGAGGTGCGTGGCATCAACCGCGTGGTCTACGACATCTCGGGCAAGCCGCCGGCGACCATCGAGTGGGAGTGACTTGACGTCCTTCGGGGACTATCGCCAGCGATCGAAAGATTGCCATAACGTGTTGATTTTGAATAAAATAAGTCACGGCAGCTATCGGTGGCAATCGCCGGCCAGCGGAGCACGCTGGCGGTAGAACTGGCGGTAAGAACCGGAGGCCGGATCAAGACCCTCCCGTTCACTATCCAGACCAAAGCCGTCTTTGACGGTAAAAGTCTCCTCGGGAAAGCATGGTTTCATGCGGCTTCCCGGGCATCAGCAGGTCTCCTGGCCCCTGACGGTAAACGCCGTCATGAACCGGAGGAAAAACCTCGATGCTTACCGACACATCACTGCGCAACTTCAAGCCTAAGTCCAAGACTTACAAGGCTTTTGACCGGGATGGAATGTACGTGGTGGGCCAACATGGTCGATGCGTGGATCGACGGGCAGACCTACGTGCCGAAGCTGATGCCGGAGAACGTGGTGGTGCCGGCGCTGAGTGCAACGGCCTGAAATGGCGACCAGGTTGTCACTTGACAACCTGGTCGATCATCCCCATACTCGAGATCACTGATGGTTCGTTCCCCTCATCCGAAGAAAGAGGTCGAGGCAGCTCTCAGACACGCCGAAGGGCAGGGCTGGCGCGTCGAAGTCGGCGGCAGTCATGCCTGGGGGCGCATTTACTGTCCATACAACGATGGGGAGTGCCGCTGCGGCGCGTCGTGGACAACTGCACCACGCACCGCAAGCAGCGCGAGGCTGACGACGGTGCTAAGGAGTAGCGCGATGGAATACACCTTCACCTTGAAGTACCAGCTTGCCGACGACGACCGCGACCCGAATGCACTGGTCGAGCGCTTGGGGGAAGCCGGCTGCGACGATGCCTTGGTAGGCATCGGGCAGCCGAGCCGCTTGGCGTTGGAGTTCACCCGCGAGGCGGCCGATGCTAGCGCCGCAGTGCGCAGTGCGTTGGCAGACGTTCGCCGCGCCGCGCCGTCGGCGCGGCTCATCGAGGTGGCGCCAGATTTGGTCGGGCTAACCGACGTGGCCGACATCGTGGGCGTGTCGCGGCAGAATATGCGCAAGCTGATGCTGGCCCATCCGGGTAGCTTCCCGGCGCCGGTGCATGAGGGCAGCGCGTCGATCTGGCACTTGGCGGATGTGCTGGCCTGGTTGCAGGCCAAGGGCAGCTACTTGCTGGCCAAGGATGTGCTGGACGTGGCGCGGGTGGCCTTGCAGGTCAATGTGGCGAAGGAAGGCCGGCGCTTGTCTCGCTCGGCGTCCAAGGAGCTGCAAGCCTTGGTTGGTTGAAGAGCGTTGCCCGGCTTCATGCCTCACTCGAACCCGCCCGAACAGGGCGCGTTTTTCGTAGGTGGACATCCGGCTTCGAGGCGCCGCGGCGCTCCATTTCGTAGATCGTCGTTTCGGCCAAGGGGACGATCAGCCGCAGTTCTTGACGGCGGACAGTGCGCCGGAAGGGAAGGGGGCTACGTTTCGGAAACCGCGGCAGCAACTCGTAGGCTTCGGTTCCCGGCAAGGGGAGCGCATTGGACGTTTGCAAGAGCTGTTTCACCTCGGACTCCATGAGCACGCTGCATGGAGACATGGTGAAGTTCAGTACCTATTGGGACAACTTGCTGCGGCGTAGTGCAGCGAACTCGATGCGATCATGACTGCTTTGCTTTGCGAGAAATCCGAGAAGGTGTCTCGGAAATCCAAATTCGACTCTTGGATGTAGCGTCCAGGCAGGACTCGACGTCCTGAGGCGCCGATTCGCCAGTGACCTCATCGACCGGCTGCTCGCCGGCATCGGGTAGCGGACATGTCGATCGAGTGCCTCTCCATGCGCGATGCCCCGACTGGGTGTCCCCCAAGTGTATCTGGCCCATGACTCAGCATCTGCCGATCCACGGCCTCAGGCAATCCGTGTTCGTCTGGAACAATGTTCACCCAGGTTCGGTCCCAGCGACGCATCAGGCCGGAACAATGACGCCGGTCTGGCAGGAAAATGACATGACGCGCCCCCTCAACATCGTATGGTTCAAGCGCGACCTGCGCGTCGTCGATCACCGGCCATTGATCCGGGCGATCGAGGCGGGCCCGGTCCTGCCGCTGTATATCGCTGAGCCGGGATTTTGGGCGCAGGCCGACGCCTCGGCGCGCCAGTGGGACTTTGCCGCCGAGTGTCTGGTCGAACTTCACGCAACGCTGGCGGCTCTCGGCCAGCCCCTGTGCGTCATGGTGGGCGATGCCGTGCAGATCCTGCAGCGACTGCATCAAAGCCACGGCATCGCGGCCTTGTGGAGCCACGAGGAGACCGGCAATGGCTGGACCTATGCGCGGGATCTGGCAGTGGCGGATTGGGCCACAGGCGCTGGCGTCGCCTGGCACGAAGCGCGGCAGTTCGGCGTGATTCGCCGTCTCAAGTCCCGCAACGGCTGGGCGAAAGCCTGGGACCATGACATGGCCGAGCCCCTGGCGCCGGCGCCGGGGGCGCTTGTGCCCATCGAAGGCGCGTGGCCGTGCCAGATCCCGACCTCGGCCGAATTGGGCCTTGCGCCGGATCCTTGCCCTGCTCGTCAGCCCGGCGGTCGAGCGGCTGGCCTGGCCACACTCGGAAGCTTTCTCAGCGAACGCGGTCGCGCGTATCGCCACCAGATGTCGAGCCCGGTCACCGCTTTCGACGCCTGTTCCCGCCTGTCGCCGCACCTCACCTGGGGCACGATCTCCATGCGTGAAGTTGCCCAGGCAAGCTGGGGGCGGATGCGCGCATTGAAGCTTTCGGACGCTGTCGATGCGGGCCGCCGGCGGGCGTCCGTGGTCGCGTTCGTCGGTCGTCTGCACTGGCATTGCCACTTCATGCAGAAGCTCGAGGACGAGCCGCGGATCGAGTTCGAGAACCTTCACCGCGCCTACGACGGTGTTCGGCCTGAGGTCGCTGATCCGCATCGTCTGGCGGCCTGGAGCGAAGGCGCCACCGGATTTCCGTTCATCGACGCCTGCATGCGCGCGCTCAATCAGCATGGCTGGATCAACTTCCGCATGCGCGCCATGCTGATGTCCTTTGCCAGCTACGATCTATGGCTGCCGTGGCGCGAAACCGGGCTGCATCTGGCGCGCAAGTTTGTCGACTATGAACCCGGCATCCACTGGTCGCAGGTGCAGATGCAATCGGGAACGACAGGAATCAACGCCATGCGGGTCTATAACCCGGTGAAACAGGGTCTTGACCACGACCCGACGGGCCGCTTCGTGCGCGCGTTCGTGCCGGAACTCGAGTCTGTGCCACAGGAATTCATTCACGAGCCCTGGCAGTGGCCCGGCGTCGGTGCCTTGTGCTATCCGCCGCCCATCGTGGACCATGCGGAAGCGGCGCGGGCCGCTCGTGACGCGCTCCATGCCGTACGCAAGCGCGCAGATCACAAGCAGGCGGCGAAGGAAATCGTCGCCCGGCACGGCAGCCGAAAGGCTGGCAGTCCCGCGACGGGCCGCAAGCGGAAACCGGCTCTCACGCCGGGCGCGGATCCGCAACTGGAATGGGACTTCTGATGGCCGGCGTGCGCACGCTGATCCTGGTGCTTGGCGATCAACTCACGCCAACGCTGTCCAGCCTTGCTGGCGCCGACCCGGCGCGCGACCTGGTGCTGATGGCCGAGCTTCACGATGAGGCCACCTCGGTGTGGCATCACAAGAAGAAGATCGCCTTCATTTTTGCGGCCATGCGCCACTTCGCCGCAGAGCTGCGGGCGCGCGGATGGCACGTCGACTATGTGACGCTCGGATCTGCGGACAATCACCCAGGCTTCACCGACCAGCTCGACCATGCCATCGCCAGGCACCGGCCGCAGCGCGTGGTCGTGACCGAGGCCGCCGAATGGCGCGTCGCGCGCGAAATCGAGAGCTGGAAGACGCGCTTTTCCATCCCGGTCGACGTCCTTCCCGATGATCGCTTCCTGTGTTCGCATGAGGCGTTCAGGACCTGGGCGCAGGGACGCAAGTCCTTGCGGATGGAGTACTTCTACCGCGACATGCGCCGCCGGACCGGGCTGCTGATGGACGGCGATCAGCCGGTCGGCGGCAGATGGAACTTCGACAGCGAGAACCGCAAGGCGGCCGCCGTCGACCTGTTCATGCCAAGGCCGAAAGCCTTCGTACCCGACGCCATCACCAGCGAGGTCCTGGCGCTGGTCGCGGCGCGATTTGCCGATCACTTTGGCGATCTTGCGCCGTTCTGGTTCGCCGTGACGCGCAGGGATGCCGAGGCGGCCCTTGCAGGCTTCATCGAGCAGGCGCTGCCGCAGTTCGGTGACTACCAGGACGCCATGCTTGCCGGCGAGCCCTTTCTCTACCACTCCGCCATTTCGCAGTACCTGAACTGCGGGCTGCTCGATCCCCTGCGCGTCTGTCGCCAGGTCGAGGCGGCATATCGCGCCGGCAAGGCGCCGCTCAATGCGGCCGAGGGCTTCATCCGTCAGATCATCGGATGGCGGGAGTATGTGCGCGGAATCTACTGGCTGAAGATGCCGGGCTACGAGCGCAGCAACTTCTTCGGCCATTCGCGCCCGCTGCCCGATTTCTACTGGACTGCCGACACGGACATGGCCTGCGTCAAGGCGGCGGTCACCCAGACCAGGGAACTCGCCTACGCCCACCACATCCAGCGTCTGATGGTGACCGGCAACTTCGCGCTGCTGGCCGGAATCGATCCGCATGCCTTGCACGAGTGGTACCTGAGCGTTTACGCCGACGCCTTCGAATGGGTGGAACTGCCCAATACGGTCGGCATGAGCCAGTTTGCCGATGGTGGTCTTCTGGCCTCGAAGCCCTATGCGGCCAGCGGCGCCTATATCAAGCGCATGTCCAACTACTGCGGCGCCTGCCGCTTCGACGTCAGGCAGCGCACCGGGCCCCAGGCCTGCCCGTTCAACGCGCTCTACTGGGACTTCATCGCGAGGAATCGCGACACGATTGGCAGCAATCCCCGCATGGCGCAGATGGTCCGCACCTACGACAAATTCGCCCCCGCGGAGCAGGCGCGCATCAGCGCCAGCGCGGCGGACTTTCTGGCGGGCCTGTGACGGACAAGCGCCATACCAAGTCCAATTTGCCGCAGAAGATCTGTGCTGCCTGCGGACGACCATTCGATTGGCGCAAGAAGTGGGCGCGCGATTGGGACAAGGTCAAGACCTGCTCCGAACGCTGCAAGGGCGTGCTGCGCCGGAACACCCGCAGTCCCTGATGGCCGGCGCACGCGGCGCCGGGCCCGGTGTCGGATGGCAAGGCCGGTGCAGGCATAATACGGCCTGAGGTTGGTGGGCTTCGTGCTGCCGGAAGGCACGCACCTGGCGCCGATCTTGCGATTTTCCGATCTTCGACCGATTCGCCGCAGCAGCCCGACCGGCGCTGCGCAGCACAGGGACACATGGCACTTCGCATCATCAAGGACAGGCTGGACCGCTTCGCGCGCAGGCTGCGCAACGTGCGCAACCGCGTCTACATGTACCGCTATCTGGCCAGTGGCGCCAAGCATGACGGCCTGGCGCTGCGCCATCCGGAACTGGTCGGCAGCGACCTCACGTGCGTGATCGCGTTCGAGCAGGCCTGGGCCATCGAGCTGCTGCTCGAACTTTGGGCGCTGCACGTTCCGGATGCGCGCATCCTGGTCTGCGACAACTCGAATCATGCGGACGCGCGCCATGCCATTCGCGCCGTGTGTGACCGCTATGGGGTGCCGTATGTCGGCCTGCCGCCCAACACGCGCCGGCACGTCAACCGCAGCCATGCGCAGGCCATGCAGTACGTGCACGATCGCATCCTGCCGGCGCTCCAGCCGCGCACCTTCGGCTTTCTCGACCACGACTGCATTCCCTTCCGGCGCTACGAGCTGGCCAAGCGCGTCGGCAGCCAGCTCGCGTACGGCATCTACTGCCCCGGCGATCGCATCGGCGGCGTGCAGTACTGGTACCTGTGGGCCGGTTTCCTGTTCTTCGACTACCAGGCCACGCGGCGCTTCGGCCTCGATTTCCTCTACGATTTTTCGAAGAACCTCGATACCGCCGGCATGAACTACCACGCGCTCTACCGGCATGTGGATCCCGCGCAGAGCCGTTTCGCCGACCGGCAATGGCGGCCCTGCACGGTGCCCGGTGCCGGCCAGGAGCGGCTGCAGATCATCGACGACGCGTGGTGGCATATCGGCGGCATCGGCTACAAGGGCGATCACACCGCCGACCGCGCCTTGCTGGATGCCATCCTGGCGCGCATCCGCGCCGGCGAACCCTTCTACGCCTGAGCGCCTGTCCGCGCGCGGGCGCTGCGCGCGGCCGTGCCGCCGCGTTCAGCGTGCCAGGGGATTGGGCGTCGGCTCGGCGATCCGGCTCAGCAGGTTGCGGTCGGTGTGGTGGAAAGGCGCCTCCTGGCCGCGGATCATCAGCACGGTGTCCTCCTCGTAGCCCCAGGTGCCATCGGAGTTGATGGTGACCTGGATGCGGAACTCGACCGTGCGGAAGGCGTGCTGCAGGAACGGCGCCGAGCAGATGCCGAACGTCTCCTGGCCCTGGGTGGCCAGCAGTTCGAACGCGGTGGCATCCGCCGTGGCCCGGCCCGATGCCATGGCGGTCTGTCCGCGCGGAATGGTCAGCGTGTGGATCACCGTGCCGGTGGCCGGTTCCCACAGCCAGTAGCCGACCTGGTCGTGATAGGTCTTGACCTGCTCGGGCTTGGTCACGTGGGTGTGGTAGCGCAGGCCGTACAGCAGTTGCGGTCCATTGGTCTGCGGATCGATCGGCTGCAGCTCGATGCGTTCGACGAAGGCCTGCTTCCTGGGCCCGTCCGCCTTGGGCTTGACGTCCAGGCCGCGGCGGCCTTCCCACACCCCGGCCATGGCGCGCAGCGGGCCCAGATTGGCCAGCGTGTCGACATCGATGTCGGCGGGTTCGGAGAAGATGTCCTGCGGGAAATCACTCATTTCCGGGGTCCTGTTTCATGGCACGCCTGCCATCATAGCGTGCCGCGCAGCGCGCGTTCATCCCCCGTCCGGCGCGCCTTGCCGGCGCATGGACGAAGCTGCGCATCAGCTGCCGGCAAGCAGGTCCGAGCGCGTCACGCGCTGCTGCGAGGTCTCGGTGCGCGCCTGATCCAGGCGGATGGCGTCGATGGTATTCGAGGTGAAGCCGATATGCGCGGCGGCGGCCTTTTCGGCAGCGGCCGGATCGCCGGCCAGGATCGCGTCGGCGATTGCCAGGTGCTGCGCCAGCAGCTGGTCGCGCACACCATGGCGGCGATACAGGTGGTTGCGGTTGTACAGCACGTCGTTGCGCAGCAGCTCGCTGAACACGCGCATCACGTGCAGCACGACGACGTTGTGGGCTGCTTCGTAGACCAGCTGGTGCAGGTCGGCGTCGATGGCCGCTTCGGCGCTGGGATCCTCCAGCACATGCGCCTCGCGCATGGCCGCGCAGCAGGCCTGGATCGCCTGCCGGTCGACTGCGGTGGCGCGCGTGGCAGCCATGGCCGCGGCCTGGGCTTCGATGATGCGGCGGTATTCCAGGTAGTCGGCAGTGGCGCGCGGCGTGTCGGCCAGCAATGCCGCCAGCGGGCGTGACAGCGGGTCCAGGAACTGCGCCACCACGGTGCCGGCCTTGCTGGTACTGAGCAGGCCTTTCTGCTGCAGCTTCTCGAGCGCCTCGCGCAGGGAGACGCGTGATACCTGCAGCCGGTCGGCCAGCTCGCGCTCGGCCGCCAGCCGCTCGCCCGGGCGCAGCACGCCCTCCAGGATCAACTTTTCCAGATGCTCGGCGATGGTGTCGCTGAGCTTGATGGTGCGGATCAAGGTCCCCTCCGGACTCGCATGGTGCGGCCGCGCGGGCGGTCGGCGTGGAAGCCTGACAGCACCCGGCATGGACAATCTCGGTGTCCTTCGCCTACCATCATACGGCATGGTCTGAAAAAAATACCACCAGAGGAGAGCTCCCAATGTTCGCGCAAGTCCTGAGTCCCGTCGGCGGCAGCCTCGGGCTTTCATTTGCCACCGCGCTGTTGCCGATCCTGATGGTCCTGGTCCTGCTGGGGGTGCTGCGCCGGCCGGCCTGGCAGGCCGCGCTGGCCGGTCTGGTCGTCGGCTTGATCATTGCCGTCAGCGTCTGGACCATGCCGGTGAACCTGGCGCTGAATGCCGTGTTCAATGGCGCGGTCTTCGCCTTGTGGCCGGTGATGTGGATCGTGGTCAATGCCCTGCTGCTCTACAACATCGCGGTGCGGTCCGGGCGCTTCGAGGCTTTCCGTAACTGGGTGGTGCGGCATCTGCCCAATGACCGGCGCGTGGTGCTGGTGGTGGTCGGCTTCTGCTTCGGTGCGCTGCTCGAAGGCGTGTCGGGTTTCGGCACTCCGGTGGCGATCACCAGTTCGCTGCTGATCCTGGTCGGATATCCGCCCCTGGAAGCGCTGGTCTACGTGCTGATCTTCAATACCGCGCCAGTGGCTTTCGGTGCCCTGGGGGCCCCGGTCACGGTACTCGGTGCGGTGACCAATCTGCCGGCGCCGGTGCTTGGCGCCATGATCGGCCGCCAACTGCCGGTGATTGCGGTGGTGCTGCCTTTCTACGTGATGGCGCTGTACGGCGGCTGGCGCTCGGTGCGTGCCCTGTGGCCGGTGCTGCTGGTCGCGGGCGGCAGCTTCGCGCTGTCGCAGTTCGCCTCCTCCAATCTGCTCGACTATGCGCTCACCGACGTGCTGTCGGCGCTCGGTTCGCTGATTGCCACGCTGCTGTTCCTCAAGGTGTGGCAACCACGGCCGGATCCCGAGTTCGCGATCGCGCATCGCCCGCAGGAACAAGGGGGCGCCGCTGCCGGCGTGCCCGACTGGCAGGGCTGGCTGCCCTGGGTGGTGGTGTCGGCGACGGTCATCGTGTGGACCTCGTACAAGATTCCCACCCTGTGGGCGCAGAAGGTCCAGTGGCCTGGACTGCACCGCATGATCTCGATCACGCTCTACAACAACAAGCCCTACGATGCCTTCTGGTTGTTCCAGCCGATGTCGACCGGTACCGCCATCCTGGTGGCCTGCCTGATCACGGCCACCCTGGTGCGTCTGTCACCGGCCGGCTTCGTCGCGTGTGTGCGCCAGACCCTGCGGCAGTGCTGGCTGGCCGTCGTCACCGTGATGCTGATCGTGGGCCTTGCCTACCTGATGAACTATTCCGGACTGGCCTACACCCTGGGCCTGGGCGTGGCCTCGACCGGCAGCTGGTTCGTGCTGCTGTCGCCCTTCCTGGGCTGGGTGGCTGTGATGCTTTCGGGCAGTGATACCTCGGGCAATGCGCTGTTTGGCAACCTGCAGGTGGTGGCCGCACGTCAGCTCGATCTGTCGCCGGTGTTGTTTGCGGCCACCAACTCCTCGGGCGGCGTGATGGGCAAGATGATCTCGCCGCAGAACATTGCCACCGGCGTGTCGGTCACCGGCATGGCCGGCCACGAAGGCGCGGTGTTCGCGCGCACCTTCTGGCACAGCATCGTGCTCACCCTGCTGCTGGGTCTGCTGGTTGCCATCCAGCAGTTCCTGATACCGGGTGTGATCCCGCTGCTGCCCGGGCAGTAAGCCGCACGCTGCCTTGCGCCTGCCGGCGGCTCAGCCGGCAAGCGTCCGCAGCGCGACCGCCCAGGCGGCGCCCAGGGACAGCAGCAGGCCCGGTGCGACGCGCACGGCGAATGCTTGCGAACCGCCCATGCAGCTCATGACCAGCTTGGCCAGCGCATTGCTGCTCACGGCAGCCAGGATCGGCAAGAGCGCCTGGCTGGCCTCGAGCCGGCCTGCGGCCGCCAGTGCGGCCACCGAGATCGACGCCGAGTGTGCATCGACCAGACCCGCCAGCACGGCGCCGGCCATTACGCCGGTGGTACCGAGCCAGTTGCGCAGGGCGGCGGTCAGCAGCTGGATCAAGGCCACCATGGCGCACAGCAGCAGGCTGGTCTTGACGCTGAAGGCGCTGCCCGTGGCAGTGCCGGCCTGGTTCCGGGTCGTGCTGCCGCCGAGCACGAATACCAGGCCGTAGCCGGCAGCAACCAGGGCGCCCGCACCGAGGGCCGGCGCGATCAGCCGCAGCGTGACGGGCGACACCGTGGCCAGCAGCACGGCCAGCTGCACGAATGTCGCCACTGAGGAGAAGATCGCACCCGCCACGGCGGCCGGGAGGCTGGCCGGGTCGCTGCCGGCACGAGCGGCCATCGCGGCGATCGTCGCCGTGCTTGATGCGAAGCCGGAAGCGAAACCCGCGATTGCCAGTCCCAGGCGTGAACCCAGGGCGCGCGTGGCGATCTGGCCGCAGGTGCCCAGGCCGATCATCAGGATCACCAGCAGCCAGATGGCGTGCGGATTGATGGCCTGCAGCGGTCCCAGGTAGCGGTCGGGCAACTGCGGCCAGATCACCAGGGTGGCGACCGCGATCGCCAGGCCGGAATTGAATTCGGCTTCGCTCAGGATGCGCCTGACAAAGCCGTGCAGGGGTGCCTTGGCAGCGAAGACCACGGCCATGCACACGCCCAGCGCTGCCGCGAGCAGGGTGTCGGCCATGGCCAGGCCGCCGAGCAGCGGAGTGGCGGCAAGGCCGACTTCGGTGGTCAGCCCCGGATCGGTCTCGCGGCTGCGTGCGTAGGCCAGGGCAGTCAGCGCGATCACGCCGAGTTCGGCCACTGCGAGCAGCACGATGCCGCCCAGGTGCATGGCGATCGCACCGGACAAGGCGGTCAGCGCAAAGGTACGGATGCCGGCCGGCCGCCGCGTCGGTCCCTCGCCCTTGGAGCGCTCGCGCTCGAGACCCACCAGCAGGCCGATGCCGATGGCGACGGCGAAGTTGAACCAGGTGCTCATCATTCGATACCACGTCGCGCAGGGACTCCTGCGCCATCATGCCAGCTGGCTCGCGACCGCGCAGCGACGACCGGCCGGATGCCCTGCCGCGGGAGCGCGGAACGCGTGTACGATCGCGGTTTGGATTGCAGCCTACGCATCATGATCACCGTCTACGGCATCGCCAACTGCGACACCGTCCGCAAGGCCCGCGACTTTCTCGCCAGCCAGGGCCTGGAACATGTCCTGCACGACTTCAAGCGTTCCGGCATCGAGCGCGCCCGGCTCGAGGCCTGGTGCGAGCGCTGCGGCTGGGAGCGCGTCATCAATCGCGCCGGGCAGACCTTCCGCAAGCTCGATCCCGCGCTGCGCGAAGGGCTGGACCGCGAGCGCGCGATCGCCCTGATGCTGGCGCAGCCCTCGATGATCAAGCGTCCGGTGCTGGACCTCGGCGATCGCTGTCTGCTCGGTTTCGACGCCGCAGCCTGGCGCGAGGCGCTGACTTGAGGCGGTGTGACCCATGAATCCTTCTGCTTCCGCTGGTGCCGCGCCGGATCCGGCCGCCGCCGACCTGGGCTTCATGACGCGCGCGCTCGAGCTCGCGTGCACCGCCGCGCAGCATGGTGAGGTGCCGGTGGGCGCGGTGCTGGTGCGCGCCGGCGAAGTGATCGGCGAAGGCTGGAATGCCCCGCTGGCCGGCCACGACCCCTGCGCTCACGCCGAGATCCTGGCCTTGCGCGCGGCCGGTCAGCATGCGCGCAACTATCGCCTGCCGGGTACCACGCTGTACGTCACGCTCGAGCCCTGTGCCATGTGTGCCGGCGCGCTGTTGTGGGCGCGCGTCGAGCGTGTGGTGTGGGGGGCTGCCGACCCCAAGTCCGGGGCCGCCGGCAGCGTGATCGACCTGTTCGCCGAACCGCGTCTCAACCATCACGCCAGGGCCGAAGGCGGCCTGCTGGCCGAGCAGTCGGCACAGTTGCTGCGCGCCTTCTTCGTGCAGCGCAGGGCGGTGCCATGAACGCACCCCTGACGGCGATGGATGCCGAGGCCGGCAGCGCGGCGCCGGCCGCGCTCCCCAGCGATCCGGGCTTCGTGCACCTGCGCGTGCACAGCGAATATTCGGTGACCGATGGCATCGTCCAGATCGACCGGCTGATCGGCATGCTGCGCGATGACGCGCAGCCGGCCTGTGCGCTGACCGATCTCGGCAACCTGTTCGGCCTGGTCAAGTTCTACCAGGCCGCGCGCGGCAAGGGCATCAAGCCGCTGTGCGGATGCGACGTGTGGATCGCACCGCAGGACGAGCGCGGCACGTCCTCGCGCCTGCTGCTGCTGGTGCGCTCGCGCCAGGGTTTCCACAATCTGTGCGAGCTGCTGTCGCGCGCCTATCGCAGCGGCCAGCGGCGCGGCCAGGCCGAAATCGACCGCGCCTGGCTGGGCGAACTCGGGCAGGGACTGCTGGCCCTGTCGGGCGCCGCCCAGGGCGATGTCGGCCAGAGCCTGCTGGCCGGCCAGTTCGAAGCGGCGGTGGCCGCCGCAGCGGCCTGGTCGGCGCTGTTCCCGGGTAATTTCTATCTGGAAGTGCAGCGTTCCGGCCAGCCGCAGGAAGAGGCTCTGCTGCAGGCCACGGTGGCGCTGGCGGGGGTCAGCGGGCTTCCGCTGGTGGCCACCCATCCGATCCAGTTCCTGCAGCCGGACGATTTCAAGGCACACGAGGCACGCGTGTGCATCGGCGGCGGCTGGGTGCTGTCGGACAAGCGCCGGCCGCACGATTTCACGCCGCAGCAGCACTTCCGCACCCGCGCCGAGATGGCCGCGCGCTTTGCCGACCTGCCGGTCGCGCTCGCCAACAGCGTGGTCATCGCGCAGCGCTGCAATCTGGAACTCGAGCTCGGCAAGCCCAGGCTGCCGGACTTCCCCACGCCGGACGGCAGCGGACTCGACGAATTCATGCTGGCCGAATCGCGGCGCCGGCTCGAGGTGCGGCTCGAACAGCTGTTTCCCGATCCTGCCCGGCGCGAAGCCGAACGGCCCGCCTACGAGGAACGGCTGGCCTTCGAGACCAACACCATCGTGCAGATGGGCTTCTCCGGCTATTTCCTGATCGTGGCCGATTTCATCAACTGGGCCAAGCACAATGGCGTGCCGGTGGGGCCCGGGCGCGGCTCGGGTGCCGGCTCGCTGGTGGCCTACTGCCTGGGGATCACCGACCTCGACCCGATCCGCTATGACCTGCTGTTCGAGCGCTTCCTTAATCCCGAGCGCGTCTCGATGCCCGACTTCGACGTCGACTTCTGCCAGGACGGCCGCGAACGCGTGATCGAGTACGTGCGCAACAAGTACGGCGCCGATTGCGTGTCGCAGATCGCCACGTTCGGCACGATGGCGGCGAAGGCCGTGGTGCGGGATGTGGGGCGCGTGCTGGATCTGCCCTACAACTTCGTCGACCAGCTGGCCAAGCTGGTGCCCTTCGAGCTCGGCATGACCCTGGCGCGAGCGCGCGAACTCGAACCCCAGCTCAACGAACGGGCCGGCAAGGAGGAGGAGGTCGCCGAACTGCTGGCGCTGGCCGAGAAGCTCGAAGGCATCACGCGCAACGTCGGCATGCATGCCGGTGGCGTGCTGATCGCGCCCGGGCGGCTGACCGATTTCACGCCGCTGTACTGCCAGGATGGCGCCACTTCGATCGTCAGCCAGTTCGACAAGGACGACGTCGAGAAGGTCGGTCTGGTCAAATTCGACTTCCTCGGGCTGCGCACGCTCACCATCCTGGACTGGGCGGTGCGCTACATCCACGACCTGGGAGCCAGGGAAGGGCGCGCGCAGGATTGCGCGCTCAGCCTCGAAGCCATCCCGCTCGATGATCCGGCCACCTACGCGCTGTTCACCAGCGGCAACACCAGCGCGGTGTTCCAGCAGGAGTCGCGCACGGCACGCGACCTCGAGAAGCGCCTGCGCCCGGACAACTTCGAGGACATCATCGCGCTGATGGCGCTGAACCGGCCGGGCCCCCTGCAGTCCGGCATGGTCGACGACTTCATCGCGCGCAAGCACGGCGAGCAGCGCGTCGACTATTTCCATTCCGAGCTCGAGCCCATCCTCAAGCCGACCTACGGCGTCATCGTCTACCAGGAACAGGTGATGCAGATCGCCCAGGTGCTGGCGGGCTACAGCCTGGGCTCGGCGGACCTGCTGCGCCGCGCGATGGGCAAGAAGCTGGCCGAGGAAATGGCCAAGCAGCGCCTGTCCTTCTGCAAGGGGGCCACCGACCGCGGCGTGTCCGAGGAACTCGCCGGACGGCTGTTCGACCTGATGGAGAAGTTTGCCGAGTACGGCTTCAACAAGTCGCATTCGGCGGCCTACGCCCTGGTGTCCTACCAGACCGCCTGGCTGAAGCGTCATCACTGCGCCGCCTTCATGGCGGCCACGCAGTCGGCCGACATGGACGACACCGACAAGGTACGCATCTTCGTCGAGGACGCCATCGCCAACGGCATCAACGTGCTCGGCCCCGACGTCAATGCCTCCGGCTACCGCTTTGTGCCGATGGACCGGCGCAGCATCCGCTACGGCCTGGGCGCGATCAAGGGTTCGGGCGAGAACGCCGCGCTGGAGATCGTGCGTTGCCGCCAGGATGGCGGCGCCTATCGCGACCTGTTCGATTTCTGCATCCGGGTCGACAAGAAGATCGTCAACCGGCGCGTCATCGAGGCCCTGGTCAAGGCGGGAGCCTTCGATTTCACGGGCGAGGATCGCGCCACCCTGTTCGCCTCGGTCGGGCGCGCGCTCGAGGTGGCCGAGCTGGCCGCGGCCAGCATCGTGCAATCCGGGCTGTTCTCGGAAGGCCTGGGCGATGTTGCCACCACGGCCGAGCTGGTCCGGGTCAAACCCTGGTCGCTGCGCGAACGCCTGCAGAACGAGAAGGCCTGCCTGGGCTACTACTTCAGCGGCCACCCCTTCGAAGGCTTCCGCAGCGAGGTCCAGGCCTTCATCCGCCGTCGCCTGTGCGACGTGGTGCCGCAGTACGAGCCGGTGGTGGTGGCCGGGGTGGTCTACGGCAGCCGGGTGGCGCAGACACGCCGCGGCCGCATGGGCATCGTCGAACTCGACGACGGTTCGGCCAAGATCGAGGTGACGGTGTTTGCCGAGCTGTTCGACCGCGTGCGTGCGCTGATCCGCGAGGACCAGCTGCTGGTGGTCGAGGGCAAGCCGCAGCTCGACGGCTTCACCGGCGGCATCCGCCTGGCGGCCGATCAGCTCTACGATCTGGCCGGCGCGCGCGCGCGTTTCGCGCGTGCACTGGCGATCCGTTTCGGCGCGCGCGACGATCCCGCCGAACTGGGCCGTCTGTTGGCGGCGCACCGGCCGGGCGCCACGCCGGTGCGCGTCCATTACCAGGCGGCGACGGCGGGCTGTCAAATCGAGCTGCCGCCGGTGGCGCTGTCCGAGACCCTGCTGACCGCGCTCGCGGAATGGCTGGGCGAGCCGGCGGTCCAGGTCAGCTACTGAGCGCCGGCCCGCTCACTGCGCCTGGGCTCGGCTCACAGCCGGCGGCCCAGGCGTTTCTCGACCTGACGGCGTTCCCAGTCGGCGCCCAGCCAGGGCAGCAGTTGGAACACCGACAGCGCGTGGCTCATGATTCCCACGCCCCAGCCGAACAGCACCCACAGGAACCACAGGTAGTGCGGTGACAGCCACAGATTGACCGCGGCCAGGCCGGCGACGACCAGCAGGTACTGCAGCAGGTGGGTATAGAAGCCGCGCAGATTGCGCACATGGCGCAAGGCCAGGACTTCGTCCGGACTGGCTTCGGCTGGGCTGTGGGTAGAGGGATTCATGGCGGACTCCTGACCGAGTTGGGTGAAGTCGACCTCGAACACCGCTGCCAGCGCCTTGAGCGTCTCGGTACTGGCGGTCTGTCCGTTCTCGATGCGCTGGATGGTGCGTGTGCTCAGGCCGGACAGTTCGGCCAGCTGTTGTTGCGACCACCCGCGTTGCAGGCGCAGCTTCTGGATCAGCATCTGGTGTCCTCCGGTTCGACGCAGGCCAGTCTGCAATCCATGCGCCGCTCACACCACGTCGGCAAGGCGACACCGGCACGACAGCGTCACGCCACGCTGGCGACAGCACGGCTGACAGCAGGACCTCATTCGGGATCCTGGCGCGTGCGTCCGCGCTTGATGGCGCTGGCGCGCCGCTTGGCGTCCAGGCGCCGCTCGCGCGAGGCGCGCGTGGGGCGTGTCGCGACGCGCTTGAGCGGCACATGGTTGAGCAGCTTGAGGCGCCGGATCAGGCGCTCGAAAGCGACTTCACGGTTGCGGTGCTGCGAGGGCGTGTCCTCGGCGATCACCACCACCCCGCTGGGTGGATGCTTCAGCCGCAAGGCCGAATTGGTCTTGTTGACGTGCTGGCCACCCGGTCCGCTGGCGCGGAAAGTCTCGATCTCGACCTCGCGCTCCAGCACGGCGCGGTCCAGGCTATAGGGCGGCGGGCGCTGCGGGGTCATGGGGCCGGGCCTACTTGATGCGCATGCCCGGCTGCGCGCCGCTGTCGGGCGCCAGGATGTACAGGCCGGTGCCGTCGCCGGCGGCCAGCACCATGCCCTGCGATTCGCCGAAGCGCATCTTGCGCGGCGCCAGATTGGCCACCACCACGGTCAACCGGCCTTCGAGCTGTTCCGGTGCATACGCCGACTTGATGCCGGCGAACACCGTGCGCGTCTCCACGCCCAGGTCGACGGTCAGGCGCAGCAGCTTGTCCGCTTCGGGAACGGCTTCGGCCTTGATGATGCGCGCCACGCGCAGGTCGATGCGGCTGAAATCGTCGATGCCGATGGTGTCGGCGATCGGCGGAATGGCCGGGCGTGCGACTTCCTCGGGCGCGCTGCGTGCCGGCTGGGCCGCGCCGGCGATGCCGGCCCTGGCGACGGGCGCGATCCCGGCCGGTGGCGCTTCGGCCGCGGCGGCCGGAGCAGCGCTGGCCTGCAGCATGGCGGCAATGTGCGCCGGCTCGACGCGCGTCACCAGGTGGCGGTATTCGTCGATTTCCTGGTCGAGCACCGGGCGGTCCAGTGCTGCCCAGTCCAGCGGCGCGATGCGCAGCAGGGCTTCGACCTGCGTGGCGATCTGCGGCAGGACCGGCTTGAGGTACAGGGTCAGCAGCCGGAACAGTTCCAGGCAGGCGGTGCAGACCGCCTGCAGATCCGCGCCGCGCGCCGCATCCTTGGCGATTTCCCAAGGCTTGTTGGCGTCGACGTACTGGTTGGCCAGATCGGCCAGCGCCATGATCTCGCGCATGGCGCGGCTGAACTCGCCGTCCTCGTAGGCGCGTGCGATGTCGTCGGCGGCGGCGCGGAAACGTGCCACCAGGGCTTCGGCTGGCGCGTGCAGCGCCGCTGCCGTGCGGCCAGCGAAACGCTTGCGGATGAAACCCGCCGTGCGGCTGGCCAGATTGACGTACTTGCCGACCAGGTCGCTGTTGACGCGCGCGCTGAAGTCATCGAGGTTGAGATCGAGATCGTCGACGCCGGCATTGAGCTTGGCGGCGTAGTAGTAGCGCAGGTATTCGGGATTGAGGTGCGCCAGATAGTCGGCGGCGGTGATGAAGGAGCCCCGGCTTTTCGACATCTTCTGCCCGTTCACGGTCAGGAAGCCGTGCACGTGCAGCCGGGTCGGCGTGCGGTAGCCGGAACGCGCGAGCATGGCCGGCCAGAACAGGCTGTGGAAGTACAGGATGTCCTTGCCGATGAAATGGTGCAGTTCGGCGCGTGACTGCGGCCCCCACCAGTCGTCGAAATTCAGCGCGCGCTGCGCCGCCAGATGATGGAAGGTGCCCATGTAGCCGATCGGGGCATCCAGCCAGACGTAGAAGAACTTGCCCGGGGCGCCGGGGATGCCGAAGCCGAAGTAGGGTGCATCGCGGCTGATGTCCCAGTCGGACAGCCCGGCCTCGAACCACTCGGCCAGCTTGTTGGCGGCGGCCTCCGGGATCGTGCCCGAACGCGTCCACGCTTGCAGGAAGGCTGCGCATTCACCCAGTCGGAAGAAATGGTGATCCGAACTGCGGCGTTCCGGCGTGGCGCCGGTCACTGCGGAATAGGGCTTGATCAGTTCGGTGGGGCTGTAGGAGGCGCCGCACACCTCGCACGAGTCGCCGTACTGGTCGGCAGCGTGGCAACGCGGGCATTCGCCCTTGACGAAGCGGTCGGGCAGGAACATCTGGCGCTGCGGATCGTAGAACTGTTCCACCGGCCGGATGTCGATCAGACCGGCCGCCTGCAGGCGCGTGTAGATCTGCTCGGCGTAGGCGCGCGTCTCGTCGGTATGGGTGGAGTAGTAGAGATCGTAGGAGATCCCGAAGCCGGTGAAGTCGCGCAGGTGCTCGGCGCGCGCCTGGTCGATCAGCGCCTCCGGCGTCACCCCGGCCTTTTCCGCGGCCAGCATCACCGGGGTGCCGTGGGTGTCGTCGGCACACACGTACCAGATCTCGTGGCCGCGCATGCGCTGGAAGCGCACCCAGATGTCGGTCTGCACGTGCTCCACCATGTGTCCCAGGTGGATGCTGCCGTTGGCGTAGGGGAGGGCGCTCGTGACGAGGATCTGGCGGGGCATGGAGGGCGGGGGGCGGTCGGATTCGACCTTGCATTGTAGCAAAGGCCGGCGGCTCGCCTGTGGCCCGCAATGGGCAAAGCGATGGGCGCCGCCTATAATCCCGGGAACTGCAGGAGACGCAATGGAAATCACCCTTCCCACGGTCCAGGCCCTGTTGGGCGACCTGATCGATCACAACACCGGACGCAGCTTCAACGCCGACAAGGCGCTGGTCGGCGTACGCATCAATGGTGGCGCTGTCGAAGCCGACGTGCTGCTGCACTATCCGGCCCGCCGTGCGGCGCCGGAAATCGCCGAGCGCCTGCAGAAGGTGCTGGCCGGCCTGCCGGGCGTCACTTCGGCGCAGGTCAACGTCAACTGGAAAGTGATGTCGCACACGGTCCAGGGCGGCCTCAAACCGCTCACGGGCATCCGCAACATCATCGCAGTGGCTTCCGGCAAGGGCGGTGTCGGCAAGTCGACCACGGCGGTCAATCTGGCGCTGGCGCTGCAGGACGAAGGTGCACGCGTGGGTCTGCTCGATGCCGACATCTACGGGCCTTCCCAGCCCGCCATGCTGGGCATCGACCGGCGTCCGGAAAGCCGCGACGGCAAGACCATGGAGCCCATCGTGGCGCATGGTCTGCAGACCATGAGCGTGGGCTATCTGGTCGATGTCGAGACACCGATGGTCTGGCGCGGACCCATGGTCACCCAGGCGCTGCAGCAGCTGCTGCAGGACACGCGCTGGCAGGATCTGGACTTCCTGGTCGTCGACCTGCCCCCGGGCACCGGCGACATCCAGCTGACCCTGGCGCAGAAGGTCCCCGTCACCGGCGCCGTGATCGTCACCACGCCGCAGGACATTGCGCTGCTGGATGCACGCAAGGGTCTCAAGATGTTCGAGAAGGTCGGCGTGCCGATCCTCGGCATCATCGAGAACATGAGCACCCATGTGTGTTCGCAGTGCGGCCACGAGGAGCACATCTTCGGCAGCGGCGGTGGTGCGCGCATGTGCGCCGACTACGGCACCGAACTGCTGGGCGAACTGCCGCTCGACATCCGCATCCGCGAGCACGGCGATGCCGGCGCCCCGACCGTGGCGGCCGATCCTGACGGCAAGCTGGCCGCAGCCTACCGTGCGATCGCGCGCAAGGTGGCCGTCAAGGTCGCCGAGCGTGGCGTCGACCACAGCGCCAAGTTTCCGAAGATCGTGGTCAAGAACGCGTGAGCGAGCCGCCGGACAGCGAGCGCGCGACACGCATCGGCGAGCGCCGCTTGCCGGCGGTACGTCCTGCGCAAGCCGTCGATGCCTCGTCGGTGGCGCGCGTGTTCGTCGACTGCTGGAAAGAGGGCTACCACGGCGTCATGCCCACCGCCTACGCCGCCAGCCTGTCCTACGAAGACCAGGCCGACGCCTGGCGGCGCATGATCTGCATGCCCGGCAACGCCACGCTGGTGGGTACCTCGCAAGCCGGCGATGTGATCGCCTTCCTGTGCGGCGGCCCTGAGCGCTCCGCGCGCTCGCAGTACTTCGCGGAAATCTATGGCCTCTACGTGCTGCCGGAATTCCGCGGCTGCGAGCTCGGGCGGCGGCTGCTGGTGCAGTTCTGCACGCGCCTGCTGGCCATCGGTCTGTGCACCCTGACCGTCCGCGTGGTCGAGGCCAATCCCATCCGTGGCTTCTACGAATCGATGGGTGCCATCGAGCACGACAACTCGCCGGTGCGCATCGCCGGTCGATCCCTGAACGAAGTCGCATACGGCTGGCGGGACATCCGGCCACTGTGCCGCGGCGATACCACCGGAAACCCTACATGAGCATCAAGTCCGACCGCTGGATCCGCCAGATGGCGCGCGAGCACGGCATGATCGAGCCCTTCGAGCCCGAACAGATCAAGCAGGTCAATGGCAAGCGCGTGGTCTCGTACGGCACCTCCAGCTATGGCTACGACATCCGCTGCTCCGAGGAATTCAAGCTCTTCACCAACATCAACTCGACCATCGTCGATCCCAAGAACTTCGATCCCAATTCCTTCGTCGACGTGCACAACGACGTGTGCATCATTCCGCCGAATTCCTTCGCGCTGGCGCGCACCGTCGAGTACTTCAGGATTCCGCGCAACGTGCTCACCATCTGCCTCGGCAAGAGCACCTACGCGCGCTGCGGCATCATCGTCAACGTGACCCCGTTCGAGCCGGAGTGGGAGGGTTTCGTCACCCTTGAGTTCTCGAACACCACGCCACTGCCGGCCAAGATCTATGCCAACGAGGGCGTGGCGCAGGTGCTGTTCTTCGAGTCCGACGAGGACTGCGAGATCAGCTACCGCGACCGCGGCGGCAAATACCAGGGCCAGCAGGGAGTCACCCTGCCGCGCATCTGAGTCTGGCCCCTGCCGCCGACGGCGGCGGATGGTCGCCGGAACACAAAGGCGGCTGCTCGCCATTTAATCCTTTTGGAGTGGCCCGCTGCGGCGCCATAATGGCAGCTCGAAAAAGGAGAATGCCCGATGGTCATGCCTGTTCCCGAGCAGGAAACCGCGCTGCTGCGCGAGGAACTCGAAATCCTGATGCGCGAGCGTGATGCCCTGCTGGCCGTCGCTGGCGCCGCTGCCGGGTTCGTCGCCAACATGGAAGCGCAGGCCCTGCCGCGCTTCGCTTACGAGGCCGCCGACCTGATGGCTCAGGCGCTCAATCGCATTCCTGAAGACACCCTGCGCGATGCCCTCGCGGCCGTCGGTGCGCAGGTCACCCTGGACGGACCCGAGCGCCGCGCACGCGCACGCGTGTAGGACCGGCCGACGGCTTCAGGGCAGGGCGCGGCGCACGGCGCACACCCTGCCCAGCAGCACCATGTCCGGGTCGCCGGCGCGCAGTGCCTGCAATTGCCCGGCTTCACCGCGAGCCAGCTCGTAGCGTTCGCCATACAGGGGGTTGTCGCAGCTGCACGCCACGCTGCCGTCCAGCCTGAGCTGCAGACGCCGCAGCTGCGGCGCTGCCGGCTGGCGCTCCGGACGTAGCGCATAGATTCCGTCGCGCAGTCCATCGGGCGTCAAGGGTGCCAGCTCGACGCTGTCGCCGGGCTGCAGGGTGGGCGCCATCGCGTCACCGACGACGTCCAGCGACACGCCGGTATCCGCCACTTGCGGCGGCCGCTGCCCCGCTGTGGCCGCTGCCTCCGGCGTGCGGCCGAACAGCAACCAGTCGGCACCGCAACGCACCGTATCCATGATCGCGAGCAGCTTGTCCACGTTCGGATAGCTCTTGCCCTCGCACCAGTCACGCGCGGCAACTGCCGACACCCCGAACAGGCGCGCGAGCGCCGTGAAGCGCCCGTGCTGCTTGGGCGGGACGCCGAGCCGGTCGAACGCTTCGTTGAGCCGGCGGGCAAATGCGACCTTGGTTTCACTCATCGGCAGCTCCAAAAAAGCAAGTAAAACTTATCATATTTGCCGTCATGGCGAAAGCGATGCTGTCGAGGCTGTGCCTCGAACAGCAGCGCAGTTTGGCTCTTTTTACGCCATTTACGCAGATCCGTGGCCTTAGTATGAGACCTACGGCCAATTGCTCTTGGTCGCTTGCTGCGGAAAAATGAAGTCACGCTTTGTTCTCAACCTGGATATGAAGGAGTCCTTCATGAACCTGCCGGAAAACGCCCTGACGGATCTCAACCTCAACTTCCTGCACGGCGTGCGCGAGGCGCTGTTGCGCAACCGCGCCACTGCCTTGGGGGAATTCCAGATCGACGGCCGGGTGGCCGACCTGCTGCTGGCGATGACCCAGGACCAGCTGCGGCGCCTTGCCAATGCGCGCGTGCTGCTGTTCGGCCTGCGCTGGCGCCGCCATGCCGTGTGGTCCTGCCTGGGCGAATACGCGGCCGGCACTGCCGCCGCCCTGCCGCAAGCGCTGCTCGTGGCCGAAGCGGAGAGCGCCGATGGCTACCAGGCGTAACGTATCGGCCGAGATCCGTCGCTACCGCCAGGCGCAGGCCCTGCTTGAGCTCGGCTTGCGGGTGCCGGTGGTGTGCGAAATGACCCGGCTCTCGCACTGGTTCCTGCGCAAGCTGTCCCAGGAAATTCGCGGAACCTCGCCGGCCAAGGGGCAGGTGCCCAATTCCGAGCTGTGGTATCTGCGCGGTCGCAACAATCTGCATGCGTCGCTGTTCCTTGCGCTCTACCGGCCGATCGCAGCGCGCGCCGAAGCCGGCACCGAGGCGCCCGACCTGCTGATCCTGGCTTTTCGCCGTTATCGCGAAGTGGTGGCCGCCGCCGGCCTGCCGGAGATCCTGAGCCCGGACCGCGCCTGGTGGCTGCTCAAGTCCTTGCGCGTACCCACCCTCAAGCGTGTGCGCTGCCGCGAGTGCGGCGGCGTCTACCTGATGCACCACGGCGATCTCGGCACCGGGTTCCGCTGCGTGTGCTGCCTGGCACGTGCCGTCGGGCGCCGCGGCCTGGCGGCCGCTGCGGCGCAGAGCGCGCTGCCCGCCGTGCTCGACGGCGCGCTGGCCGGCGAGGAGGGCAAGGCCCTGCTGGCCCTGCGCGCCAGCCGGCTGGTGCAGCCGTGCAGCTCCTGATGGTGGGCCCGGCCGATGCGGCGAGCCGGCTGCCGCTGGCGCCATTGCGCTGCGCGCGCGACGAGCTCGCTGCACACGGCGTGTGGCTGCAACGCCTGGCACACGCCCTGGGCGCCGGGCTGCCGTGGTTCCGCGCCCAGGCCTGGCCATGCCTGCTGGCATGGGAGGCGCTGGTGGCAGGCCTGCCGCAGGTCGATGGCCAGGGCAGCGCGCTCACGCGCGTGCTGGGTGCCGCAGCTGTGGTGGCGGAAACGGCCTTGGATCTGCCCGCCGGCGACGCGCCGGCGCGCCGCCTGCACCTGGCGGATCGTGCGGCGCGCCGACAGGCATGGTCGAGCGCGCGCGTGCTGACCGTCCACGCTGCCGATGGCCGTTGCTGGAATCCGCGACTGCAGGCGCTGCGCAGCTGGCGCCGCCAGGCACCCGAGCCGCAGCACTGCTGCCTGCCGCCACCCGGCACCGGCGACGACCCCTGGGGCGACGCGGCTGCCCGGCTGGTGCGCCGTGGCGTCTGGAACCCGCGGCCTGGACTGGGACGCTGGCACTGCGATGGCCTGGGCTGGTCGCTGCTGTGGCCCCTGGCCGGACTCGATCTGCTGCGCAGCATCGCTGCCCAGCAGATCGCTGATGCGCATGCCGGGGGCGGCAGCACGCAGTCGCTCGCGCCGGGCATGCTGCCGCAACTGCCGTCGGCCCTGGCCGACTGGGACTATGCGCCGTCCGGTGCCGTTCCGCTCACGCGCCGGCGCAGCGACGGGCGCTTGGTCGAGGTGCTCCCGGTCACGCAGCAGTTGCGCGCGCGCAGCGGTCTGCCGCCGCGCCTGGCGGCCGCTGCCGACCTGCTGCCGGCATGACCGCGGCCGCCCTGCCTGCCAGCGGCCAGAACGGCCGGCGGCATGCCACGCCGGCCGCCGCCGTTGCGTGCTGGCTGATCGCCATGCTGTGCCTTGAGGTGCCCGCAGCACTGGCAGGAAGCTTCGCTCTGGCCGCACTGGCCATCGCATTCCTGCTGCGCCCGCGCAGCGTGGCGGTGCAGCACGGCATGTCCGGCGCTTTGACCGGCCAGGCGCGCGGCAGCGGCG
>JAGWIJ010000031.1 GCA_028873535.1 Pseudomonadota bacterium
AGGCACCGAGATGGTGATGCCTGGCGACAACGTGTCGGTGACGGTGAAGCTGATCGCGCCGATCGCGATGGAGGAAGGCCTGCGTTTCGCGATCCGCGAAGGCGGCCGTACCGTCGGCGCCGGCGTCGTGGCCAAGGTCCTGAAGTAAGCGGCAGCAACAGATACAGGCAGCACAGCGCTGGCTGATTCCAGCTCCCGCCCCGGCACGGGGCGGGCTGTTCTTTGACAGAGAGACACAGCATGGCAAATGCAATCACGCACCAGAAGATCCGCATCCGTCTCAAGGCCTTCGACTATCGCCTGATCGACCAGTCGGCCCTCGAGATCGTCGAGACCGCCAAGCGCACCGGCGCCGTGGTCAAGGGCCCGGTGCCCCTGCCCACGCGCATCCAGCGTTTCGACGTGCTGCGTTCGCCCCACGTGAACAAGACCTCGCGCGACCAGTTCGAGATCCGTACCCACCTGCGCCTGATGGACATCGTCGATCCCACCGACAAGACCGTCGACGCGCTCATGAAGCTGGACCTGCCGGCCGGCGTGGACGTCGAAATCAAGCTCTGACCGGCCCTGTTGTTGCGACAGGATTTGCTGTAGAATGCTGATCCCCTGGAAATCCGGCCACGGCCGGCTTTCCAGGGATGCTGCATGCATCACCCCTCCCGTCGGCAGGCGCCCTGCCCGGGAAGGCCAGACCGCCGGTCAATTGCAACCGGCACCCTTTCCGGGAGCGCAGCGACGCACCCCTGAAGGGCCAACAAACTTATAGGAATCATGGCGATGGCACTAGGACTCGTCGGCCGCAAAGTCGGCATGACGCGGGTCTTCACTGACGATGGCGATTCCGTCCCCGTGACGGTCGTCGAAATCGGCGACAACCGCGTTTCCCAGATCAAGACCACCGAAACCGACGGCTACAGCGCGGTCCAGGTGGTGTACGGCACCCGCCGCGCCAGCCGCGTCAACAAGGCGCTGGCAGGCCACCTCGCGAAGGCCGGCGTCACCGCCGGATCGCTGACCGCGGAATTCCGCGTCAATCCCGAGCAGCTCGGCGAGTTCACGCTGGGCGGCAACGTCCCGCTGGAAACCTTCACTGTCGGCCAGATCGTCGACGTGACCGGCACCAGCCAGGGCAAGGGCTTCGCGGGCGCCATCAAGCGTCACCACTTCAGTTCCAACCGCGCTTCGCACGGCAACTCGATCTCGCACAACTCGCCCGGCTCGATCGGCATGGCGCAGGATCCGGGTCGCGTGTTCCCCGGCAAGCGCATGGCCGGTCATCTGGGCGCGGTCAAGCGCACCACCCAGAGCCTGGAAATCGTGCGCATCGACGCAAACCGCAAGCTGCTGCTCATCAAGGGTGCCATTCCCGGCTCCAAGGGTGGCCACGTGATCGTCCGCCCTGCGGCGAAGGCAGGTGCCTGATGGAACTCAAGCTGATCAATGACCAGGGGCAGGCGACTGCCACCGTCGAAGCCGCGGACAGCCTGTTCGCGCGCGACTACAACGAACCGCTGGTGCACCAGCTGGTGGTGGCCTTCCAGGCCAACGCCCGCCAGGGAACGCGTGCCCAGAAGGGGCGTTCGGAAATCGCCAAGAGCACCAAGAAGCCGTGGCGCCAGAAGGGTACCGGCCGCGCCCGTGCCGGTATGGCATCCAGCCCGCTGTGGCGTGGCGGTGGCAAGATCTTCCCGTCCAGCCCGGACGAGAACTTCACCCAGAAGGTCAACCGCAAGATGTACCGCGCCGGCATCGCGACCATCCTGTCGCAGCTGGTCCGCGAGGATCGCCTGGCAGTGGTCGAGCAGCTGGTGGTGGAGTCGCCCAAGACCAAGCTGCTGGCCGGCAAGATCAAGAACATGGGTTTCGAGCGTCTGCTGGTGATCACCGACGAGCTCGACGACAACCTGTTCCTGTCGTCCCGCAACCTGCCGAACCTGCTGATCCTGGATGTGGCGCAGGCCGATCCGGTCAGCCTGATCCGCTACCCCAACGTCATCCTGACCAAGGGTGCCGTGCGCAAGCTCGAGGAGGTGTACGCATGAGCGCCGTCCAGTTCAAGGAAGAACGCCTGCTGCAGATCATCGAGGCGCCGATCATTTCCGAAAAGAGCACCCTGGTCGCCGACAAGAACGAACAGGTCGTGTTCCGCGTTGCCGTGGATGCCACCAAGCCCGAGATCAAGGCCGCCGTCGAGCTGGTCTTCAAGGTCCAGGTGGAAAGCGTCCAGACCGTCAACGTCAAGGGCAAGGTGAAGCGTTCAGGGCGTTTCATGGGGCGTCGCAAGGCCATCAAGAAGGCCTACGTGAGCCTCGCCCCGGGTCAGGAAATCAACTTCGCGGCAGGGGAATAAGCCATGGCAATCGTCAAGATGAAGCCGACCTCACCGGGCCGTCGCGGCGTGGTGAAGGTCGTCAACGACAAGCTGCACAAGGGCCGTCCCGTTGCCGCGCTGGTGGAAAGCCAGTCGCGCCACGCCGGCCGCAACAACAATGGCCACATCACCGTGCGCCACATCGGCGGTGGCCACAAGCAGCACTACCGCAAGATCGACTTCCGTCGCAACAAGGACGGCATCGCGGCCAAAGTCGAGCGTCTGGAATACGACCCCAACCGCACAGCGCACATCGCGCTGCTGTGCTACGCCGATGGCGAGCGGCGCTACATCCTGGCCCCTAAGGGCCTGGAAGTGGGGGCCGTCGTCCACAACGGGGCTGAAGCGCCGATCAAGGCCGGCAACTGCCTGCCGCTGCGCAACATCCCGGTGGGTTCGACCGTTCACGCCATCGAGATGCAGCCCGGCAAGGGTGCCCAGCTCGCGCGCAGCGCCGGTACTTCGGTGCAGCTGCTTGCGCGTGAAGGGGCCTACGCCCAGTTGCGCCTGCGCTCCGGCGAAATCCGCAAGGTCCATGTCGACTGCCGCGCCACCCTGGGCGAAGTCGGCAACGAGGAGCACAGCCTGCGCCAGATCGGCAAGGCCGGTGCCACGCGCTGGCGTGGCGTGCGCCCGACCGTTCGCGGTGTGGCGATGAACCCGGTGGACCACCCGCATGGTGGTGGTGAAGGCAAGACCGCAGCCGGCCGTCATCCGGTCAGCCCGTGGGGTCTGCAGACCAAGGGTCTGCGCACCCGTAACAACAAGCGCACCGACGGCATGATCGTGCGCCGCCGTCACAAAGCGTAAGGGGCCGCACTCATGGCACGTTCCGTAAAGAAGGGACCGTTCATCGACGGTCATCTGTTGAAGAAGGTCGAAACCGCACTGGCAACCAAGGACAAGCGTCCGATCAAGACCTGGTCGCGCCGCTCCACCGTGCTGCCGGATTTCGTCGGTCTCACCATCGCTGTCCACAACGGCAAGGTCCATGTCCCGGTGTACGTCACCGAGAACATGGTCGGTCACAAGCTCGGCGAGTTCTCGCTGACCCGTACGTTCAAGGGTCACGCGGCGGACAAGAAAGCCGCTGGCAAGAAGTAAGGAGAGACGAGCATGAATGCACAAGCCATCCTGCGCGGCGTCCGCCTGTCGGCCCAAAAGGGTCGCCTGGTCGCGGACCAGGTGCGCGGCATGAAAGTCGACCGTGCGCTGGATCTCCTGACCTTCAGCCCCAAGAAGGGCGCCAGGCTGATCAAGAAGGTTCTGGAATCCGCGATCGCCAACGCCGAGCACAACCTCGGCGCCGATGTGGACACCCTCAAGGTGGCCACCATCCACGTGGAAAAGGGGCCGGTGCTCAAGCGCTTCACTGCGCGGGCAAAGGGCCGTGGCAATCGGATCGTCAAGCCGACCTGCCACATCTACGTGACCGTGGCCGACTGACGGCCGGAGCCAAGGAACCGATATGGGACAGAAAATCCATCCGACGGGCTTCCGCCTGAGCGTCCAGAAGAACTGGTCGTCCAAGTGGTTTGCCAGCAATCGCAATTTCCCGCAGATGCTGCAGGACGACATCAAGGTCCGTGCCTTCCTCAAGAAGAAGCTGGCACACGCCTCGGTGGGCCGCGTGGTCATCGAGCGTCCGGCCAAGAATGCGCGCATCACCATCTACAGCGCCCGCCCGGGCGTGGTGATCGGCAAGAAGGGCGAGGACATCGAATCGCTGCGTGGCCACCTGCAGCGCATGATGGGCGTGCCCGTGCACGTCAACATCGAGGAGATCCGCAAGCCCGAACTCGACGCGCAGCTGATCGCCGACAACATCACCTCGCAGCTCGAAAAGCGCGTGATGTTCCGGCGTGCGATGAAGCGCGCCATGGCGAACGCGATGCGTCTGGGCGCCCAGGGCATCAAGATCACCAGCTCCGGCCGTCTGAACGGCATCGAGATTGCGCGCACCGAGTGGTACCGCGAAGGCCGCGTGCCTCTGCATACCCTGCGCGCCGACATTGACTACGGCTTTTCCGAAGCCAAGACCACCTACGGCGTGATCGGCGTCCGGGTGCTGGTGTTCAAGGGCGAAGTGCTGGGCCGCGGCGAACAGCCGGTGGCAGCGCCGGCCGAACCGGAAAAGAAGACCCGCAAGCCAGGAGGACGCAGCAATGCTTCAACCCAGCAGAACTAAATACCGCAAGCAGCAAAAAGGCCGCAACACCGGCATTGCGACGCGTGGCGCCAAGGTCTCCTTCGGTGAATTCGGACTCAAGGCGACCGAGCGCGGCCGCCTGACGGCCCGCCAGATCGAGGCAGCCCGTCGTGCCATGACGCGCCACATCAAGCGCGGTGGCCGCATCTGGATCCGCATCTTCCCCGACAAGCCGATTTCCAAGAAGCCGGCCGAAGTGCGGATGGGTAACGGCAAGGGCAGCCCGGAGTACTGGGTCGCCGAGATCGTGCCGGGCAAGGTGCTGTACGAGATGGACGGCGTGACGGAAGGCCTGGCGCGCGAGGCGTTCGAGCTGGCGGCCGCCAAGCTGCCGATCGCGACGACCTTCGTGATCCGCCAGTTGGGAGCCTAAGGACATGAAAGCCAGTGAACTGCGCGCGAAGAGCGTGGAAGAGTTGAACGGGGAACTGATCTCCCTGCTGAAGGCCAAGTTCGGCCTGCGCATGCAGATCGCCACCCAGCAGACCAACAAGACCAGCGAAATGGGCAAGATCCGGCGTGACATCGCGCGGGTCAAGACCCTGCTGGGTGAGAAGGCGGGCAAATGAGCGAGCAGACGATCGAGCAGGCTGCGCCTGCCGGGATCAAGCGCACCCTGCAGGGGCGCGTGGTCAGCGACAAGATGGAAAAGACCGTCACCGTGCTGGTCGAGCGCACCGTGACCCACCCCCTGTATGGCAAGGTCGTGCGGCGTTCCAAGAAGTACCACGCCCACGTCGAGGGTGATGCCGTGCACGAGGGCGATGTCGTGGTGATCGAGGAGTGCCGTCCGATCTCCAAGACCAAGTCGTGGCGTGTCTCGCGCGTGCTGACGCGCAGCGAGCCGGTCTGAGCGGAAAGGTACAGCGCGGGGCTTGCGCTTCGCGGTTGGTCGCGTTATAGTGTTGGATTGCATCGGCGCATTGCTATTGCTGCGCCGATGTTTCTTCCCCTGACGGGGTCCAAGACTGGCCGATCATTCGGCCTGGTCGCCGGGCAAGCAATTGCCCTGCCTGCGCGCAGCGCCAGGCAAACAGCGGCTGGGCTGCACGCCCTGCGGGGCAATCGGATGAAGTTGGAGAGGCTTAAGCCATGATTCAAATGCAGTCGATGCTCGACGTCGCCGACAACACGGGCGCGAAGTCGGTGATGTGCATCAAGGTGCTTGGCGGTTCCAAGCGTCGGTACGCCGGTGTCGGTGACGTGATCAAGGTCACCATCAAGAGCTGTGCGCCGCGTGGCCGTGTCAAGAAGGGCGAGGTCTACAGCGCGGTGGTGGTGCGTACCGCCAAGGGCGTGCGCCGTCCCGACGGCTCGCTCATCAAGTTCGACGGCAATGCCGCCGTGTTGCTGAACAACAAGCTGGAGCCGATCGGCACCCGCATCTTCGGCCCGGTCACGCGCGAGTTGCGTACCGAGCGCTTCATGAAGATCGTGTCCCTGGCGCCTGAAGTGCTGTAAGGAGCGATCAGTGAACAAGATCCGCAAGGGCGACGAAGTCGTCGCCATCACCGGCAAGGACAAGGGCAAGCGCGGCACCGTGGTGCGCGTGCTGGAAGGCGCCGTGGTCGTGCAGGGCATCAACGTGGTCAAGAAGCACCAGAAGCCCAACCCGATCCGCGGTCAGGTCGGTGGCATCATCGACCGCGAAATGCCGATCGACATCTCCAACATCGCCCTCTTCAATCCGGCCACCCAGAAGGGCGACCGGGTGGGCATTCGCGTTCTCGAAGACGGCCGCCGCGTGCGCTTCTTCAAGTCGAACGGCGAAGTGATCGACGCCTGAGGTAAGCCATGAGCCGTCTGCAAGAGTTCTACAAGGAAACCGTGGTGCCGCAGCTGATGAAGGAATTCAGCTACGGTTCCATCATGGAAGTGCCGCGCATCACCAAGATCACGCTCAACATGGGCGTGGGCGAGGCGGTCGCTGACAAGAAGGTCATCGAGCACGCGGTGGGTGACATGACCGCCATCGCCGGCCAGAAGCCGGTGGTGACCAAGGCCCGCAAGTCGATCGCCGGTTTCAAGATCCGTGAAGGCTACCCGATCGGCTGCAAGGTGACCTTGCGCAAGCAGCGCATGTTCGAGTTCCTGGATCGCCTGGTGTCGGTGGCGATGCCGCGTGTCCGCGACTTCCGCGGCATCTCGGCACGTTCCTTCGATGGCCGTGGCAACTACTCGATGGGTGTGCGCGAGCAGACCATCTTCCCGGAAATCGAGTTCGACAAGATCGATGCCGTGCGTGGGATGAACATCACCATCACCACCACTGCGAAGACGGATGCCGAGGCGAAGGCCCTGCTGCTGGCGTTCAAGTTCCCCCTGAAAGTCTGAGGTCCGACGTGGCAAAACTCGCTCTCATCAAACGTGAACAGAAGCGCCGCGCTACGGTGGAAAAGTTCGCCGGCAAGCGTGAAGAACTGCTGGCAGTCATCAACAACAGCAAGGCCAGCGCCGACGAGCAGCACGAAGCGCGCATGAAGCTGCAGGCGCTGCCCCGCAACGCCAGCCCGGTGCGACTGCGCAACCGCTGCGCGCTGACCGGCCGTCCGCGCGGCGTGTACCGCAAGTTCGGCCTCGGCCGCAACAAGCTGCGCGAGATCGCGATGCGTGGCGAGATCCCTGGCGTGACCAAGGCGAGCTGGTAAGGAGAGCACAGCAATATGAGCATGACCGATCCGATTGCAGACATGCTGACCCGCATCCGCAACGCCCAGCGTGCGGAGAAGACCAGCGTGTCGATGCCCTCCTCGAAGCTCAAGGTGGCCATCGCCCAGGTGCTGGCCAGCGAAGGCTACATCGACGGCTTCCAGGTCCATGCCGGCGCCAAGCCCACCCTCGAGGTGGCGCTGAAGTACTACGCCGGCCGTCCCGTCATCGAGCTGATCGAACGCGTGAGCCGTCCCGGCCTGCGCATCTACAAGAGCTGCAAGGACATTCCGAAGGTGATGAATGGACTTGGAGTGGCGATCGTCTCGACGCCTGCCGGCGTCATCACCGACCGCGCGGCACGCAGCCGCAATGTCGGCGGTGAAGTGCTGTGCATCGTCGCCTGAGGTAAACGACCATGTCCCGAATCGCAAAATATCCGGTGGACCTGCCTGCCAAGGTCGAAGTCGATCTCAAGCCCGAGCAGATCACCGTCAAAGGCCCGCTGGGTTCGCTCAGCCTGCGGCTGCTGCCCCAGGTGGAAATCCGCCAGGACGGCACGCGCCTCACCTTCGCGCCGACCGACCAGACGCAGTTCGCCAACGCGATGTCCGGTACCACCCGCGCCAATGTGGCCAACATGGTCACCGGCGTCAGCAAGGGCTTCGAGCGCAAGCTGACCCTGGTCGGGGTGGGCTATCGCGCGCAGGCCCAGGGCGATGCCCTGAACCTGTCGCTCGGCTTCTCGCACCCGGTGGTCCACAAGATGCCCGCGGGCATCAAGGTCGAGACCCCGACGCAGACCGAGATCGTCATCAAGGGAACCGACAAGCAGCAGGTCGGCCAGGTGGCTGCCGAAGTGCGTGCCTACCGCAAGCCTGAACCCTACAAGGGCAAGGGCATCCGGTACGCCGACGAGGTGGTCACGCTCAAGGAAACCAAGAAGAAGTAAGGCGCCACGATCATGACAGAATCCATCGCCAGCGGCCGCGTACGCCGCGCCCGCCGGACCCGCGCGAAAATCGCGGAACTGCGCGTCCTGCGCCTTACCGTGCATCGTACCAACCTGCACACCTACGCCCAGATCATCGACGCGACGGGCGGCAAGGTGCTCGCCAGCGCCTCGACGCTCGAGGCCGAGGTGCGCTCCGCGCTGGCCAACGGCGGCAACATCAAGGCAGCCCAGCTGATCGGCGCGCGTATCGCCGAGAAGGCCCGTGCCGCCGGGATCGAGACGGTTGCGTTCGACCGTTCCGGCTTCCGCTACCACGGTCGCGTCAAGGCCCTCGCCGATGCGGCGCGGGAAGGCGGACTCAAGTTCTGACGCGGCGCGCGGCCTCCGGCAGCGCCCCACTCAATCGGGAATAGCAAATGGCAAAGAACGACAGCAGAGACGAAGATCGCGGCGATGGCCTGCGCGAGAAGATGGTTGCGGTCAACCGCGTCACCAAGGTGGTGAAGGGCGGCCGTATCCTCGGCTTCGCGGCACTCACCGTGGTCGGCGACGGCGATGGCGGCATTGGCATGGGCAAGGGCAAGGCGCGTGAAGTGCCGGTGGCCGTGCAAAAGGCCATGGAACAGGCGCGCCGCCGCATGGTCAAGGTCAACCTGAAGAACGGCACCCTGCACCACGCCGTGATCGGCGAGCATGGCGCCGCCAAGGTGATCATGCAGCCGGCCTCTGAAGGTACCGGCATCATCGCCGGCGGCCCGATGCGTGCCGTCTTCGAAGTGATGGGCGTGACCAATGTGCTGGCCAAGTGCATCGGTTCGACCAACCCGTACAACGTCGTGCGTGCCACGCTGAACGGTCTCGAGGCGGTGCGTCGCCCGTCGGAGATCGCACAGAAGCGTGGCAAGACGATCGAAGAGATCCTGGAGTAATCATGACCGATACCGCGAAGAAGACCCTCACGGTCACGCTGTACAAGAGCCCGATCGGCGCCATCCAGTCGCACAAGGCCTGTGTGCGCGGTCTGGGCCTGCGGCGCATGCATCACAAGGTCACGCTGGAAGACACTCCGGCGGTCCGGGGCATGATCAACAAGGTCTGCCACCTGGTCCGCATCGTCGCGCAGTAAGGGGACAAACATGGAACTGAATACCATCAAGCCGGCCGCCGGCGCCAAGAAGGCCCGCCGCCGTGTCGGTCGCGGCATCGGCAGCGGCCTCGGCAAGACTGCGGGTCGCGGCCACAAGGGCCAGAAGTCGCGTTCGGGCGGCTTCCACAAGGTCGGCTTCGAAGGCGGCCAGATGCCGCTGCAGCGCCGCCTGCCCAAGCGCGGTTTCGAACCCTTCACGCGTCACCCGATGGTCCAGGTGCGCAGTGGCGACCTCGCACGCGTCGAGGGCGACGTCGTCGACCTGCTGTCGCTGCAGGCCGCCGGCCTCATCCCGCAGCAGGCGGGTGGCGCCAAGGTGTTCCTGAAGGGCGAGGTGTCGCGCAAGCTGACGCTGCGCGGCGTCGGTGTCACCAAGGGCGCGCGCGCTGCCGTCGAGGCAGCGGGTGGCGTGATCGAGCAGCAAGCGGAAGCGGCGGCCGAGGCCTGATCACGTGAGCGCCACTCCCCAGTCCCTCCTCTCGTCGGGCAAGCTGAACGATCTCAAGCAGCGTCTGCTGTTCGTGGTCTCGGCGCTGATCGTCTATCGCATCGGTGCGCATATCCCGGTGCCGGGCATCAACCCCGACGAGCTCGCGAAACTGTTCAGCAGCCAGCAGGGCGGCATCCTGGGCATGTTCAACATGTTCTCGGGTGGCGCGCTGCAGCGCTTCACGGTGTTCGCGCTGGGGATCATGCCGTACATCTCGGCCTCCATCATCATGCAGCTGCTGGCCACGGTGTACCCGCCGCTGGAAGCCCTGCGCAAGGAGGGCGAGTCCGGCCGCCGCAAGATCACCCAGTACACGCGCTACGGCACGGTCGGTCTGGCCTTCGTGCAGGCGGTGGGCATCGCGGTGGCGCTGGAAGCGCAGCCCGGCCTGGTGCTGAGCCCCGGCTTCATGTTCCGTGTCACCACGGCGGTCACCCTGGTCACCGGAACCATGTTCCTGATGTGGCTGGGTGAGCAGATCACCGAGCGCGGCATCGGCAACGGCATTTCGATCATCATCTTCTCGGGCATCGTGGCGGGACTGCCGCGTGCCGTCGCCAACACGCTCGAGCTGGTGCGCACCGGCGCCTTTTCGTGGTTCACCGCCATCGTGATCTTTGTCGCGGTGCTCGCCGTCACCGCCCTGGTGGTGTTCGTCGAGCGCGGCCAGCGCAAGATCCTGGTCAACTACGCCAAGCAGCAGCGCGGCGGGCGTGTCTACGGTTCGCCCAGTTCGCACCTGCCGCTCAAGATCAACATGGCCGGCGTGATTCCGCCCATTTTCGCGTCCTCGATCATCCTGTTCCCGGCCACGCTGGCAGGCTGGTTCGGCAGCCGTGACCATTTCGGCTGGCTGAAGGACGTGGCCTCGACGCTGTCGCCGGGACAACCGATCTACGTGCTGCTGTATGCCGGCGCCATCATCTTCTTCTGCTTCTTCTACACCGCGCTGGTGTTCAACTCGCGCGAAACGGCGGACAACCTCAAGAAGAGCGGCGCCTTCGTGCCGGGCATCCGGCCGGGCGAGCAGACCGCGCGCTACATCGACAAGATCCTGACCAGGCTCACGCTCACCGGTGCCATCTACATCACGCTGGTGTGCCTGCTGCCCGAGTTCCTGATCGTCAAGCTGCACGTGCCTTTCTACTTCGGCGGCACTTCGCTGCTGATCATCGTGGTCGTGACCATGGACTTCATGGCGCAGATTCAGTCGTACCTGATGTCACACCAGTACGAAAGCCTGCTGAAGAAGGCCAATTTCAAAGGAAGCCTGTCGGCGCGCTGAGCCAATTAATGTCGAAAGAAGACACGATCCAGATGCAGGGCGAGATTCTTGAAACCCTGCCGAATGCCACCTTCCGGGTGAAGCTCGAGAATGATCATGTGGTCCTCGGGCACATCTCCGGCAAGATGCGGATGCACTACATCCGGATCCTGCCGGGGGACAAGGTCACGGTCGAACTCACGCCCTACGACCTCAGCCGCGGACGCATCATTTTCCGCGCCAAGTAAGTTGCAAGCTGCCGACCCTCCGGGGCGGTGGAAGACAGGAGAGACGAGATGAAAGTTCAGGCTTCGGTCAAGAAGGTGTGCCGGAAGTGCAAGCTGGTCCGGCGCAAGCGGGTGTTGCGGGTGATCTGCGACGACCCGCGTCACAAGCAGCGGCAAGGCTGACGCCTGCCCCACCTGACCAACACAACGATTCGAGGAAGCGCATGGCCCGTATCGCAGGGGTGAACATCCCCAACCACCAACACGCCGAGATCGCTCTGACGGCCATCTATGGCATCGGACGTACCCGCTCGCGCCAGATCTGTGACGCCGCTGGCGTTGCCGTCAGCACCAAGATCAAGGACCTGTCGGATTCCGATATGGAGCGCCTGCGTGTCGAGGTGACCAAGTTCACGGTCGAGGGTGACCTGCGCCGTGAGATCTCGCTCAACATCAAGCGACTGATGGACCTGGGCTGCTACCGCGGCACGCGCCATCGCAAGGGCCTGCCCTTGCGCGGCCAGCGCACCCGGACCAATGCGCGCACCCGCAAGGGCCCGCGCAAGGCCATCAAGTCGAGCAAGTAAGTAGTTCCTGAAAGGATAGAACTCCATGGTTAAGGCTGCAGCAGCGCGCGTCCGCAAGAAGGTCAAGAAGAACGTCGCCGAAGGCATCGCGCACGTTCACGCGTCGTTCAACAACACCATCGTGACCATCACCGACCGCCAGGGCAACGCGCTGTCGTGGGCCACCTCGGGCAGCAACGGCTTCAAGGGCTCGCGCAAGAGCACGCCGTTCGCAGCGCAGGTTGCGGCCGAAGTGGCAGGCAAGGCGGCGCAGGAATGCGGCGTCAAGAACCTCGAGGTTCGCATCAAGGGCCCGGGCCCTGGGCGCGAATCGGCGGTTCGCGCGCTGAACAACGTCGGTTTCAAGATCACCAGCATTTCGGACGTCACGCCGGTCCCGCACAACGGCTGCCGTCCGCCGAAGAAGCGCCGCATCTGACGGCACGGTCCCGCGGCTGACCAGCCGCCAACATCTGGCTTGCGCCCGCGGGGCGCGGAATCCGCGGACGAGTTCCGCGACAGGAATCAGGAGAAACACCTTGGCAAGAAATCTGGATCCCAAGTGCCGGCAGTGCCGTCGCGAAGGCGAGAAGCTGTACCTGAAGGGCGAGAAGTGCTTCACCGAGAAGTGCTCCTACGAGAAGCGTGACTACGCTCCGGGGCAGCACGGCCAGAAGCAGAATCGTACCTCCGACTACGCCGGTCAGCTGCGTGCCAAGCAGAAGATCCGCCGCATCTATGGCGTGCTCGAAGGTCAGTTCCGCCTGACGTACAAGGAGGCCGAGCGCCGCCGTGGCATCACGGGCGAGAACCTGCTGCAGCTGCTCGAGAGCCGCCTGGACAATATCGCCTATCGCATGGGATTCGGTGCCTCGCGCTCGGAAGCCCGCCAGGTGGTGCGCCATAACGGCATCCTGGTCAACGGCCGCCGCGTCAACATCCCGTCCTATCAGCTTCGTCCTGGTGACACCATCGAAGTTGCCCAGCGCGCCAAGGCGCAGCTGCGCATCAAGGGTGCCGCCGAAGCCGCCGAGGTGCGCGGTTTCCCGGAATGGCTGGAAGTGGACGCCAAGAACCTCAAGGGCGTGTTCAAGGCCGCCCCGATGCGCTCGGAAATTTCGGCGAACATCAATGAATCTCTGGTGGTCGAGCTCTACTCGAAGTAATAGCCGTAGCAGTAGTAGCTGGTCACCCCTGGATAAGGATCAACGATGCAAAGTCAGGCTCATCTTCTCAAGCCGCGCAATATCGACGTTCAGAACCTGTCCCCCTCGCACGCCAAGGTGGTGATGGAGCCGTTCGAGCGCGGGTATGGCCACACGCTGGGCAACGCCCTGCGGCGCATCCTGCTGTCCTCGATGCCGGGCTTCGCCCCGACCGAGGTCAAGATCGCCAACGTGCTCCACGAGTACTCAACGGTGGAAGGCGTGCAGGAAGACGTGGTCGATCTGCTGCTCAACCTCAAGGGCATCGTTCTCAAGCTGCACAATCATTCCGAAGCCATCCTGCGCCTGAAGAAGGCCGGCCCGGGCGTGGTCACCGCCGGTGACATCGAGGCCATGCACGATGTCGAGATCATCAATCCCGAGCACGTGATCGCCCACCTGACCGCTGGTGGCAACCTCGACATGCAGATCAAGGTGGAGCAGGGCCGCGGCTATGTGCCCGCCACGACGCGCAACGTCGATGTCGAGTCGCGCGCCGTCGGCGGCATCCTGCTGGATGCGTCGTTCAGCCCGGTGCGTCGCGTCAGCTACGCGGTCGAGGCGGCGCGTGTGGAGCAGCGCACCGACCTCGACAAGCTGGTGATGGATATCGAGACCAACGGCGCGATCGAGCCGGAAGAGGCGGTCCGCATGGCGGCGCAGGTGCTGATGGAGCAACTGGCGGTGTTTGCCGATCTGCAGGGCACGCCGGTGTCGGCCGAGCCGATGCGCAGCCCGCAGGTCGATCCCACTCTGCTGCAACCGGTGGACGACCTCGAACTGACCGTGCGTTCCGCCAACTGCCTGAAGGCCGAGAACATCTTCTATATCGGTGACCTCATCCAGCGCACCGAGACGGAACTGCTCAAGACCCCCAACCTGGGTCGCAAGTCGCTCAACGAGATCAAGGAAGTCCTGGCTTCCAAGGGCCTCACCCTGGGCATGAAGCTGGAAAACTGGCCGCCGCTGGGCCTTGGCGACCGCAAGTAAGCCGGGCCGCCGCGCCGAAACAAGGAAATCATCATGCGTCACCGCATCAATCGCCGGAAGCTGAACCGTACTTCGAGCCACCGTCTGGCCATGCTTCGCAACATGGCCAATTCGCTGCTCAAGCACGAGCTCATCAAGACCACCCTGCCCAAGGCCAAGGAACTGCGCCGTGTGGCCGAGCCCCTGATCACGCTGGGCAAGACCCCCTCACTGGCCAATCGCCGCCTGGCGTTCTCGCGCCTGCGTGACCGTGACATGGTCACCAAGCTGTTCGAGGAACTCGGTCCGCGCTACCAGACGCGCAACGGTGGTTACCTGCGCATCCTGAAGTTCGGTTTCCGCCAGGGTGACAATGCGCCGATGGCGCTGGTCGAACTGGTCGACCGTCCCGACGTGGACGTCGCTCCGGTCGAGGCCGGTACCGAGGCCTGAGTCAGGCCGGGGCAGCAGGCCGGGTCCAGCGGCCCCGGAGCGTGCCTCGGCGTACCGGCAGCAGCGCATGCAGAACAGGAAAGGGCTTCCGGCCGTGAGACCGGAAGCCCTTTCCGTATTGTGCTGGCGGTGCCGCGCCGGCCAAAGCCTCAGCCGCGCGGCCGTGCTGCGAAGGGAATGACCTGGGCCTGACGCAGCTCTGCGGGCTGCCGGGCCGCGGCTTCGCCATTTGCGGCCTGGTTGAGTGCTTCGCGCAGTTCGCCAAAGGCCGACCACATCATGTTGCTGATCCGCACCGTGGCCGACAGCGGGTTGGAGGCGCGCGCACGCTCCATGTCGACGCGGAACTGCACGCCGCGCAGGCGCTGCTGATACTCCTCGGGCACCGAAGCGATAAAGCCTTCTATGGCCTCGCGACGACGCTGTTCGAACGCGTCCGGGTCGCTCTTGGCCAGGGCGGCCCATGTGTCGAAGTCCTGGATGTCCATCGGTCGGCTCCTGCGCGAGGTCTGGGGTGATCCGCCACCGGTCGGGCGGCGGACACTGCGTGCACTTCCTCAATATAGACATCCGTGCGGGATTTGCACGCCGCCGTGCACGAAACCGCTTCAAGTTCGAGCGCGGCACTGCCGTAAGGACAAGGGACCGATCCACAGCGCAAAGCCCATGTCCAACGACCCTACGGCGCAACCCGCCGACAGCGCGCTGCCATCGCCCTCCGGCGTGGTGCAGCGCGTGCTTCAGTTGCTTGGCCAGGACAGTGCCACCCTGCCCCTGATCGGGCAGGCACTCGGTGCCGATCCCGTGATGACCGGGCGCGTGATCCGGCTGGCCAACTCCGCCGTCTATGGCGTACGGCCGGCCGCGGCCAGCCTGCATGATGCCATGCAACGCATCGGACTCAACGCCATGCGCCAGGTCCTGATCAGCTTCGCGCTGGTGGAGCGCTACCGCGACGGCCCTTGCCGCGAATTCAACTACCAGGCCTTCTGGGCGCAATCGCTGGTCACCGGCATCCTGGCGCGCCGGCTGGCCAGTCTCAAGCGCCTGCCCTCGCCCAGTGAGGCTTTCACCGTCGGGCTGCTCAGCCGTGTCGGTGAACTCGCGCTGGCATCGCTCCACCCGCTCGAGTACGGCGCGCTGCACCAGACGCTGCTCGACGAGAACGCCAGCCGCGTGGTCAGCACTGAACGCGCGCGCTTCGGCACCGACCGCTACCAGCTGGCCGAGAAGCTCATCCGCGAATGGCAACTGCCGGACACCATGGCCACCGCCGTGCGCGCGTGTGGTGAACCGGCCGCGGCAGGGCTGCTGCCGCACGCCATGTCATTGCGCGTGGCGCGGCTGCTGCAGATCGCCGTGCAGGCTGGCAAGCTGTTCGAGACCGTCTCCCCGGCCGATCCGCAGGCGATCCAGGCCTTACGCCAGCTGTGCGAAGCCAGCCATGTGCCGGCCGACGAGCTCTCCGCCGAACTCCCGGCGATCCTCGCCGAATGGCGCGAATGGGCGGTCGCAATGGACCTGATCCTGCGCGGTACCGCACCTGAAAGCCTGCTGCCGCCGCAGGCCGCCGAGATCATTCCTTTCCCTGGCACCAACGTGCAGTCGGCCGTGCCGCAGCAAGCGGGCACGAGCGCCAGCAGCAGCACGGGCGCCGACGTCACGCCGCAGCCGGCCGCACCCCTTGCGCCGCCGGCCAAGGTGCACCAGCTCGTCGCACCGGTGGCACGCAGCCAGGCCTTCGTCGATGCCGTGCGCCGCATCCACCGCATGCAGTCGCTGGACTGCCTGCCGGCGCAGAGCGCGCGTCCGCTGCGCATCGTGCTGGCGCACCCGCCTGAGCCGCGCCGCGACGTGCTGTTCGACCTGCTGTGCGCGCAGGGACACGAAGTCCTGATGGCCGAGACCGGCAATGCGGCACTCGGTCTGGCAGTGCGCGAGAATACCCATGTGGTGGTGGTGGACTTGGCCCTGCGCGAAATGGACGCGCTGACCTTCATGCACTGCCTGCGCAACCAGCGCAGCGGCCGCGAGGTCTACGCGATCGCCGCCGGCCAGCGCGAGCAGGTCGGTGCGCTCGAATCCGCCTTCGGCGCCGGTGCCGACGACTTCCTCGGGCTGCCTGCGCGCGCTGGCGAAGTGGTGGCGCGTCTGCGCGGTGCCCGCCGCTTCATCGACCTGCAGGAGCGCTGGCGTGCCGACAATGCCGAAATGCGCCGCCTGGCGGGTGACCTCGCCACCGCCAACGCGCGTCTGGAGGGACTGGTCGACATCGACGAGCTCACCGGCATGCCCAACCGGCGGCGGGCCACCGAGTGCCTGGCCGAGGCGGTTGCGCGTGCCGAGGAACGTGGCCAGGCGCTCAGCGTGTTCCTGCTCGACCTGGATCATTTCAGCGAACTCAATGCCAGCTGGGGCAGCGCTGTCGGCGACGAAGTGCTGCGCCAGGCCGCGCGCGCGCTGCAGTCCTGCGCACGCGCCGAGGACGTGGTGGCGCGCTTCGGCGGCGAGGAATTCCTGGTCATCGCGCCGGGCACTGCGGCGGTGGCCGCGGCGGCCATGGCAGAACGTCTGCGCCTGGGCGTGGCACGCGTGCGTGTGCCCACGGCCGAGGGCGAGGTGACGCCGACATTCAGCGTCGGTGCTTCGGTCTACGATCCGATGGTGACGCGCCGCAGGCGCACGCCGGAGGGGCTGCTGCACCTGGCCGACGAAGCGCTTTACCGTGCCAAGGACAGCGGCCGCAACCGCGTGTGCGTGGCTGCCGAGCGCCAGCTGGTGACCGGCGAATAGGGCCGCGGCGGCGCGGCCGGGGCGCGTGCCTCAGCTGCGCCCGGCCAGCCCCGGCAGCAGCACCACGATGCCGGAGCAGAAGATCTCCACTGCGACCGCGGCGAGGATCACGCCCATCAGACGGATCATGATGTTCATGCCGGTGCGTCCCATCACGCGCTCCAGCGGATCAGCGGCGCGCAGGCACATCCAGGTCAGCAGTCCCACGGCCAACGCCAGTGCGACCAGGATCAGACGGTGCAGTACGCCATGGCCATCCACGGCATAGATGATGGCCGTCGACATGGCGCCGGGGCCCACCAGCAGTGGCACGCCGATCGGCACCACTGCGATGCTGGTCTTGTGTTCGGCCTCGACCGCTTCTTCCGGGGTCTGCTTCTCGCGCAGCGGGTCGGAACGCAGCATGCCGATCGCCATCAGCAGGATCAGGATCGCGCCACCGACCTTGAACGACGCGATGGTGATGCCGAACCAGCTGAGGATGGCTTCGCCCGCGATCACGCTGCCGGCCAATACCCCGGCCACGGTCAGCGCGGCGATGCGCGCCACGCGCGCGCGCACGTGGCGGTTGTCGTTGGCGGTCAGCGCGGCGTAGACCGGGATCACGCCGACCGGATCGACGATCACCACGAAGGCGAGCAGGATCTTGAGGTAGGCGGCCGCAGCGAGCATGGCGCCAGCCTCAGGCGCCGGCCTTGCTGCGCCGGGCCTTCTTGGGCGGCGGTGCGGCCGGCTCGGGTGCCGCCAGCAGGCGTGCCAGGAAGCCACCGGTATGGCTGGCGGGATTGGCAGCGACCGTTTCCGGCGTGCCTTCGGCTATGATGCGTCCGCCACCGGCGCCGCCTTCCGGGCCCAGGTCGATCACCCAGTCGGCGGTCTTGATCACATCCAGGTTGTGCTCGATGACCACCACCGTATTGCCGTGGTCACGCAGCCGGTGCAGCACGCCCAGCAGCAGTTCGATATCGTGGAAGTGCAGGCCGGTGGTCGGCTCGTCGAGGATGAACAGCGTGCGCCCGGTGTCGCGCTTGGACAGTTCCAGCGACAGCTTCACGCGCTGCGCCTCGCCGCCCGACAGCGTGGTGGCCGACTGCCCGAGCGTGATGTAGCCCAGGCCGACGTCGAGCAGGGTCTGCAGCTTGCGCGCCACCACCGGCACGGCGTCGAAGAAGTCGCGCGCGTGTTCCACGGTCATCTCCAGCACCTCGTGGATGTTGCGCCCCTTGTAGTGCACTTCCAGGGTCTCGCGGTTGTAGCGCTTGCCATGGCAGACGTCGCAGGGCACGTAGATGTCGGGCAGGAAGTGCATCTCCACCTTGATCACGCCGTCGCCCTGGCAGGCCTCGCAGCGTCCACCCTTGACGTTGAAGGAGAAGCGCCCGGGACCATAGCCGCGCTCGCGCGCTGCCGGCACTTCGGAGAACAGGTCGCGGATCGGCGTGAACACGCCGGTGTAGGTGGCCGGATTGGAGCGCGGCGTGCGCCCGATCGGGCTCTGGTCGACGTTGATCACCTTGTCGAAATGCTCCAGCCCGCGCAGGTCCTGGTAGGGCGCCGGCTCGGCCGTGCTGCCGTAGAGGTGGCGCGCCACCGCGTGGTACAGCGTGTCGTTGATCAGGGTCGATTTGCCGGAGCCCGACACGCCGGTGACGGCCACGAACAGGCCGACCGGCAGCTGCAGGTGCACCTGGTGCAGGTTGTTGCCGCTGGCACCGAGAATTTCCAGCTGCGCGCCGGGGTCGGCCACATGGCGCTGCACCGGCACGGGAATCGTGCGCCGACCGGACAGGTACTGTCCGGTGAGCGAGGCCGGATGCGCCGCGACTTCGGCCGGCGTGCCGCACGCCACCACATGGCCGCCATGCTCACCGGCGCCGGGACCCATGTCGACCACATAGTCGGCGGCACGGATGGCGTCCTCGTCGTGCTCCACCACGATCACCGAATTGCCCAGGTCGCGCAGGCGTTCCAGCGTGGCCAGCAGGCGGTTGTTGTCGCGCTGGTGGAGACCGATCGAAGGCTCGTCGAGCACGTACATCACGCCGGTCAGGCCCGAGCCGATCTGCGAGGCCAGCCGGATGCGCTGCGACTCGCCGCCGGACAGCGTATCGGCCGAGCGTTCGAGCTGCAGGTAGTCGAGCCCCACGTTGTTGAGGAACTGCAGGCGCGCGGCAATCTCCTTGACGATCTTCTCGGCGATCGCCTGCTTCTTGCCCTTGAGCTTCAGGGTTTCGAACAGATGCTGGGCCGCGCGCAAGGGCAGCGCGCTGACCTCGTAGAGCGTGTGGCCGGCCACCTTCACGTTGCGCGCCTCGCGGCGCAGACGCGTGCCTTCGCACGAAGGGCAGGGCTTGTTGTTGCGCAGCTTGGCCAGTTCCTCGCGCACCAGCTGCGAGTCGGTCTCGCGATAGCGCCGCTCCAGGCCGGGAATCACGCCCTCGAAGGCATGCTCGCGCACCACCGTGCGGTTGCGCTCGGCTGGGTAGCGGAACGCCACCTTCTCGCGCCCGCTGCCGTTGAGCACCACGTTCTGGATCGCTTCCGACAGGTTTTCCCAGGGCAGGTCGAGGTCGAAGCTGTAGTGACCGGACAGGTCCTTGAGCAGCTGATGGGTGAAGGCGTTGCGCCGGTCCCAGCCCTTTATCGCACCGCCGGCCAGGCTGAGCTGCGGGAAGGCCACCACGCGGCGCGGATCGAAAAAGCTGACCTGCCCCAGGCCGTCGCAATGACTGCAGGCGCCCATCGGGTTGTTGAAGGAGAACAGGCGCGGCTCGAGCTCGGCCAGCGAATAGCCGCACTGCGCGCAGGCGAAGCGCGCCGAGAACAGGTGCTCGGTGCCACTGTCCATCTCGACCGCCAGCGCACGGCCGTCGGCATGGCGCAATGCGGTCTCGAAGGATTCGGCCAGACGCTGTTTGGCATCGGGCCGGATCTTGAGCCGGTCGACCACGATGTCGACGTTGTGCTTGCTCTTCTTCTCGAGCTTGGGCAGCGCATCGATCTCGTGCACCGTGCCGTTGATGCGCAGGCGCACGAAACCCTGCGCGCGCAGCTGGTCGAACACGTCGCCCTGCTCGCCCTTGCGGTTCATCACCAGTGGCGCCAGGATCATGAGACGGGTGTCTTCCGGCAGCGCCAGCACGTGATCGACCATCTGCGCCACGCTCTGGGCTTCCAGCGGCACGCCGTGGTCGGGGCAGTAGGGATCGCCCACGCGCGCGAACAGCAGGCGCAGGTAGTCGTGGATCTCGGTCACCGTGCCGACGGTGGAACGCGGATTGTGGCTGGTGGCCTTCTGTTCGATCGAGATCGCCGGCGACAGGCCTTCGATCAGGTCCACGTCCGGCTTTTCCATCAGCTGCAGGAACTGGCGCGCATAGGCCGACAGCGATTCGACATAGCGGCGCTGGCCCTCCGCGTAGAGGGTGTCGAACGCCAGCGAGGACTTGCCCGAGCCCGACAGGCCGGTGACCACCACCAGCTTGTGGCGCGGCAGGTCCAGGTTGAGGTTCTTGAGGTTGTGGGTGCGGGCACCGCGGATACGGATCAATTCCATGAAACGCCTGATCGGATGGGAGCTGGCCTGGGCCTGCCGGGACGGCAGGTCAGCCCGTGAATATACGTCAATGGCCGTCCGCCTGCGGCACTGCAGCCACGGATCGTGGCCTTGCCCTTGCTGCCTCTGCGGCCACGCGCCTGCTAAAATGCCGAATTGATCCCCTGGGCGTGCCAGCGGCGGCTGGAAATCCGGCAGCGCTTTTTGCTTCGCGCCTCAGGTACTGCCGGGCGTATCGTGGTTCGCGCACGGCATCCCATCCGGATCAGGGCGGCGCCAGCCGCCGGGTCGCACCCCATCCATCAGGAGGCAAGCAGCATGGCATCAGTCAACAAGGTCATTCTCGTCGGAAACCTGGGCCGCGATCCCGAAGTGCGCTACTCGCCGGACGGCGGCGCCATTGCCAACTTCAGCGTCGCCACCACCGATACCTGGAAGGACAAGGCCACCGGCGAAAAGAAGGAGAACACCGAGTGGCATCGCATCGTGTTCTTCGGCAAGACCGCCGAGATCGTCGCCCAATACCTGCGCAAGGGCAGCGCGGTGTATGTCGAGGGTGCGCTGCGCACGCGCAAGTGGACCGACAAGGAAGGGCAGGAGCGCTACACCACCGAAATCGTGGGTGACCGCATGCAGATGCTGGGCGGTCGCGGCACCGGCGCCAGCCAGGGCGGCGGCGACGAGGAATTCGACCAGCGGCCGGCACCCCAGCAGCAGGCCCGTGCATCCGGCGGAGGCGCGCAGCGTCCGGCCGCACCGGCCGCTGCCATGGACAGTTTTGAAGATGACATCCCCTTCTAGGACGCGGCCAGACCCGGCGCCGTGAACGGCCAGCTGCGCGCCACGCCCAGGGTGCGATTGCGCGTGTCGATGCTGCGCATGGGCGTCTGCATGGCCCTGCTGTTGGCGGCCGGCCCGCTGCCAGCCGCCGGCGAGCCCGCCACGCCCCAGCCGGAGCAGGCACGTCTGGTGGAACTGGTGCGCGACTGGAACGGGCGTGCGTTCTGCGCACCCAGGGGCGCGCCCTTCCAGGACCTGGTCGACACGCGCGCCGCTTTTCTGCTGGCGCATCCGGAACTGGGGGACCAGCTCAACGACGAGCAGACCCTGCGCAGCCTGGCGCAGGGCTTTCCCTGCGACCCGGCCGGCATGCCCACGCGCGGCGCCGACGCGCGCCTGCGCCGTGCCTTTCGCGACGCGTCGGCGCCCCTGATGGTGAGCGTGCCAGTGTCAGCCAGACGCTGGCGCTGTCCTTTCCCGCCGGATTCGCGGCGGCGCCGGTGCAGCTGGCGGACGGCGCGGACGGCCACTATCTGCGCGCCCATGTGCCGGTCGGTGACAGCGCCGCCGACTGGAACGAAAGGATCAGCATTGCCGTCGAGCAGGGCCTGGCGCGGCGCAAGGAATTGACGCTGCAGATGGTGGTGGCGGATTTCGTCGCTGCCTACCAGGGCGCCTGCCCGGACTCCTTCGTGGTCAGCAAGGTGCCGGTCGGTCCGGTCAGCGGCTTCGAAGCCTACGCGGCAGTGGCCAGCTGCGGCACGATGCCGGAAACCAGGGGCCGCAGCAGCCAGTCCGAGGTGATGCTGGCCATCCGCGGCCAGGACGATGTCTATGCCATCCGCTGGGCCGAGCGTGGCGAGCCGTGGAGCACCCCGAGCGGCATCGATGTCCAGCATTGGCAGGACAAGTTCAGACGCCTGGCGCCGATCCGCCTGTGCGCGCGGCAGGTCGCAATTTCGTCGCACGAAGCCGGCTGCCCTGCGGTACCCTGAGGCGGCCGCGTGCTGCCCTGCATCCGGAATGCGATCCCGATCGTAAGGGCAGGAAGGGTGCCGCCAGGAGCGGTGCCGATCCCCCGGCCAGAGGACCGCAAACATGCTTGACGATGCTGAAATCCGCCGCCTGCTGCTGGCCACCGCCGCGCGTGATCCCCAGGCTTTCGAGGCGCTCTACCGCAAGACCGCGCCCTTGCTGCTGGCCGTGGCGCAGCGCGTGCTGGGCCGGCGCGAGCTGGCCGAGGAGGCGCTGCACGACGGCTTTGTGCGCATCTGGCACGCTGCCGAGCGCTACGACCCGCTGGCGCCCAAGCCGGTGGCCTGGCTGGTGGCAATCGTGCGCAATCGCGCCCTCGACATGGCCGGCAGTGCCGGCGTTGCACGCGTAGTGCATGACAGCGAATTGATCGAACTGCTCGCCGAGCAGGGCCAGGAGGCCGGCCCGGGCGGCGACAGCCTGCTGGAAGCGCGCGAGCAGCAGCGCCACTTGCGCGACTGCCTGGCCGGTCTGGAGGCGCCCCAGCGGCAGAGTCTGGTGCTGGCCTTCCATCACGGCATGAGTCATGCGGAACTGGCGCGGCATCTCGACAAGCCGCTGGGAACCGTCAAGAGCTGGGTGCGGCGTGCCATGGGCAACCTGCGCGACTGTGTCGAATCCTGCATGGGAGAAAGCCGTGAAGCTCGCCGCGCGCCCTGAACTCGACCTGCTGTGCGGCGAATACCTGGTGGGTACGCTGCGTGGACCGGCACGCCGGCGCTTTGAACGCAGTCTGGTCGAAGAGCCCCTGGTGGCCAGCCGCCTTCACCATTGGGAACAGACCATGGCCTTCGAGTATCCGCAGCAATTCGCCAGCCGGCCGTCCGCGTCCACCTGGCGGCGCATCCGCCAGAGCCTTGCGCTGCAGCGTCTGGCGCCGCCCTGGTACCAGCGCGTCGCGGTCTGGCGCACGCTGGCGATCGCCAGCAGCCTGGCCCTGCTGCTGGTGGTGGTGCTGCCGCTGTGGCGCGGCGGCCAGCGCGACGATTTCCGTGCGCTGGCGGTGATGCAGGGAAAGACCCCGGATGCCGCGGTCAATGTCGCATTGAGTGCCGATGGCGCACGCGTTCGGCTGAGCGCCGTGCGTCCGGCCTTGAGCGGACCCGAGCACAGTTTCGAGCTGTGGCTGATCGTCGACGCCCGCAGCGTGCCGTTGCCGGTCGCCGTGCTGGGTTCGCTGGACGGCGAGTTGCGCCTGCCGGCCAGTCTGGCGGGCAGGATCCGCCCAGGCACGCAGTTCGCGGTGTCGGTCGAGCCGCCGGGCGGCTCGCAGCAGGCCGGCCCCAGCGGACCGGTGATCGCGATCGGAACCGTGCGCGGCTGAACGCGCCGGACTGGCATCGAAGCGCTGCACATTTCGAGCGGTTCGGGGTTCAGGAAGGGCGCGCGGCGGCCGTTAGGACAGGGTACGTACCGCAACCGGCCAGGGGGAGGCCCCGGGGGGCTGCGGTCGCTTCCGGTCGCGCCCTGATGTCCCTGTCCACCCCCATTTCCGCCGTCCGCGGCGGTGATCAGCTCGAGACCGACGTTCCGCCGGAACTGTTGGCGACGCGGTGTTGCGAAATGATCATCGGCACGACGATGCAGTCGGTGCGTGCCACCGTGCTCGCCTGTGCGCTGGTGGTCGCCGTCATGTTTCCGGTGGTGGACGGCAGTCTGCTGGCAGCGTGGACCGCGCTGCTGCTCGGCGTGCTCGCAAGCCGCGCGCTGCTGGTGCGAGCCTGGGGTCGGCGCGTCGCGGGCGGTGGCGACACCATGCAGCATTTTCAGGCGCGCTATCAGGTCGGCATCGCGCTGACCGGCCTGCTGTGGGGCAGCGTCATGGCCTTCCTGTTCACGCCGCAGGATGCCCCGCGGCAACAGTTCCTGAGCGTGGTGCTGATCGGCGTCGGCGCCGTCGGCATGACGACCCTCGCCATCGACCGCCGCTGCGTGCGCGTCTTCCTGGCCACGATGCTGCTGCCGATGGCAGTGCGCTACCTCAGCATGCCCGATCCCGTCGAGAGGATGCTGGGCGTGATGGCGCTGTTCTACATGGTCTTTGCGATGGGCAATGCCGAGCGCCTGCGCGCCAGCCTGCTCGAGAACCTGCGCCTGGAAGTGCGCGCTGCCGAGCGCGAGCAGCGGCTCAACCAGGCGCAGCAGGTGGCGCGGCTGGGCAGCTTCGACTGGGACCCGGCCAGTGGTGCCATGCGCTGGTCCGATGAGCACTGCCGCCTGTGGGGGGTGCCAACCGGCAACCGCATGCGCGACCGTGCCGCCTTCATGGAGCGCATCCATCCGGATGATCGCGCAGCGGTGGAAGACGCGGTGCGCCAGGCGGTCGAGCACGGCACACCGGCCGAATGCGTGCACCGCGTGTTGTGGCCGGACCGCACCGAGTACTACATCCGTGCGCGCATCGAACCGGTGCGTGACCGCCACGGCCGCCTGGTCAGGCTGGTCGGCACCGTGCAGAACATCAGCGAGCAGCGCGAGGCCGAGGACCGCATGCGCAGGCTGGCCTTCCACGACGTGCTGACCGGCCTGCCGAACCGCCACCTGCTGACCGAGCGCCTGCAACTGGCGCTGCAGCGCCAGGAGGCCGAAAGCAGCAGCGGCGCGCTGATCTTCATCGACCTGGACAACTTCAAGTATCTCAACGACACCCACGGTCACGACCGTGGCGATGAACTGCTGCGGCTGGTCGCGCGCCGTGTGCTGGCAGCCGTGCGTCGCAGCGACACCGTGGCGCGTCTGGGCGGCGACGAGTTCGTGGTCATGCTCGAGCACCTCGATGCAGACCCGGCGCATGCCGAGTTGCAGGCGGGCCTGGTGGCCGAGCAGATCCGCGCCTCGATCCAGGCGCCTTACATGCTGGCCGGGCGCGAGTTCCACAGCTCGTCGAGCATCGGGATCGCGGCCTTCCGCGGCAGCGGACTGACGGTCGATGAACTCATGAAACGCGCCGACCTGGCGATGTACCAGGCCAAGGGTGCCGGGCGCAACGCCGTGTGCCTGTTCAAGCCCGAACTCGAGGAACGTGCAAGTGCGCGCTCGGCAATCGAGGCCGATCTGCGCACTGCGCTGCAGAAGGACGAGTTCACGCTGCATCTGCAGCCCCAGGTCGATACCACGGGCCGCTGGACCGGAGCCGAGGCGCTGCTGCGCTGGCAGCACCCGGTGCGTGGTGCCGTGTCGCCGGCCCAGATGATTCCGGTGGCGGAGGAGTCGGGCCTGATCCTGCCGATCGGGCAGTGGGTGCTGCGCACTGCCTGCCAGCATCTGGTGCGCTGGGCCGCGGATCCGGCGCTGGCCCCGCTGACCCTGGCTGTCAACGTCAGCGCGCGCCAGTTCCGGCAGCCCCAGTTCGCGGCCGAGGTGCTGGCAATGCTGCGCGAAACCGGCGCCGATCCGCGACGGCTCAAGATCGAGCTGACTGAAACCTTGTTGCTGCACGACCTCGAGGAGTCGATCCGCAAGATGTCGCTGCTCAAGACCCAGGGCGTTGGCTTCGCGCTCGACGACTTTGGCACCGGCTACAGTTCCCTGTCCTACCTGCAGCGTCTGCCGCTGGAGCAGATCAAGATCGACCAGGTGTTCGTGCGCGATGTGCTGGTCAATGCCAACAATGCCGCCATCGTTCGCATGGTGCTGAGTCTGGGCCGCACCTTTGGCCTGGACGTGATCGCCGAAGGCGTGGAGTCGACGGGGCAGCGCGACTTCCTTGCCAAAGGCGGCTGTCACGGCTACCAGGGCTACCTGTTCGGCCGGCCGGTGCCCGTGAGCGAGTTCGAGGCACGCATGCATGCCACCGCTGCCGCTTCGCTGGTGGCGCACGCCCTGCTGCACGAGGCATCGGCAGCCATCTGAGGCGCAGCGCCGGCAACTGGCGCGCTTTGGCAAACCCGGGCGCCGCACTATAGAGTGCTGGCATATCCTGCCTGCCCCTTCGTCCCCTCATGCCCCTGCCGCCACAACTCCCCGCCCAGCCAAGCGAAAGCCTGCTGTCGCGCCTGCTCGCGCTGCTGCTGCCACTGGCACTCCCGCTGGGGGTGCTGGTGATGGAGCAGCAGATGTGGGAGCTGATCACGCCTTTCGGCTGGCTGGCCTTCCTGCCTGCTGTGGCCGTCTGCGGCTGGCTCACCGGCCTGCGCGGCGGCATGCTGGCCCTGCTGGCTTCGGTGGCCGGCGCCGAATGGCTGCTGAGCGCGCAGTCCTTGGACGGACTGCCAGGAGCGGAAGCGCGCATCTATGCGGCCCTCTTGTTCAGCGTAATGGCGCTGGCCGTGCTGCTGCTGCTCGACGCGGCGCGCATCGAGCGCGAGCGGCTGCATCTGGCGGTGCGCGCGCTGGCAGCGGCTGCGCTCGGGGTGGAGGCGCCCGGCAGCGAACGTGCCTGGCGGCCGTGGCACCGCCATGCCAGCGCCGACCTGGCCACGATCATGGCCACATGCCAGGAACTCGAGTGGCGCAAAGCGTGCCTGTCAAAGCTCGAGGTGCCGCTGGCGGTCTTCGCCCACGACGGGCGCTGCCTGTTTGCCAACACCGCTTTCCTGCACGCCGTGCGTCGGAGTGCCGAACACGTCGTCGGATGCAACGGTCTGGATGCGGCGCACTTTCCGGGCACCGGACTGGCCTTCGCGCTGCGTTCGCTGGTGCAGGCGCCGCCGCCACGGCCGCGCGTGGATCTGCATATCGGCGGCGCCTGCGAACTGCTGCTGGAGTGGTGCGGCAGCGAGACCGATGGCGTGGTGGTCTGCCACGCGCACGCGCCGCCATTCGCGCCGGGCCCTGCTGCGCAAGCAGCGCCGCCGGCGGGATGGCCCGCGGCGCCGGAAACGGCGCCGCAATCCGCTGGCCCGCTGGCAGCAGGGCGTGTGGCGTCGGCTTCCCTTGGCGGATTCGGCGGTGGCCCGCGCGGCATCAAAGGGATGCGCTGCCTGGTGGTGGACGATCAGGCCATCAATCGCGACCTGCTGTGCGAAATCCTGCGGCTGGAGGGCGCTGCACCCGTGGGCTGCGCCGGTGGCCGCGAGGCGGTGTCTGCGGTCAGCGCGGACCCGCAGGCCTTTGATGTGGTCCTGATGGATCTGCAGATGCCTGGCATGGACGGCTACGCGGCGGCGCGAGCCATCCGCACCCTGGTCGACCGGGTCCAATTGCCCATCCTTGCCATCACGGCCGACGGCCCCGGCGTGCCGCTCACGCGCCTGCGCGATGCCGGCATGCAGGGTCTGCTGCACAAACCCCTGGACGTGCCGCGCATGCTGGCGCTGCTGGCCGAGGCCGGCGGGCGGTCGGGTTCCGGCGCGCCGCGAGCGGACAGCGCGCCGCCGCAGTGAGCCCTGCTGCCGCTGGCGTGCCTGCCAGCGCCGTTCAGTGCCCGTCGCGCTTGAAGTCTCCGGCCAGCACCGTGGTCAGGCGCGTGGGATCGATCCATTTGCGCAGTGCCGTGAGCAAGGCTTCGGGTGTCGCCTGCCGGATGCGCTCGTCGCTCTGCTGCGAAAACGCCATGGTCCGGCCCAGCCGCAGGTATTCGGCCAGCAGTCCGGCCAGGCCGCCGTCCTGGGCGCGCCCCAGCCGGCGGGACTGCAGCAGCGACTGGCGTGCAGCGTCGACTTCGGCGCTGCTGTAGCCGTCGCGCAGCACGCGCGCCAGTTCCTCGCCGAAGGCTTTTTCCAGGCGCTCGCGGTTCTCTGGCGCGTAGATGGCATAGGCGCCGAAGCTGCTGTCGGCGACGTCGCGATTCAGGTGCAGGAAGGAGCCGACGCCGTAGCTCAGGCCTTCCTTCTGGCGGATGCGCGTGGCCAGTCGCGAGTTGAGGAAGCCTTCGCCGAGGATGTAGTTGCCGAGCGTCAGCAAGGCCGCGTCGGGATCGTCGTCGCGCAAGGGAAATGCCAGCCGCGCGTACAGCACCGCATTGGCCTTGCCGGGGGTCTCGAGCTGGATGCGTTGCGGGCGCGGAGCAGCGAACTCATCGAGCACCGGCGCGTAGGACTCGGCACATTTCCAGTCGTCCAGCCCCGTGCGCAGCGCGGCGTCGACCGCTGCCGGATCGAAGTCGCCCACCACGGCCACCTCGCCGTGGCCGGCGCAGAAGAAGCGCTGCTGGAAGGCCGTGATCTGCTCGCGTGTCACGGCATTCAGTGCGGCGATATCCTCGTCCAGCGTGCCGGCGTGGCGGATGTCGTCAGCCGGATAGTGGTCGAGATGGATCGACAAGGCACGCATCGCCATCGACTGCGGATCCTTGCGTCCTTCCTCGACCCCGGCGAGCATCTCGCCGCGCATCTGCGCGAACTCGGCTTCCGGATAAGCGGGTTCGCGCAACAATCGCGCCGCCAGTGCCAGAGCCTGTGGCAGGTGCTCAGCGACGGTCTCGATCGCGACCGAGACGCCGGCAGGTCCGCCACCCATGCTCACTTTGGCCTGCAACTGGTCGAAGCGTTCGCGGATCTGTTCGCGGCTCAGGCCGGCGCCGCCGCGATCCAGCAGGCTGCCGGCCAGCTGGCCCACCGTGGCCAGTCCGCGCAGGCTCTCCGCCGTGCCCCAGTGCAGCTGCAGGCGCGCCGACACCGTGTGTCCGCGTGTGCGTTTGGGCAGCATCACGAGTTTCAGCCCGCCGGGCAGCTCGCTGCGTTGCAGGTGCTGCTCGATGTTCTCCGGGCTGGGGTCGAAGGCCTCGCCCTGGCTCACGCTGGCATCGGGATGGAAATCGCGCAGGCGCGCCGCGACATCCGCCAAGGCCGGTGCCGGACTGTTGTCGGCGTGGTCGACCGGGATGCCGCGGCCCAGGGTCCGGTTGCTGGCCTTGAGCCACTGCAGTCCGACGCGCTGCACCTGCTCCGCCGTCACCGTGCGCAGATCGTTGCGCAGCACGAAGAACAGCCTCCAGTCGCCGGCGGCGATCGCGCCCGACAGTGCGACGCCGAAGCGCTCGGGATCGGCGAAGGTCTTGTCGAAGTCCGCCAGCATGCGCGTGCGCACGCGCTCCACTTCCTTGTCGGTGATCGGGTGCTGCGCCAGGCCTTCCAGCACCTCGAGTGCCTTCGATTCGGCGCGTTCCAGCGACTGGTCCTTGCGCAGCGTCACGGTGACTTCAAGCATGCCGGGCTCCCGCAGCGCGTACACGGCAGCGCCGGTGGTGGTCGCCAGGGCCTGGGTGGTGAGCGCCTGATGCAGCCGGCCGTAGGGCGGGTCCCCCATCACCGCGGCCAGCACCTGGAAGGCGGCGAAGTCGGGCGCCGCCGCCGCCACGCCGTGGTAGACGATGTCGAGATGTTGCAGATCGCCCGGCCGGCGCAAGACCACCACGCGCTCGCCTTCCTGCACCGGATCCAGCGTGTAGGTCTTCTGCAACTCGCGCGCCGGGCGCGGAATGCTGCCGAAGACCTGCTCGATGCGCGCCAGTGTCGCGTCACTGTCGAACTTGCCGGCCACCACCAGCACCGCATTGTCGGGCTGATACCAGTTGCGGTAGAAGGCCTGCAGGCGCGCGATGCTGACGTTCTCGACGTCGGCGCGTGCACCGATGGTGGACTTGCCATAGTTGTGCCACTGGAAGGCGGCCGCCAGGGTGCGCTCGCTGAGGATGCCTTCGGGCGAATTCTCGCCGCGTTCCATCTCGTTGCGCACCACGGTCATTTCCGAGTCCAGATCGCGCTGCGCGATATTGGAATGCACCATGCGGTCGGCTTCCATTGCGAGTGCCCATTCCAGGTTTTCCGGCGTGGCTGCGAAGGTCTCGAAATAGTTGGTGCGGTCGTACCACGTCGTGCCGTTCGGCCGCATGCCGTGCGCCGTCAGTCCGCCGGCAATGTCAGGGTGCTGCGGGGTGCCCTTGAACATCAGGTGCTCGAGCAGGTGCGCCATGCCGGTCTCGCCGTAGCTCTCATTGCGCGAGCCGACAAGGTAGGTGACGTTGACGGTGACGGTGGCCTTGCCGGGGTCCGGTGCCAGCAGCACGGTCAGGCCGTTGGCCAGATGGAAGGCTGCGACGCCCTCCACGCCGGCGTCGCGCTGGACGCCGGCCGGCAGCGCTGCGGCGGGGGGATCGGCGGCCGCCGGAGGGCTGACGGCCAGGCTGGCCGCGGCGGCCAGCATGAGCAGGAAGGAGCGCACGGGGGCAGGACAGGACAGGGTGGGTTTCATAGACGATTGAGAGCGCGTGATCGGCAGTTCGTTCCAGCGTGAGCGATGCAGTGTGCCACGTTGGCGGCGGCACCGAGGTCAGCGGATGGCCGCTGTCGGCATTCCGCGACAGCAACAATGTCCATCGAATCAGCGCACAGTGAGGGCGGTCGGCCATTGACGTCGCCGTTTGACGACATTTTGCTTGGGTGGCATGCAAAATATAAGATGTAATCGTATGATTAAAAGATAAAAAAGTGGATTGGCATGTCTGGTGCTTCGGGTGAGCTGCCACTTGGTCGCGCTTGGATGTCGTTGCGCGCCCTTGCGGCCTGGACCGCCCGTTCACCCTCGCAATAAAGGCATCAATCATGGCCCAAGATCGTCGCGCATCCCCTCGCCTCTGGATGTTTGCTGTGCTGCTGACCCTGGCCATCCTCGGTCGCACTGCCGCCGCCGCAACCCTGGCGGTCAGCTGGACGCCCGCTGCGGCGCCGGCGGTTGGCTACATGGTCTACTACGGGACCGTGAGTGGCAGCTACACCGGCAAAGTGGATGCCGGCAGCGCCTCGTCGCTGACCCTGCAGCAGTTATCTGCTGCCACCATCTACTATGTGGCGGTTACCAGCTACGACAGCTATCGCTCGGAAAGTGCCCTCACGGCCCCGGTTTCCGCCCGGACTGCTGCGCCTACGGCGCCGACCACCACGCCGACGCCGACCACCATGCCGACGCCGACCACTACGCCGGCCAAGACGCCCGCGCCGACGCCGACCACTACGCCGGCCAAGACACCCACGCCGACGCCGACCACCACGCCGACGCCGACAACGGGACCCGTCGTCACTGCCTGTCCCTGCACCATCTGGGCCCCCGGCACGCGGCCGGTCAATCCGGCAACCCCGGACACCCAGGCGGTCAACCTGGGCGTCAGGTTCACGCTCGCCAAGCCTGGCTTCATCACCCACCTGCGCTTCTACAAGAGTGCAAAAAACACGGGTGTGCACATTGGGGCGCTGTGGACGCAATCTGGGCAATTGCTCGCCAAATTGCAGTTCAGCGGCGAGACCGCGAGTGGCTGGCAGGAGATGAAGCTTGCCACCTCGGTTCCGGTGGTGGCCAATACGGTCTACGTGGCGTCGTACCATACCAACAGCGGCTGGTATGCCGACGACGATCACGTCTTCGGTGCTGCTGGACTGACTTCGGGTCCCTTCCATGTGCTGGGTGACGGCGTCGCCGGTGCCAACGGCCTCTATGCCTACGGTTCGGGCCTGCGCTTCCCGATGCAAGGTTATCTGGCGACGAACTACTGGGTGGATGTGGTATTTTCGGCCGCCAAGTAGTCAGGGCCGGGCCGGGCTGGGCGACGGCCCGGGCCGCCGCCTGGCGGCTGTTCTGCCCAGGGCTGGCGCGATCCATCGATGGCGCCTGCGCCCTGTCCGAACAACGTTTCGTTTCGATCAATTTTGCTGTCGTCATGCGGCGACAATGCTCAGTCGCGTAAAATCAGGGGCATAGCGCAAAGCAGACCAATGTCGTCGTTGATTGACGACAGATCGGAGCGCCGGTGCGCAGCCAATTAACTTCAAATCTCTGTTTCGCATGGAGATTTTTTTTGGCATGAGTTCTGCTTTACTTCGGATCCGTGCCTTTCCGCATGCGTCGAGGCGGCGGCCGTTGGCAATCAGCAATTCTGGAGTTCATGTCGTGACCCGCACCTTTTCCCTTTTTTCCGCCTTCCAGTTTCTCCGGCACCTTGGCTTGGGCATGAGCGCCGCGCTCATGCTGATTGCAGGCTCTGCCGGTCCCGCCGTCGCCGGCACACTCAACCTGGCGTGGGATCCCAGCCAGCAGCCGCAGGCTGCCGGCTATCTGGTCTACTACGGACTCACGTCGGGCAACTACACCGCGCAGGTCGACGCCGGGACGGCCGCATCTGTCACCGTGACAGGATTGCAGGATTCCACCAAGTACTACCTGGCCGTGGCGACCTATGACAGTGCCCACAACATCAGCCCGCTTTCGGCGGAGGTCAGCGGTACCAGCACCCGTGTCACCAGTGCGGCAGCCGCGGGCTCGACCGGTGGCTCAACGGCGACCGGCGCGACATCGACCGGCACTGCGGTCACCAATCCGACCGGGACGACTCCGGGCGCAGGTGGCGGCGGCGGTGGCTGTGCCATGTCGTCTGAGCACGGACAGGGCGATTTTCTGCTCACGGCCTATGTGGCCATGGCTCTTGCGGCGATCTTACGGCGCCGGAGCGGCGCTCGCCGTACGTCCCCCCGTTTCGAGGCCTCCGGTTCGTCCGCTGCGCATGCAGGGGCGACGGGAATGGCCGCGGTCTGTTAGCCGAATCCGTGTGATGGCGACCTTTGCAGCCGTTCGCGAGGGCTTGTCGATTGCTCCCGCCTAGGCGACATCCATGGTCGCGCCCCTTGGGCTGGCGGAACATCCTGATGACCTGTGGTCTCATGGCCGGGTGCGTGCTGCTGCTGAGCGTGGCGCCG
>JAGWIJ010000032.1 GCA_028873535.1 Pseudomonadota bacterium
CAACGGCTGCACGCGCTGCCGCCGCCGGCGCTGCCGCTGCCGCGGCCGCCGCCAGCGACGCGCCGACGGCCGGCGATGCCGACAGCGAGGGCTCGAACGGTGATTAGGCGCTGGCTGCTGCGCATCGTCGCGCCGCTCGATCCCGGCTCCTGCGGCCTGATCCTGGCCCTGATGGCGGTGGGACTGGGCGTGCTGTACAGCGCGTCCGGGCGCGACCTCATGACCGTGGCCGGCCAGGCGCGCAGCATGGCCGTGGCACTGGCGGCGATGTGCCTGCTGGCCCACCTGCCGCCGCACCAGCTGATGCGGCTGGCCACGCCAGCCTACGTCTTCGGCCTGCTGCTGCTGGTGGCTGTCGCCCTGGGCGGCGAAGTGAGCCATGGTGCGCGCCGCTGGCTGCACCTGGGACCGGTGCGCATCCAGCCCTCGGAGTTCATGAAGCTGGTGCTGCCGCTGGCGCTGGCCAGCTGGTTCCAGCACCGCGAGCAGGGCCTGTCGCTGCGCGACTTCACGGTGGCGCTGCTGCTGTTCGTGGTACCGGTGGGACTGATCGCGCGGCAGCCGGACCTGGGCACGGCCATGCTGATCGCAAGTTCGGGCTGCTATGTGCTGTTCCTGGCCGGACTGTCGTGGCGCGTGCTGGCGGCATGCGCAGCAGGACTGGGCGCCGCGCTGCCGGTGGCCTGGGGCTTCCTGCACGACTACCAGCGTCAGCGCGTGCTGACCCTGCTCGACCCCAGCCAGGATCCACTTGGCGCCGGCTATCACATCATCCAGTCGACCATCGCCGTGGGCTCCGGCGGCGTGCTCGGCAAGGGCTGGCTGCACGGCACCCAGGCACACCTGGATTTCCTGCCCGAACGCACCACCGATTTCATTTTCGCGGTGTTCGGCGAGGAATTCGGCATGGCCGGCGAAATCGTGCTGCTGCTGTTGCTGATGAGCCTGGTGCTGCGCGGCCTGGACATCGCCTCGCAGGCCTCGTCGGTGTTCAACCGGCTGGCCGCCGGCGCGATCAGCCTGACGCTGTTCACCTACATGTTCGTCAACATGGGCATGGTGGCAGGCATCCTGCCGGTGGTCGGCGTGCCGCTGCCCTTCGTGAGCTACGGCGGCACCTCGCTGATCACCCTGCTGGCGGGACAGGGTATCCTGATGAGCATTCGCCACCATCGCACGCTGGTGAAACGATGAACATCCTCAGTTCCGTGCCGCGCAGCACCGGCGCTGCTGCCCGCCATCTGGCGCAGCGCCTGCTGACCGCGCTGGCCTGCCTGCTGCTGGCTGCCTGCGCCAGCGCCCCCGGATCCGCGCACGCGCATGGCCAGGCACCGCATGCGAGTTCGCGCGCCATGCTGCCGGGTCCGGGTGGCGCCGTTCCACCCGAATCCTTGGCGCGGGGCGGCTACTACCTCGACGACGGTCCCGGCGACGGGCCGCCGGTCGATCCGGCCGCCGTGCCGGACGCGGTGCCGCGCGACGAAGCGCCGCTGGCCAACGCCAACCAGCCCTACGAGGCGCTGGGCGAAGTCTATTTCCCGGACACCTCCTCGCTGCCGTTCAGCGAACGCGGCATGGCGAGCTGGTACGGACGGCGCTTCAACGGCAAGCGCACTTCCTCGGGCGAAGCCTATGACATGTACGCCATGACCGGCGCGCACAAGACGCTGCCGATCCCGAGCTATGTGCGCGTGACCGACGTCATGAGCGGCCGCTCGGTGGTGGTGCGCATCAATGATCGCGGCCCCTTCCACAGCGGGCGCGTGATCGACCTCAGCTACACCGCAGCGGCCAAACTGGGCTTTGCCAGCCGCGGCAGCACCGAAGTGGTGGTGGAACGCGTGTTCCCGGCCGGCCTGGGCGAGCTGCCCGAGCAGGCGCAGGCCGGTGCGCCGGCCGACACGGCGGCGCTGGCACACGCGCCGCCGACGCTGGCGATGACCTTGCCGGCCACCCACCTGTTGACCCCGGTGGCGCCACCGCCCGGCGCCAGCGTCAACCTGCCCTTGAGCGGCGAGGCCGCCGCGCGCGCTGCCAACGCGTGGCTGCCGCCGGCCGACGAGAGCCCGCCCGCCGCGGCAGCCGCCGCGCTGACGGCAACGCCCGCTGCGGTGCCGCCGGAAGACAGCATCCTCGCCGCCGACAATGCCAACGGCGCCGCACCGAAGGCCGCCGCCAGTCGCGGCAACACCGTCAACGGACTGTTCCTGCAGCTCGGCGCCTTCCGCAATGCCGCCAATGCGCATCAGCTGCTGGCGCGCGCGCGCCAGGTGCTGCACGGCTTCGAATCGTTCCTGCGCGTGGATGTCGCGGGCGGCCTGAGCCGGGTGCGGCTGGGCCCCTTCCCGTCCAGCCAGGACCAGAATGCCGCGGCCGCCGCCGTCGAACGCATGCTGCACGTGCGCCCCGGCCTGGTCGGCCCTTGATCCCGGAGGCCGCGGAGCGAGGGGTATAATGACCGATTCGCAACTTCCCGCAGTCACATGATCCGTTCGAATTGCAGGACCCCGGCGCGCCGATGCAGCGTCGTCGCCGTCACCTTCGTGTTCGCGTTCGCCAGCCTTGCCGCCAGCGCCGACAGCACCGTCAATCGCACGCCGGCCGCAGCGGCCGCCGTCAATGCCAACCCGAGTGGCAGCGCAGTGCTGGCGCCACAGGCGCCCGCCATCGGCGCCAAGTCCTGGCTGCTGCTCGACGTGGCGAGCAATCAGCCGATCGCCGGCGGCAATCCCGATGCACGCATCGAGCCCGCCTCGCTGACCAAACTCATGACCGCCTACCTGGCCTTCAAGGCGCTGCGCCAGAAGGCGATCGCGCTGCACGACATGGTGACGGTGTCGACCCATGCCTGGAAGGCCGAGGGTTCGCGCATGTTCATCGAGCCCGAGCGGCCGGTCAGCGTGGATGAACTGATCCACGGCGTGATCATCCAGTCGGGCAATGACGCCAGCATCGCACTGGCCGAACGCATCGCCGGCAGCGAGGGCGATTTCGCGCAGTTGATGAACAAGGAAGCGGCAGCGCTGGGCATGACCGGCACTCATTTCGTCAATGCCACCGGCCTGCCCGATCCCCAGCACTACAGCACCGCGCGCGATCTGGCGCGCGTGGCACGCGCGATCCAGCACGACTTCCCGGACTTCTACCCGATCTACGGGCAGAAGGAATACCGCTACAACAACATCCGCCAACCCAATCGCAACCGCCTGCTGTGGACCGACCCCTCGGTGGACGGCATGAAGACCGGCCATACCGATAGCGCCGGCTTCTGCCTGGTGGCATCGGCACAGCGCAGCGGCCGCCGCCTGCTCAGCGTGGTGGTGGGCACCGAGTCCGAGTCGGCGCGTTCGCTGGAAAGCGAGAAGCTGCTCAACTACGGCTTCCAGTACTACGACACCCAGCGCCTGTACGCTGCCGGCACCGTGCTGCGGCGGCTGCCGGTGTTCAAGGCGCATTCCGACCTGATCGACGCAGGCTTCCGCCAGGATGTGTGGCTGACGCTGCCCAAGACCGACTTCGCGCACTACAAGGAAACCTTCCGCGCCAAGGAGCCCCTGGTCGCGCCGATCGCCGCCGGCCAGGTGCTGGGCACGCTGGAGATCACGGTGGACGGCAGGGCAGTGGCCAGCCTGGCCGTCGAATCGCTGGCCGAGGTGCCGACCGGCAACCTGCTGCAACGCGCCTGGGGCGCCTTGCGGCTGATGACCCGCTGAGGCCGGCGCGCCGGAGTCCTGCATGAGCGATACCGACTACGATGCCGATGCGTTGTTCGATTTCCCCTGCGACTTCCCGATCAAGATCATGGGACGCCGTCAGGAGGGATTTGCCCAGACCATCGCCGAGCTGATCGTGCGCCACGCGCCGGACTTCGATGTAGCCACGCTCGAGATGCGTTCCAGCTCGGGCGGCAACTACCTCAGCCTGACGTGCACGGTGCGCGCCGTCTCGCGCGCGCAGCTCGACGCCATCTACGGCGAGCTGACCAGCCACCCGATGGTGGTGATGGCGCTGTGAATATCGTCGAACTCGGCACGACCGAATACCAGACCGCCTGGGAAGCGATGCGCGACTACACCGCCGCACGCACCGCCGACAGCGCCGACGCCTTGTGGCTGACCGAGCACCCGCCGGTATTCACACTGGGCCAGGCCGGCGATCCGGCACACGTGCTGGCCGCCGGCGACATCCCGCTGGTGCGCAGCGACCGCGGCGGCCAGGTCACCTACCACGGTCCCGGCCAGATCGTGGTCTACGTGCTGGTGGACCTCGCGCGTCGCCGCTTCGGCGTGCGCCCGCTGGTGCGTCTGCTCGAGGACGCGGTGGTGGCGGTGCTGGCGCGGCACGGCATCGCTGCCGCCGGGCGCGTCGATGCGCCGGGCGTCTACGTGGGTGCGGCCAAGATCGCCAGCATCGGCCTGCGCGTCCGCCATGGCCGCAGCTTCCACGGTCTGGCGTTCAACGCCGACATGGATCTGGAACCGTTTTCACGCATCAATCCCTGCGGCTACCAGGGATTGCAGGTCACCGATGCGCGCCGACAGGGCATCCCTGACAGCGTTCCGGCACTGCGCGCGCAGCTGGCGCAGGAAATCTGCGCACGCTGGCAAGCCGCCGGCAGCGAAAACATCGCGGCCGACGCCAGCGCCGCAGTTCCCCTCCCCACCACCGCCGCCTGACGGCAGCACAGGAAACGCCATGGAACCGACCCCGCCACGCACCTCGCCGCCGCCGACCGACATCACCGGCGTCAAGCAGTCCGGCCAGGCCAAGACCGCGCGCATCCCGATCAAGGTGGTGCAGGCCGAACCGCTGCGCAAGCCGGACTGGATCCGCGTGCGCGTGAGCAGCAGTCCGCGCTTCCAGGAAGTGAAGACCCTGCTGCGCGAACGCAAGCTGCACTCGGTGTGCGAGGAGGCTTCCTGCCCCAATATCGGCGAGTGCTTCAGCAAGGGCACGGCCACCTTCATGATCATGGGCGAACTTTGCACGCGCCGCTGCCCCTTCTGCGATGTCGGCCACGGCCGTCCGCTGCCGCTCGATGCCGATGAACCGCGCCAGCTGGCGGAGAGCATCGCGGTGCTGCGCCTGCGCTACGTGGTGATCACCAGCGTGGACCGCGACGACCTGCGCGACGGCGGTGCCGCACACTTCCGCGACTGCATCCGCGCCATCCGCGGCGCATCGCCGGCGACCCAGATCGAAGTGCTGGTGCCCGACTTCCGCGGCCGCCTGGAGGTGGCGCTGGATATCCTGGGCGAGGCGCCACCCGATGTGATGAACCACAACCTGGAAACGGTGCCACGCCTCTACAAGCAGGCCCGCCCGGGCTCCGACTACGCGCATTCGCTGCGCCTGCTGCAGGCGTTCAAGCAGCGCCATCCGGACATCCCCACCAAGTCGGGCCTGATGATCGGCCTGGGCGAGACCGACGAGGAAATCCTGCAGGTACTGCAGGACATGCGCGCGCACGACATCGACATGCTCACCCTGGGCCAGTACCTGCAGCCCAGCCAGCACCACCTGCCGGTGCTGCGCTACATGGAACCCGGGCGCTTCACCTGGTTCGAGCAGCAGGCATTGGCAATGGGCTTCCGGCATGCCGCCTGCGGACCGATGGTGCGCAGTTCCTACCATGCCGATCAGCAGGCGCACGAGGCGGGCGTGGCTGTGAACGACGCGAAGGTCCTCACGCCGGCCGTCGCAGATGAAACCTGAGACGGCAACCGCCACCGGCGCCGGCCGCCGCTGCACGCAGCGGCGCTCGCGCCGGAGCGAGCGCGATGCAGCTTGAAATCCGTGGTGCCGCGAAAGAGACCTGGCTTTGGCTGTGGGCTGCCGCGGCAGGGACGGCGGCGGCCTGTTGCACGGTCGCCTTTCGCGGGCTGATCCAGGCGATCGAATGGCTCGCCACCGGCCACTCGGGCGGCCTGGTCGAAGTCGCCCGCGCACTGACGCCACTGCAGCGCATCGCCGTTGCCACCCTGGGAGGCCTGCTGGCAGGCGCCACGCTGGAGTTCGGTACCTGGTGGGCACGCTCCAGCGTGGCGGGTGCGACACACATCGACTACATCGACGCCGCCCGCCGCGGCCAGGCCTCGCTGAACGACCGCACCACCCTGAGCCGCAGCGTCTCGGCACTCCTCTCGGTTGGAACCGGGGCTTCGATCGGGCGCGAAGGACCGATGGTCCAGCTCTCGGCCTGGCTGGCATCCTGGCTTGCGCGCTGGTCGCGCCTGGGACCGGAACACAGCAGCGCCATTCTGGCATGCGGCATCGCCGCCGGAATCGGCTCGGCCTACCACGCGCCGATCGCTGGCGTGGTGTTTGTGCTGGAACTGGCGCTGGGCTTTTTCCCTGGCCAGACCGTGGCACCGGTGCTGATCGCGGCGTCAACTGCCAGCGCGCTGATCTACTGGTTCGTGGCGCCAACGCCCTTGTATGTCATGCCGGTCACCCGCCTGAGCTCCGGCAACGTCGAGGTCGCGCTGGCCCTGGGCTTGCTGTGTGGCATGGCGGGATGGCTGGTGCTGGCACTGCTCGAACGCAGCCGCCGGCTGTTCGCGCTGGTCGCAGCGTCGACCTTGCGCCTTGGCCTCGGCGGACTGCTGGTCGGCGCCATCTCGGCGTTCGTGCCGGAGATCTGGGGCAACGGCTACAGCGTGGTCTCGCAGGTGCTGCAGGGCGGCGAGGCCTGGCCCTGGGTGGCCCTGATACTCGGCCTCAAAGTTGCGGCAACGCTCCTGAGCGCCGGCTCGGGCGCGCTCGGTGGCATTTTCACCCCGACCCTGTTCATGGGTGCCACGCTGGGCTATGTCATCGCTGCCGTCGGGGCCCTGTGGTTTCCGGTCGACTGGATCGGCGATCCGCGCGTCATGGCAGTGATCGGCATGGCCGCGATCCTGGCGGCAGTGACCCATGCGCCCTTGATGGCCATCGTCATGGTCCTGGAAATGACTTCCCAGTACCAGTTGGCCGTGCCGGTCATGCTGGCCTGCGGCGCTGCCTATGCGACCAGCACCCATTTTCGAACCAAGCCCATCTATGGCAATCCCATCGAAGGGCGGCGCTGATCCGGCGGTGCCGGCAGCGCCCCGCACCGGCTTGACGTTCCGGCCGCTTGGGTAAAAGCTGGCCACACCACTTCTGGAGCAATCAGCATGATGGGAATCGCTTCAATCCGCAGCCATGGCTGGATCGCCGATGGAGGGCGATTGGCACGCGCGGTGGTGGGGCTCCTCGCATTGACCGGATGCGCGTCGCTGGAGCCGACGGGCCACACTGCGCCAGCGCCCGTGGATGGGCTGGCGGGCCTGCGCCCGCCCGCCCTGGGTCAGCAGTGGGTGTACCAGGTCCGGGATCTCTATACCGGCCGTATCATCGATCACCTGACGGAAACCGTGGAGGCGGTCGAACCGGAAGTGCGCATCACGCGGCAGAGCGAACGCCATGGCGTGCTTCCACCCGAGATCCAGCGCCCTTGGGGGCACTTCGTGCAGGACGCGCAATGGGATCGTCCGGCCGCGTTCAGTGCGCCGGCTCCCGCTTGGCCGGAGCGCATGGGTACGACAAGATGGTCTGGCGAATACCAGATTGGCGGCGCCTCGGATTTCCGCTATCGCTGGGCGCAAACCATGCAAACCGCGCAATGGGAGTCGACGCCTGTTGCAGCCGGCACGTTCGTGGCGCTGCACTACCGCGTGAATATCCACTACGCGGGGCCGGAGGACTACTACTACGTGGACAGCGAACGCGAGGCCTCGGTCTGGCTGGCCCCCGAAGTCGGCCGCTGGGTGCTGCGCCGCGCGCGCGGCGTGCGCTACGCGCCCGGACACGGCAGCGCGGACCAGGACGACGCCCTGCAATGGGAGCTGCTGTCCTGGCGCTGACCGCGCGCGCGATTGCTAGGCCACGCAGCCGGCCAGTGCCGCCAGGAATTGCTCGCGTGGCAGACCGAGGCCGATGAAGACCAGTTTGCTCAGTCGAGCTTCCTGTGGCGCCCACGCCACGCCGTCGTCGTAGCTCATGAGTTCGTGCACGCCCTGCAGAATCACCTTGCGCTCCTGGCCAAGCAGGTTGAGCACGCCCTTGTAGCGCAGCAGACGCGTGCCGTGGCTGGCGACCACGGCATTCAGGAACTGCGCGAAGCGGCGCGGGTTGAGCGGCCGCTCCGAGCGGAAGGACAGGCTGTTGACGTCGACGTCGTGGTGGACGTGCCGGGCATGCGCGCGGTGGCCGTGCCCATGGTCGTGACCGTGCGTGCCGTCATCGTCGTGCGGCAGGGGATCGAGGTCCGCGCTGAGGTTGAAGCCGCCCACATCGAATACCTGACCGAGGTCGACGTCGCCGAAGCGGACCGCTGTCTGCGGCGCAGCCGGATTGAGGTGGCGCAGGTGGTGGCCGAGCGCGTCCAGTTGTTCGGCATCGACCAGGTCGCCCTTGGTGAGGAACAGACGGTCGGCAAACCCTACCTGGCGCCGCGCTTCCTGGCGCCCGGCCAATTGGGCGGGACCGAAGCGCGCATCGACCAGGGTCAGGATGGCGTCGGGACGATAGTGCGCGGCGATCCCGGCATCGCGGAAGAAGGTCTGCGCGACCGGCCCTGGATCGGCCAGGCCGGTGGTCTCGATGATCACCTGATCGAAGGCGATCTCGCCCGCGCTGCGGCGCCGCGCGAGGTCCCCGAGGGTGGTGCGCAGGTCGTCGCGGATCGAGCAGCACACGCAGCCGTTGCTCATCTGGATGATCTGCTCGGCGCCGCTTGCCACCAGGATGTCGGAGTCGATGTCCTCTTCGCCGAACTCGTTCTCGATGACTGCGATGCGGCGGCCGTGCTGCTCGGTCAGCACGCGGCGCAACAGCGTGGACTTGCCGGCACCGAGAAAGCCGGTGATGACGGTAGCGGGGATGCGTGCCGACGGCGGCATCATCCCAGCACCACCACGGTGTAGCCGCCGAACACATGGCCGTCCTGGCTGGCGCTGACGCGATAGACGTGCGCCTCGCCGGGAGCGGGCGCAGCGTCACTGCTGGCGAAGCCGATCTGCTGGCCGTCGCCGTGGACCTGATGCTGGGGCGCGCCCGGACCGGCGGGCGTGCCACCACCGGCCTGGCCTGGCGGGGTCAGCGTGGGCGCTCCGCTGGGCGGCGCCATGGCCGGAAACACGCCGCGCTGTCCGGTGTGCAACTGCAGCCAGGGCATGGTGGGCGGTGCGACGCGCTCGACCTTGACCTGCGCCGGAGCGCCGTACAGACGGCCCACCTGCAACAACAGAGGCTGGGTCAGCGCTGCGGCCGGCAGCGCAGCAGGCGCGGCCGCCGCGACGCCGGCGCGCGCGGCGCGCAGCATGGCCATCGGAAAGGTGCCGGGCTGCGCGACGTGGATGTTGCGCTGGGCGACGTGGCGATTCCAGGCGGCGTCGAACTTGGGTTCGCCGGGCAGATCGGACGGGTTGTCCCACACGCGCACCAGCAGGCATTCGTGGCCGCCATTGACGAAGGTGGGTGTCCAGGCCTGCGGACACTTGACCATCACGTGCGAGCGGCCGCTGCCTCGTGCACCGATCGAGGCGGTGGTCTGGGCGATCAGCTGCACCGACGAGGCGTCGATGCCGAGCGAGGGATTGACCCAGTAGAACTCGACCAGCACTTCCGGTGCCGCCGCCTTGCCGAAGTTCCACACATGCGCGTAGAGGGTGTTGGGCTTGCCGGCGAGGCCGACCTGGCCGAGCGCCGGTGGCACGTCGGGAGCGGCATCCGGCGCGACACCCGCGAGGATGAAGATGTCCGGGCTTTCCCAGAACGGTGCGCCGATCACCGGCCGCGCGCCGAGGTCACCGGGATTGGCACGCATGAACAGGAAAGGCAGGTCGAGGTCGCCGCGCGGTCCGACAAACACGCCGGGCGGGTTCTGGCCGTTGATGTCGCCACCCGTGAGCGGCCCGCCATCCGGCACGCGCCCGGTGCCGTGTCCGGGTGGCCGCCCGGGCCGTCCGCCGTGGCCGCCGGAACCGCCGCCACCCGGGCCGGGACCGCCGCCCCCCTGACCGGGATGGTCGTGGCAGGGATCCGGATCGCACGGCGGGTGCGCGTGCCTGTCGTCGTCGTCGAAGTACCAGATGCGCTCTTCGATGCGGCGGATGCGCGCGTGATCGCGGTCCTCCTTGGCATCGCAGCACCCGCATCGCCGGCAGCCACCACAATGCTCGCAGCGCTGGTGCTCATGCCCGTGCTCCCGGACATGCTCATGCTCATGTTCGTGCCGCCGCGGCGGCTTGGGGGGTCTGGACGCTGGCACGGTGATGCCTCCGGAAAGTTGGGCGGAACGGAACGCCTAGCGGATCGGCGGTGGCGGTGGCGGTGGCGGCGGCAGCGCGGGCGGATCGACGTAGTGCAGCAGCAGGGGATTGGCGCCCTGCTGCCAGTTCCACGCCGGGTGCTGCGCGTCCTTTTCGCCCTGCGGCGGCTCCTTCGGCGTGGCATAGGCGAGTCCGAGGATGCCGGTGTTGCGGCCGCCGGGCGCACTGATGTCATTGCGCACCCAGTCCCAGGTCAGGTAGGCGAAGGCGCGGTCGCTGTCGAGGTTGAACTGGGTGGAATAGCCGGTATCGTTGACCAGCTGCGCCACCAGGTGCGCGGAGAAGGGAATGGGGTCGCCGAGCGGGCTGTACTTGAGCACGTCGCCATTGAGGTGGCGCGCATTGAGCTGGTCGGTGTCCCAGGGCGTCTGCGCATTCTCGTAGGCGGCGCGCAGCGCTGGGTCGACGGGCGGCGCGTCCAGGCGGAAGAACACGTCGGGCATCGTGCCCACGGGATAGGGTCCGGCCTGGAGCGGCTTGTAGGCGGTGTCCGGGCCGTCGCCGAAAGAGGCATGCGGGTTGTAGGTCTCGGTGGGCGTGTCCATCGACGTGGTCTGGCCGCCGGCGCTGAAGGTGCTGGACGCGGGCCAGGCCCACGGCCGCCGGTATTCGATGCCGTCGGCCGGAGCACCCGGCAGGGCATTGGGATCGAAGGTGTGGTAGTCCAGGACCGGGTAGTAGGGATAGTTTCGATCCGATACCGAATGGCCGACACCGATCGCGTTGACGTCGTGGTCGAGGTTGCCGAAGGGATCGGCATTGGCCGCCAGGGCGGCGCGGAAGGCGCTGTCCACGGTGCCGCCCAGCGTGATCAGCGGGATGTCGATCTCGTCCGGCAGCCGCAGCTCGCCGTCGCCGTAGTACTGGTCGCCGTGCGGGATCAGGAAGCCGCTGTGCGCCATCACCTCGTGGGTCTTGCTGATCGTGTCCCACACCAGCATGGCGGCCTCGTAGAGGCCCAGGCGCACCAGGTAGGTCTCGGGGCTGTTGACCATCTTGATGAGGTCGCCGACCAGCTTGCCCGCGGCCTCGAGCTCCTTCACCGCCCATTCGAGCAGGGCCACGATGTCGGAGCAGATGTCCTCGGGGTGCGCGGGGTCGATGCCGCCCAGATCCGGCGGCTGCAGCAGGTTCTCGATGTCCTGCGCCGGCGGCAGGATGATGAAGGGCGGCTTGCGCGGCTTCTGCAGCTCCCAGTTGCCGTTGTAGCTCAGCTTGTAGAACGAGATCATCACGCGGTACATCACGCCGACCTGCCAGGGCAGCGGGAACCCGGTCGGCACCGCGAAAGGCGGCTTGGGGGCGATGCCGTCAAGCAGCTGCGGGATGGGCTTGTCGGGACCGGCACCGGTCACCAGTTCGAACAGGCGCGTGAGCAGGTTGGCATCGATCGCCTGCTGGAAGCCGTCGCCCTGCATGATCCTGGGATGGTCATGGTCCTTGAAGGCGTCGATCATCGCCAGCACGATCGCCTCGGACATCCAGGCCGGCAGCTCGCCATCGACATCCAGCGCCTTCTTGCGTGCGTCGGGATCGGAAGGCAGCGGATCGGGGCGATCCACGCCCTGGTCGTGGCGCGTGCGCTGGACGCAGAACCACAGCGCCGACATCGACAGCTCGGGGTAGGTGGCGCTGGCGCCCCATGGGTCGGGCGCATTGCGTCGGCCCGGCGCCGACTGCTGGTAGTTCCACGCATCGATGTGGTTCTCGATCAGGTGGTGGCGCTGGGGATGGTGGCGATAGGGACCGCCGCTCTGCTCGTTGACGAAAGCGTGCGCGACGGTGTCGGTGCCGATGTGCGTGATGTAGCCCAGCGTGAAGGCCAGGAACTGGCAGCCGCGGTCCTCCGACTTGAGCCCCATGGCGGCATCCTCCCTGGTCAGGCGCTCGACCTGGCGCACGAAGGCCTGCACCAGGCCGGCCGGACGCCGGTAGTGGCTCATGTCGCTCCACAGGAACAGCTTTTCGTCGAAGCCCTTCTGCACGCAGGTGTCGAACAGCGAGAAGATGTCCTTGAAGGTCAGCAGTTCCTCCTCGGCGATCTGCTTGAGCGCCACCACGAGTTCGTCGATCAGCACGATGAACTGGTTGAGGACGCCGCCGGTGAGACCGTCGAGCAGATTCTCGAAATCGTCGACGATCGGCCCCACCGTCTTGTTCCAGCCGGTGACGAAATCGTCCCAGGCCTTTTGCAGCTTGATCAGGAAGCGCAGCAGGCCGGCAAGCTGGGAATTGACGCCATCCAGGATGATCAGCAGCGGCTCCCAGTCCTGCTCCTTGGCGGCATCGACGTAGTAGTAGATGGCGAGCGCCAGCATCAGCTCGTCGCTCAGGTTGCCCAGCGGCGCGCTGTTGTAGTCCTGGTTGAAATAGAACAGATCCGGCCCGATCGCGCCGATGGCGGTCATCTTCGGGTAGTCGGTCATGGCCTTCCCGCAGGCCTGGGGTCCGAAGCGGAAGACTGGCTGCCCTTCCTGCGGCCAGTCGGGAAACTTGCCGGCGCTGAGGTATTCGGCGACGCGGCGCGCCGTGTAGATGTGCGTGAAATGACCGGGCATGGCGTTGCGGCCTCCAGGCGAGGACTGGCGAAGCCGCCTCGATGCGGCCGAGTCTAGACGGGTGCCGGGTATGGCGACATGAGCCCTAAGGCTGAGACCAAGGTCCCAGTGGCGTCATGCCGCGGCCAGCCTTGGCCCTGCCCGCTCAGGCATCGCGCATGGCGTCGGCCAGCGCCGCGTTGCCGCGCCGGCGCAGCTCCTCGGCAGCGCCCAGCCGGTCGCGCGTGTCGCGGTTCTGGCTGAGCTTGAACTTGCCGACCATGGCGAACACCGTGATCTCGATGCCGACGATGGCCTGCAGCAGGTTCGCGATGTGCTCGGGCGGCGCGTCGCTCATGCGCCAGGGACGCGCATCGCCGGTCCCGGCCTCGTGTTCACGCGTGAGGCGCGCCACCAGACCGCGCACGTACTTCTCGTCGTCGCGGATGGCGATGCGTCCATGCACATTGACCACGCGGTAGTTCCAGGTCGGCACCAGCAGGTGACTGGCGTGCTTGCCGGGATACCAGTTGGGTGAAATGTAGGCCTGCTCGGCACGGAACACGACCAGCGCCTCGTCGCCATCCTGAACCGTCTGCCACAGCGGATTGGCACGCGCGACGTGCGCGCGCAGCACGCCATGGGTGCCCTCGGCGGCGTCGAGCTCGAACGGCAACTGGTTGGCGTCGAGCCACTCCGGGCCGCGGTTGACCAGGGTGCCGAGCGGATGCTCGCGGATAAGCTGGTGCAGCACTTCCGCCCTGCTTTCCTCGAAATGACCGGGGTTGTACATCGGGCCTCTCCTCGCCCGCAAGCCGGGCAGCGCGGCCGGATGGGCCGGAGCCAGTGTGCGAGGGCGCAGCAGCGCTCGTCAACGCACGCGTCGTGGCGGCTGTCGCTGCGCGATTGCGGCTGCGCAGGCCAGGCTTCGGGACTAGAATCGTGCCCCATGAGCCCATCACCCAGAGAACGTCCCGTCGTCGCCGCCAGCACCGACGCAATCGCGGTCAGGCCGCGCAACAAGGCGTTCTCGATGATCCGCGAATTCCAGCTGGCCGACTGGTTCACGCTGGGCAATGCCGTGTGCGGCATGGCGGCCATTTTTTCGATCCTGGGCTACGTGGCGCAGGGCGGACTGGTGCATGTCGAGCATGCCTGCGCGCTGGTGTTCGCGGCGCTGGTGTTCGATGTGCTCGATGGGCGCATCGCGCGCTGGCGGCAGACCGCCTCGGCACTGGGCCGCGAGCTGGACTCGCTGGCCGACGTGATTTCCTTCGGGGTGGCACCGGCCATCATCGCCTATGGCTGCGGCATGCGCGGTCTGTATGACCGCGTGATCCTGGCCTATTTCGTGGCCTGCGGCGTATCGCGCCTGGCGCGCTACAACGTGACCGCAGAGGCGATGAGCGGCGAAAGCGGCAAGGTCAGCCATTTCGAGGGCACGCCGATTCCGACCTCGTTCCTGCTGGTGCTGCTGCTCACCGTGGCGGCCACGCGCGGCGCCATCGGCGATGCGCTGTGGTTCGGTACCACGGCGCTGCCGGGCGGCCTGCTGCACCCCTTGACGCTGGTGTTCGCGGTCTCCGGCTCGCTCATGATCAGCCGGCTGCGCATTCCCAAGCCCTGAAGGCGCCCGCCCGGCGCGATCAGAAGTTCTTGCGCACGCCGAGCGAAGCGATGTACCGCGCCACCAGCTGGACGCCGGCCACGTTCTGATAGATCGGCAGCTGCAGGTAGGCATAGGCGCTGAAGCCGTCGCCGAGCCGGGCCGAGACCCCGGGCGCCAGGTAGAGCAGATTGCCGCCGGTGAGCGGCGAGCCGTCGTAATTGACGTTGACCAGATCGCCGCTGTCGCGGTCGCGGTGCACGTAGTTGAGCTGCAGCAGCGGCGTGATGCGCTCGATCATGCTGCCGTAGCGCAGGCCGGCGTTGACCAGCAGCGCGTCGCCCGGCGAGTAGCCGTGCATGGCACTGACAGCATGCTGCAGCGTGCCCTGGCCGAACCAGCCCCAGTTGCCGACCATGTCGCCATACCAGGCGCCGGCGATCAGGTCGGTGGAACCGCTACCCGGCTGCAGAGCGGGATCGATGCGCCCGCCGGGCGGTCCGTCGAAGGCGCGCGTGGTCGAGCCGCTGGCGAACTTGAGGCCGCCGACCACGCCGAAGCGCCCGTCATCGGTGACGGTCAGGCTGCCCAGCACCTTGATGTCACCCAGCGCGGTGAACTGGTTGTAGTTGTAGCTCCCAGGGTCCGCCAGACCCGCCTGCCAGGTGGTGTGCCAGCGGTCGACGATGGGCAACTGGACGCTGACGCCCCAGCTGTCGGTGTTGTAGTCGACCTGCACGGTGGTGGCGCGCGTGGCGGTCTGGACCTCGGTCTCGTGGCCGCTGTTGGCCGGCGGATTGAGCAGGGCGTCGGCCTGAGCCAGGCTGAGCTTGCGTGTGCCGGTGCGCGATTCGTTCTGGTTGATGTAGTCGTATGCCAGGCCGAGCGACCAGCCGCTCACCGAGCCGGCCTGGGGGCCCAGCCAGTCCTTGGACAGCGTGCAGCCGCAGGCGGCGCAGGCACTTGCCGGTGCGCTGTGCAGCAGCGCCAGCGGCAGCGTGGCCAGCGCCAGCAGGGAAGACAGGCCGGGCCGGATGAAGCGGCACGGGGAGCGAACGGCGGCCGTGGCGGAGGCGTTCGGGGCAGGGTGGGACATGACAGGGGCCGTTCCAGGCTGATGTGCAATGCCTGCACTCTAGTGGACGCAGCCGCGCGCGGCGTGCGGCAAATTGTCGCAGCCGGCGGTCAATCCGACGGTGATGGCAGCGGCGCAGCGTGGCAAGATCGCGGTCATGAGGCCGCATCGACGGCCGTGAAGGCACGAATGGCAGCGACGGCGACGACGATGGTGATCCTGGTCATGGGCGTATCGGGCAGCGGCAAGAGCACCATCGGTGCGCGCCTGGCCGAGCGCCTGGGTGCCCGTTTCATCGAAGGCGACGATCATCATCCTGCGGCCAATGTCGACAAGATGCGCGCCGGCGTGCCGCTCGATGATGACGACCGCGAGCCCTGGCTGCTGGCGCTGAACACCCTGCTGCGCCAGCGGGCCGGCGACGCTCGTCCGACCGTGCTGGCGTGTTCGGCGCTCAAGGCGCGCTATCGCGAACAGCTGCGTGCCGGACTGCCAGGGAACTTCCGCACGGTGGCGCTGCAGGGCTCGCCTGCGCTGATCGCCGCGCGCGTGGCTTCCCGCGAGCACCATTACATGCCGGCAGCACTGCTGGCGAGCCAGTTCGCGGCGCTGGAAGCGCTGGACGACGCCGAAGCGCTGGTGGTCGACGTGGACGCGCCGGTCGAGCGCATTGTCGAGGAACTGCTGGCACGCCTGCACGCATCGGCGTGACGGCAAGGGCCCAGGCTTCATACAATGGCGGATTCGGCAGCGCAGCATGCAGCGCTGCCCTTCAGACTGGAGTCTTGCCATGGAGTTGATCCGCCCCTTCCGCGGCCTGCGCCCGCGTCCCGACGTGGTGGCACAGGTGGCGGCGCCCCCCTACGACGTGTTGAGCAGCGCCGAGGCACGCGCCCTGGTGGTCGGCAATCCGCTGTCCTTCCTGCACCTGTCCAAGCCCGAAGTGGATCTGCCGGAAGGCACTGCCGCCGAGGCCACGGAGGTGTATGCCCAAGGGCGCGCCAATCTGGCAGCGATGCTGCGCGCGGGCGTGCTGGTCCAGGACGACAGCCCCTGCTACTACGCCTATCGCCTGGAATCGCCGACCCATGCGTTGACCGGTCTGGTGGCGGCAGCCTCGGTCGCAGCCTACGAGAACGGCGATATCCGGCGCCACGAGTTCACGCGCAAGGCCAAGGAGGACGACCGCACGCGCATGATCGACACCATGGGCGCACAGACCGGCCCGGTGATGCTGGCCTGGCGCACCAGTGACACGCTGCGCGCCTGTCTCGCCAGCGCTTGCACCGGTGCGCCGGCGTTGGACTGCCAGGCGGTCGACGGCGTGCGTCACCGCCTGTGGGTAATCCGTGACGCGCAGGCGGTGGACGCCATTTCGCGCGCCGCTGCCGGCATTCCGCGCCTGTACATCGCCGACGGCCACCATCGCGCCGCCTCGGCCGCGCGCGTGGCGCAGGCGCGGCGCGCGGCCGCACCGGCCGGCAGTGCCGTGCCTTCCAGCGATGCGCTGGCCGAGCATTTCCTGGCCGTGATCTTCGCGCACGACGACATGCAGGTGCTCGATTACAACCGCCTGGTGGCCGACCTGCAAGGACAGACGCGCGCCGGCTTCCTGGCGCGGCTGGCCGAACTCGGCACGCTGCAGCCGGAGGCACAGCCGGTGCGTCCAGCGGCCTCGGGCACCTTCGGCATCTACCTGCCGGACCAGTGGTACCGCCTGACGCTGCCGGCAGCGAGCATTCCGGCCGACGATCCGATTGCGCGCCTGGACGTGAGCCTGCTGGCCGACCGCGTGCTGGGGCCTTTGCTGGGCATCCAGGATCCGCGCACCGATGCGCGCATCGACTTCGTCGGCGGCGCGCGCGGCCTGGGTGAGCTCGCAGCGCGCGTGGACAGCGGCGAAATGGCGGTGGCATTCGCGCTCTATCCGACGCGTGTCGAGGATGTGATGGCCGTATCCGACCAGGGCGACGTGATGCCGCCCAAGTCGACCTGGTTCGAACCCAAACTGGCCGACGGCATGGTGAGCTACCTGCTCGCCAATGCCCCACGCCCCTGAGCGATAGCGCTCGACCTGCGCAGGACCAGACCGATGACCATCCACAATTTCAGCGCCGGCCCGGCAATCCTGCCTGCCGCAGTCATGCGGCGTGCTGCCGAGGAACTCACCGACTGGCATGGCAGCGGCATGTCGGTGATGGAGATGAGCCATCGCGGGCCGGAGTTCACCGCCATCCTGGCCAAGGCCGAGGCCGACCTGCGCACCCTGCTGGCGATCCCGGACAACTATCGCGTGCTGTTCCTGCAGGGCGGCGCCTGCGCGCAGTTCTCCTTCGTGCCGCTCAACCTGCTGGGCGGCAGGCGCAGCGCTGACTTCGTCAACACCGGCGAATGGTCGAAGAAGGCGATCCAGGAGATGCAGCGTTACGGGGTGGCGCGCGTGGCCGCGAGTGCCGAGGACCGCCACTTCAGCTATGTGCCGGACCCTGCCGGCTGGTCGCTCGACCCCGCTGCCGCCTACGTGCATGTGTGCACCAACGAGACCATCGGCGGCGTTGAATACTTCTTCACGCCGGACACCGGTGCGGTGCCGCTGGTGGCGGACATGTCTTCGCACCTGCTCTCGCGTCCGCTCGACGTCAGCCGTTACGGCGTGATCTATGCCGGCGCGCAGAAGAACATCGGCCCGGCGGGCCTGACGCTGGTGATCGTGCGCGAGGACCTGCTCGACCGCGCCAATCCGCTCACGCCGACGATCTTCCGCTGGCAGGACCAGGCCGAGCACGACTCGATGGTGGCGACGCCGCCGACCTGGGCGATCTACATCGCGGGCCTGGTGTTCGAATGGCTGCTCGACCAGGGAGGCCTGGCGGCGATCGAAACGCACAATATCGCCAAGGCACGCCTGCTGTACGACGCGCTGGACCGCAGCAGCTTTTTCCGCAATCCGGTCGAGCCGGCGGCACGTTCACGCATGAACGTGCCCTTCACGCTGCAGGACCCGGGCCGCGAGCAGGCCTTCCTGGCCGGCGCCCAGGCGCGCGGACTGCTGCAGCTCAAGGGACACCGCTCGGTGGGTGGCATGCGCGCCTCGATCTATAACGCCATGCCGCTGGCCGGTGTACAGGCGCTGGTGGATTATCTCGTCGAGTTCGAGCGCGACATGAGCTGATCGGTCGATCCGGAGTCGGCATCCCGCTCACCCGCACGTCGCTCGATCCGGCCCGCAGCACCGGTGTGGCCGTGCTCCAGGGCGGTAAGGCGTTATCTGACGGCGCCAGCCGGCAGCGGTGCCACCACGCGCAGCTCGAAGCCGGTGCTGGCCGGCGCCGTGAGATAGGCCTTGCCGTTGCGCGCGTCGAGCGCCAGCGTGCGCGCCTTGGGCGCCGTCACCACGGTCTGCACCACGTGATAGTGGTCGGCATCGTCCTGGTGGATGATGCTGACACTGCCTCTGCTACCGCTGGGCGCGATGATTGTCGCGCGCGTGGCGTCGAATTCGACGCCGTCGGGCTCCTCGCCTATGGCCAGGCTCGCCACCATGCGGCCATCGTCGGCGGCGGTCACCACCAGGCGTCCGTTCGAACAGGCACTGAACAGGCGCTGGTGCTGGGCATCGTAGGCAAGCCCGGTCGGTTCCACGCAGCCGGGCAGCTCGGTGCTGCGCACCAGGGTGTTGCTGTGGATGTCGATCATCGCCAGCTGGTGCAGGTCTTCCAGATTGACCCACACGCGGTCGGCATCACCCACTGCCACTTCCGGCTTGCCCGGCAGCGCGACACGCGCCTGCACGGCGCCGCTCGTCGGCTCGATGACGGTCATGTCGTGCGACTTGCCGTTGAAACTGTAGAGCCGTCCGGTCTGCGCCAGGAACAGCAGCGCGTCAGGGCTTTTGCCGCCTGCGGGCGTGGTGTGCAGGATCTTGAAGGTGTCGAGTGCGAAGGTGGTGATGCTGTCGCTGCCACCGCTGCTCACGAAGCCCAGCTGGTGCGCGGTGTCGAAGGCCACGCCATGCGCGCGGTCGAGGCCGCCGATGCGCCCGAGCGCCTTGCCGGTGTCGGCATCGACCACGGCGAGGTGGTCACCCAGGGCCGCAAACACGTGACCCGTACCCGGCTGGACCGCCAGGAAATCCCACTTGCTGGCGGCACCGAGGGCAATCGGCGTCCCTGCCGCATAGGTGGCGACGCCATCGGCAGCGGGCGCCGGCAGGCTGGCTGCGAGTGCCAGCAGCGCCGCCGGCAGGATCGCGCGGCGCAGGGCCTGACGCGGACGGAGGGCAGCCTTGGAACGGTCCGGCGCGGCGTGGGGCATAGGTTTTCCGATCAGTGGTTGAAGTTCAGGCAGGCCTGCAGCCTGACATCGTTTCGTGACAGGGCCGCGAATCATTCCTGTGTCGAGAGCCGGCCTCACTCCACATCAGACGCAAGGCGCGCCAATTTTACGATCGCTTTCCTGAGCAGCCGACAGCGATCAAATCTTTCTAATCGATCCAAATGCTTAACATTTTACAGGCACCGCAGTAGTGGTAAACTTTCCCACCCATTGACACGATGGTGGTTCATGGAACCGGCGCCCGCCTTTCCCGGCAAGCTTGCCACCCCCGTCATCACCGCCCTGCGGCGGATCCTGCGTCCCCTGGTGCGGCTGATGCTGACCCACGGCGTGACTTATCCGCTGATCACGGATGTGATCAAATCCACCTATGTGGACGTGGCGCGGCGCGAATTCCGCCTGTCCGGCAAGCGCCAGACCGACAGTCGCATCAGCCTGCTCACCGGCGTGCATCGCAAGGACGTCAAACGCCTGATCGAAGAGGGCGAACGCGGTGCCGACGGTGCCAGCGGCGTGTCGCTGGGCGCGGCGCTGGTGGCGCGCTGGCTGGGCGAACCGGAACTGACCGATGCCCAGGGCCGGCCCCTGCCCTTGCCGCGGCTGGCCAGCGACGGCGGCAAGATCTCCTTCGAGGCACTGGTCGAGTCGGTCAGCAAGGACATCCGGTCGCGCGTGATCCTGGACGAATGGCTGCGCGTCGGCGTGGTCCAGCTCGACCGCCAGGATCGCGTTGTGCTGAATCCCAACGCCCTGGCACCGGCGCGTGACTTCGGCGAAAAGCTGCATTTTCTCGAAGCCAATGTGCACGATCATCTGGCCGCGGCAGTGCACAACCTGTCCGGCGGGCAGCCGCCGATGCTGGAGCGCAGCGTGTTCTACGACCAGCTCAGCGCGGGATCGGTCGACGAGCTGCGGCGCCTGGCCGCCGAACTGGCGATGCATGCCATCCAGGTGCTCAACCGCCGCGCCATCGAGCTCGAACGCGACGACCGCGAGCAATCGCGACTGGCCGATCAGCGCATCAATTTCGGCGCCTACTTCTACCATGCGCCGCGCGATCTGCAGGCCGCGGAGGACAGCGCGCGTGGCGCGCCGGATGGTGCCGACGCCCCCGACCGGGACGCCGCCTGAATCCCGTGCGGACACGCGGCACGATCCGCGCGCCCTCAACACCGATGGCAGGAGTCGCGGCTGGGCTTTGGCGCTGATCCTGAACGCAGCCCGCCAGCACCGGGGCCAGCCGGAACTACACGCAGGCGGTCAGCTGTTGCGGGCGACCAGCCATCCGGCACCTCGCACATTGCGGATCACGGCGCTGCCCAGCTTGCGACGCAGGCCGTGGATCAGGAACTCGACGGCATTGCTTTCGACCTCGTCGCCCCAGCCATAAATGCGGTCTTCCAGGTCGCTGCGCGACAGGATGGCGCCGGGTCGTTGCAGCAGCGCCTGCAGCAATGCGAACTCGCGGTTGGACAGCAGCACTGGCGGCTGGCCCGCAACCTCGGCCAGGTGCGTGGCCGGGTCGAGCGTGACGACGCCATTGCCGAGCAGCGGCGCCGCGCTGCCCCCCTTGCGACGCAGGACGGCACGCATGCGTGCCAGCAGTTCGGCCATGGCGAAGGGCTTCAGCAGGTAGTCGTCGGCGCCGCCATCGAGTCCGCGCAGGCGATCGTCCAGGCTGTCGCGCGCGGTGATCACCAGCAGCGGCACCGCATCGCCGCCTCCCCGAATGGCGGCCAGGACCTGGTGGCCATCGGCGCCTGGCAGGCCCAGGTCGAGCAGCACCAGATCGTAGTGTTGCGCGGCAAGCGTGGCCGCCACCCCATGGCCGCTGCCCAGCCAGTCGACCGCGTAGGACGCGTCACGCAGAGCGGCCTGGATGGCCTCGCCAATCATGGCGTCGTCTTCGATCAGCAGTACCCGCAAGTGTCTGCCTCCAACCCGGAGCCCATTCTAGTGGGCACTGCGCGCTGCCGGTGGCCGGGTCCACAGCAAGGCGGCGGCGATGAACGCCAGCGACAGGGAGCGGGGAACGGTCATGGAAATTTCCGGTCCGTCTCGTTCGATGCGACGACGCAAGGTGATGGGGCGAGCGGTGCGGCGAAGACGCCTGGAACCCGACATACCCAACATGATATTCGCCGATGGCGCGCACCGGTAGCAATCACACGACGCACCCTGAGGAACCCGCACCATGCGCTTGCTGTTGACTGGCGGCACCGGCTTGATTGGCCGCGCCCTGTGTCGTCACTGGAGCACCCAGGGCCACGATCTCGTCGTCTGGAGCCGCAGCCCGCAGGGCGTTTCCGCGCTGTGCTCCGGCGCGCGCGGCATCGCCTCGCTGGAGGAACTTGAGGGAATGCCCGCGCTCGATGCCATGATCAATCTGGCCGGAGCGCCGATTGCCGATCGCACTTGGACGGCGGCCCGCCGCAGGGTGTTGTGGAGCAGCCGGCTGGACCTGACGCATCGGCTGGTGGAGTGGGCAGGCCGGCAGTCGCGGCCGCCCAGGGTGCTGCTGTCCGGATCAGCCGTGGGCTGGTATGGCGACACCGGCGAGCGCCTGCTCGATGAAGGCAGCGCGCCGGGCCGGAGCGACTTCGGCAGCGAGCTGTGCCAGGCCTGGGAGCAGGAAGCCGAGCGCGCCAGGGAGCTCGGCATGCGGGTCGTGCTCCTGCGCACCGCCCCGGTACTGGCGCCGGCCGGCGGCATGCTGGCGCGACTGCGCCTGCCGTTCAGTCTGGGACTGGGTGGACGCTTGGGCAGCGGCCGCCAGTGGATGCCGTGGATCCATATCGACGATCAGGTTGCGCTGATGGACCACGTGCTGCATCACGCCGACTGCAGCGGCGCCTTCAACGCCGTTGCACCCGGGCAGGTGCGCAATGCCGAATTCACGCGAGCGCTGGCGAGCGCCCTGCATCGCCCGGCGCTGCTGCCGGCACCAGCCTGGGCGCTGCGTCTCGCGCTGGGCGAGATGGCGGTGCTGTTGCTGGGTGGGCAGCGCATCGAGCCGCGCCGCGCACTGGAAACGGGCTTCCGCTTCCGTCACCCGGAGTTGGAGGCGGCGCTTGCCGACCTCCTGGATGCGCGGCTCAGACGTTGAACAGGAAGTTCAGCACGTCGCCATCGTGGACGACATAGTCCTTGCCCTCGGCACGCATCTTGCCCGCTTCCTTGGCGCCCTGTTCGCCCTTGCAGGCGATGAAATCCTGGAAAGCGATGGTCTGGGCACGGATGAAACCCTTTTCGAAGTCGGTGTGGATCACGCCAGCGGCCTGCGGCGCGGTGTCACCGATGTGGATGGTCCAGGCGCGCACTTCCTTCACGCCGGCGGTGAAGTAGGTCTGCAGCCCGAGCAGCTTGTAGCCTTCGCGAATCAGGCGGTTGAGGCCGGGCTCTTCGAGTCCCAGGTCGGTCAGGAATTCGCGCTTGTCGGCATCGTCCAGGTCGGCCAGTTCAGCTTCGATCTTGGCGCACAGCGCCACCACCGGCGCGCCCTCCTTGGCGGCGTGTTCGCGCAGCCGGTCGAGGTGCGGATTGTTGCTGAAGCCGTCCTCAAGCACGTTGCCCACATACATCGCGGGCTTGATGGTGAGCAGGCACAGCGGCTTGAGCAGCGCGCGTTCGTCGTCGCTGAGATCCAGGGTGCGTGCGGGCTTGCCTTCATTGAGGTGCGGCAGCAGGCGCTCGCACAGCGCAACGAATTTGGCAGCCTCCTTGTCGCCCGAGCGCGCCTTCTTGCCGTCGCGATGGATGGCTTTCTCGACCGCCGACATGTCGGCCAATGCGAGCTCGGTGAGGATCACCTCGATATCGGCCAGCGGATCGATCCTGCCGGCCACGTGCACCACATTGGGATCGTCGAAGCAGCGCACCACGTTGACGATGGCATCGGTCTCGCGGATGTTGGCCAGGAACTGGTTGCCCAGGCCTTCGCCCTTGCTGGCGCCGGCCACCAGGCCGGCGATGTCGACGAACTCGACAATGGCCGGCTGCACCTTCTGCGGCTTGACGATCTCGGACAGCTGGTCGAGGCGCGCGTCGGGCACTTCGACAATGCCCACATTGGGTTCGATGGTGCAGAAGGGATAGTTTTCCGCGGCGATGCCCGCCTTGGTCAGGGCATTGAACAGGGTGGACTTGCCGACATTGGGCAGTCCGACGATGCCGCACTTCAGAGACATGGGGATTCCTTGAGGATCAGGCCGGGATGCGCCGGGGTGGCGGGCAGGGATCGTCCCGCAAGCCGACAATTGTAACCTTCCGGCGGATCAGGCTCCAAAGCAGCCTGTGCTGCGCAGGCCCGACGGGCGACGTCGCTGCCGCCCGCCGGGTCCTCGTCTGCCGCTGCCGCCCGCGCAGCCGCCGGAGCCCGCAGTCCGCTTCAGCGCAGGTCGAAGCGGTCGAGGTTCATCACCTTCGCCCAGGCAGCGGCGAAGTCACGCACAAAAAGCGCCTCGGCGTCCTGGCTGGCATACACTTCGGCCACGGCGCGCAGCTGGGCGTTGGAGCCGAACACGAGGTCGACCACGGTGGCCGTGCGGCGCAGGGCACCCGTCGCACGATCACGCCCCTCCAGCACCTGGGGCTGGCTGGACGACGTCTGCCAGCGCACGCGCATGTCGAGGAGTTCGCGGAAGAAGTCGTTGCTGAGCGCACCCGGGCGATCGGTGAACACGCCATGCGCTGTCTGGCCGTGGGTGACGCCGAGCACACGCAGACCGCCGATCAGCACGGTCATTTCGGGCACGCTCAGGCTGAGCAGACAGGCACGGTCGACCAGCAGTTCGGCAGCGCTCTCTTCCAGACCCGGCTGGACGTAGTTGCGGAAGCCATCGGCCACCGGTTCGAGCACAGCGAAGGAGGCGGCATCGGTCTGCGCCTGGCTGGCATCCGTGCGGCCGGCCGAAAAAGGCACGCTGATGGCGTAGCCGGCGCGCTGAGCTGCGTCTTCGATGGCGACATTGCCAGCCAGCACGATGAGGTCAGCGAGCGAAATCCGGCGACCGCCGGTTGCCACGGCGTTGAAGGCGGTCTGGATGCCCTCCAGGGTGGGCAGGACCGCTGCGAGTTCGGCGGGCTGATTGACGGCCCAGTCCTTCTGCGGCGCCAGGCGGATGCGCGCACCGTTGGCGCCACCGCGCTTGTCGCTGCCACGGAAGGTGGAGGCCGACGCCCAGGCCGTGCCAACCAGCTGGGCCACGGTGAGGCCGGAGGCCAGGATGGCTGCCTTGAGGGCGGCAAGATCGGCTGCGTTGACCAGGGGATGGTCGACGGCCGGAACGGGATCCTGCCAGATCAGCGGCTCGGCCGGGACCAGGGGGCCGAGGTAGCGCGCCAGCGGCCCCATGTCGCGGTGGGTGAGCTTGAACCAGGCGCGCGCGAAGGCCTCGGCGAAGGCCTGCGGATCCTGGTGGAATCGGCGCGCAATGCGCTCGTAGGCCGGGTCGAAGCGCAGGGCCAGGTCGGTGGTGAACATCATCGGCGCATGGCGCTTCGCCGCATCGTGCGCATCGGGCACGCTACCGGCGCCGGCGCCGCCCTTCGGCGTCCACTGGTGGGCACCGGCCGGACTGCGCGTGAGTTCCCAGTCGTAGCCGAACAGGTTGTCGAAGTAGTTGTTGTCCCACTGCACCGGATTGCTGGTCCAGGCGCCTTCCAGGCCGCTGGTGATGGTGTCCGCACCCGTGCCGCTGCCGAAGCGGTTGTGCCAGCCGAAGCCCTGCTCGGCGATCTCGGCCGCCTCCGGCTCTGGGCCGACATACTGGCCGGGCTCGGCGGCGCCATGCGCCTTGCCGAAGGTGTGGCCGCCGGCGATCAGCGCCACGGTCTCCTGGTCATCCATGGCCATGCGCGCAAAGGTCGCGCGGATGTCGCGCGCGGCCGCGAGCGGATCGGGCGTGCCGTTCGGTCCTTCCGGGTTGACGTAGATCAGGCCCATCTGCACTGCAGCCAGGGGATCATCGAGCTCGCGGTCGCCGCGGTAGCGCTCGTCGCCCAGCCAGCTGGATTCCGGCCCCCACCAGACGTCGGTCTCGGGTTCCCAGATGTCCTCGCGCCCGCCGGCAAAGCCGAAGGTCTTGAAGCCCATCGATTCCAGGGCGACGTTGCCGGCCAGGATCATGAGGTCGGCCCAGGAAAGCTTGTTGCCGTATTTCTGCTTGATCGGCCACAGCAGCCGGCGCGCCTTGTCGAGGTTGCCATTGTCCGGCCAGCTGTTCAGCGGCGCGAAGCGCTGGGCGCCGGCACCCGCGCCACCGCGGCCGTCGGCGATGCGATAGGTGCCTGCGCTGTGCCAGGCCATGCGGACGAACAGGGGCCCGTAATGGCCGTAGTCGGCCGGCCACCAGTCCTGCGAGTCGGTCATCAGGGCATGCAGATCCTTGACCACCGCCGGCAGATCGAGGGTGCTGAATTCTCTTGCGTAGTCAAAGTCGGCGCCGAGCGGGCTCGACTGCCGGGGGCGCTGCTGCAGGATCTGCAGCTTCAGCTGCTTGGGCCACCAGTCGGCGTTGGCAGGACTTCCCGCCACGGCATGGTGGCGGCTGGCGCCAGAAAAAGGGCATTGGGATTCTGTCGACATGGTGTTCTCCTGCGGTGATGGACGTCCGGATGGGCATCGCGCAGGGGAACCTTACGGCGGCAAAAAACCTCCGTCCAATTGATATTCAACACATTCCGCGATAGTCAAAAACTATCACGGAAGTCAACGGAGGAAAATAATCCTATCAATCACTGCCAGGGCGCGCAGCGCGCTTGGCATCACCGGTATGCAGCGCCAACATGGCCGCTTCAGCCTGACCTGCGAGCAGGCGCGGCCAGATCGCCAATCCACGGTCGATGGCGGCGTCGATCATCTCCTGCTCGTCGCGGCCGGGGCGGTGCAGCACATAGTCGGCCACGCGGTTGCGGTCGCCTGGATGGCCGATGCCGATGCGCAGGCGCCAGAAGTCCGGCACGGTGAGGTGGGCGATCATGTCGCGCAGGCCATTGTGGCCGGCGTGGCCGCCGCCGCGCTTGAGCTTGACCTGCCCGGGCGGCAGGTCAAGCTCGTCGTGCACCGCCAGGATCTGGTCGGGCAGGATCTTGTAGAAATGGGCCAGCGCCACCACGGCGCGACCGCTGAGGTTCATGAAGGTGCTGGGCTTGAGCAGCCAGCATTCTTCGTCGCCGTGGCGCAGGCGTCCCACCCAGCCATGGAACTTGCTTTCGACCCGCAGGCTGACGCCGGCGTCCTGCGCCAGCCGGTCGACGAACCAGAACCCCGCGTTGTGGCGGGTGTCTTCGTATTCCGGCCCGGGGTTGCCCAGGCCGACCACCAGCCGGATTCCAGCCATGTCTGAATCTCCTCAGGGCGCGCCGGTGGATCGGCGTGGCGCCAAAAGAAAACGGCCGGCAGGGTGGCTTGCGCCACGATGCCGGCCGCTGCCAAGGAAGCGGGCGCTTACTTCTTCTTGGCCGGAGCAGCAGCGGGCTTGGCGGCTGCAGCCGGGGCGGCCGCCGCGGCCGGGGCAGCAGCGGCGTCGGTGTCCTCGGCCGCCTTGGCGGCGCGCGGCAGCACGATGGTGGCCACCGGCGGATTCTCGCGTACCAGGATCTGCGGGAACTCGACGTTTTCGCCCAGCTTGAGATCGTTGACGTGGATCGAATGGCCGGCATGCAGCTCGCCCAGATCGACTTCGATGAACTCAGGCAGCGCGGCCGGCAGGCACAGCACTTCGATCTCGTTGAGCACATGCGACACGTTGCCGCCGGCGGTCTTCACGCCCGGTGCGATGTCGGCGTTGACGAAGTGCAGCGGCACCTTCATGTGGATCTTCTGGTCGGCCGCGACGCGCTGGAAGTCGACGTGCAGGACTTCCGGCTTCCAGGCGTGCATCTGCACGTCGCGCAGCAGGGCCTGCTCGGGCTGGCCCTCGACCACGACGGTCAGGATGGAGGCGTGGAAGGCTTCCTGGCGCAGCTTGTGGAAGATCTCGTTGTGATCGAGTTCGATCGGCTGGGCGGGGTTCTTGCCACCGTAGAGGATGGCGGGAACGCGCTTGGCATGACGCAGGCGGCGGCTCGCTCCGGTGCCCTGCGCAGTGCGCTTGCTTGCTGCAATTTCGATGGTCATGATGACTCCAGGTGGTTGCGGCGGCGCCCGCGACCAGGCGCTGCCAGGGATGCCGGCGTCCTTGCGGACGCCAGCGAAACAGCAAACCGGGCGCCGAACGTGCCGGCGCCGGCCCTATTCGACGAACAGCGAGCTGACCGAATCCTCGTCGCTGATGCGCCGCAGGGTCTCGGCCAGCAGCCCGGCAATGCCGAGCTGACGGATCTTGGGGCACTGGGCAGCCGCCGGCTGCAGACGGATGGTGTCGGTCACCACCAGTTCGTCCAGGTCCGAATGGTTGATGCGATCGACCGCCTGGCCGGACAGCACCGGATGCACGATGTAGGCGCAGACCTTGGTGGCGCCCGCGCGCTTGAGCGCCGCTGCGCCTTCGCACAGCGTGTTGGCGGTGTCGACGATGTCATCGACGACGATGCAGGTGCGGCCTTCGACGTCGCCGATCACGTTCATGACCTGGGCCACATTGGGCTTGGGACGGCGCTTGTCGATGATCACCAGGTCGGCTTCGAGACGCTTGGCGAAGGCGCGCGCGCGCACCACACCGCCCACGTCGGGCGACACGATGGCGAGGTTCTGGTAGTCATGGCGCCAGATGTCGCCCAGCAGCACCGGCGCCGCATAGACGTTGTCGACCGGAATGTCGAAAAAGCCCTGGATCTGGTCTGAATGCAGATCCATGGTGAGCAGCCGGTCGATACCGACCGCCTGCAGCATGTTGGCCACCACCTTGGCCGTGATCGGCACGCGCGCCGAGCGCGGACGGCGGTCCTGGCGGGCGTAGCCGAAATAGGGAATGGCGGCGGTGATGCGGCCGGCAGAAGCGCGCTTGAGCGCGTCGGCCATCACCATCACTTCCATCAGGTTGTCGTTGGTCGGCGCGTGGGTGGACTGGACGATGAAGCAGTCACGTCCGCGCACGTTCTCGAGCAGCTCGACACTGACCTCGCCGTCGCTGAAGCGTCCGACGGTGGCCCGGCCCAGATGGATGTTGAGGTGCTGTACGACTTCTTCGGCAAGGCGCGGGTTGGCCGTGCCGGAAAAGACCATCAGGTCAGCAGATGCCATAGGATCCGGGACGCAGCTTGTAGGGGTTGGCAGGGGAGGTAGGGATCGAACCTACGAATGCCGGAATCAAAATCCGGTGCCTTACCACTTGGCGACTCCCCTGCTGAAGACTTGCTACCAGCTTTTCAACGGATGTTCCTGCAATCCCCGGGCAATCCTGCTTTGCCAGTGTGCCGGCAAGGCCTGCTGCACGGCCCGTGCCGCGGCCGCGTCCGGGAAAGCCGCGAACACGCAGCAACCCGAGCCGGTCATCCTGGCATCCGCATGCTGACGCAGCACTTGCAACGCTTCGCGTACTTCCGGATACCTGGCGGCGACTGCTGACTCCAGGTCATTATGACCGAAGCCCGTTGAAAAGTCTGCCATTTTGACAGGAGGGGTATCTCTTGTCAAATCCGCTGCTGCGAATGCCACTGCGGTGGGCACCTGGACCGGCGGCACCACCACCAGGTACCAGGCCGGCGGCACCGCGATCGCTTGCAGTTGTTCGCCAACACCGGTGGCAAAGGCCGACTCGCCGTGCACGAATACCGGCACGTCGGCGCCCAGGCTCAGCCCCAGCGCGGCCAGCTCGTCGTGGCTGCATCCCAGCCGCCACAGCCGGTTCAGGCCCAGCAGCACCGTGGCTGCATCGGAGCTGCCGCCGCCCAGGCCGCCGCCCATCGGCAGCACCTTGTGCACCGTCACGGCGACACCCGCCGCGCGCGCGCCCACGTGGCGCGCCAACAGGCGCGCGGCGCGCAGGCACAGGTCCTGTTCCGGCGGCACGCCGGGCAACTCGCCCAGCCGCTCGAACACGCCGGGCGGCCGCCAGGCCAGGTCGATGTGGTCGCACCAGTCGATGAAGGTGAATACCGTTTCCAGCAGATGGTAGCCATCGGCGCGGCGGCCGACCACGTGCAGGAACAGGTTGAGTTTGGCCGGTGCCAGCAGCCCGGACAGCTGCGCGTCAGCGCTGTTCACCGCGCACCACCGTCCACTGGTCCACCACCAGACGCAACTGCAGCCCCTGGCGCGCCACCGTGATCAGACCGGGCAGGCTGCTTTCCCCCACCGGACGCCAGCGCTGCAGGCTGCCGCTCCAGCCGGCCTGGACGAAATGCTGCACGCGATCGGTGCCGGCAGCCGCCTCACCGGCCGGCTGGGCAGGTGCATCGGTGGCAGCGGTGCCGCCGCGCTCCGTGCTGCCCGGCGCGTCCGCTTGCGGAACGCGTCCCAACACCCAGGCCGACAGCTCGCCCACCGGCAGGCTGTAGCCCAGCAAGGACTGCATCAGGGCATCGTCATCGGCGGCTTCCACCGGTTTGCGATCAGGCACTGTCAGGCGCACGTGTCCGGGCTGTTCCTCGAGCAGCGCCACCTGGCTGCCGAGCGGCGTGCTGAGAGCGATGCGGTCGCGCTCACCCTGATGGCGCCACTCCATCAGCAGCAGGTCGCTGCGTTCGGGCTGGCGCAGCGCCAGGCGTCCGCTGAGCGTGAAGTCGCGCACCTCGCCCTGCCCTTGGGAGCGATCCTCCTGGATCGGCGGCACGGCCGCACAGGCACCGAGCAGCAGCACCAGCAGCGTGAGGCAGAACGCGCGCAGCACTTAGCGTGGGTGCTGTTCGAGCGCGCTCTTCAGCACTTCGCTGTCGGGATTGGCCTTGTAGCTGGCCTGCCACAGCCGCGTCGCGGCGTCGCGGTTGCCTTGCGCCCACAGCACCTGGCCCAGGTGGGCGGCGATCTCGGGATCGGGCTGGCGGTCATAGGCGTCCTTCAGGTTGTGCTCGGCATCCTTGAGGCGCCCCAGGCGGTACTGCACCCAGCCCAGACTGTCGATGATGAAGGGATCGCCCGGCGCCAGCGCGACGGCCTTCTGGATCAGCTCCAGCGCCTCGGCGTAGCGCTCGGTGCGATCGGCCAGCGTGTAGCCCAGCGCATTGTAGGCATGCGCGTGGTCCGGCTTGATCTTGATGACCTGGCGCAGGTCGCTTTCGAGCAGGTCGATGCGTCCCATCTTTTCCGCGACCATGGCGCGATCGTAGAGCAGGTCGGGCGCATCCGGCACTTTCTTCAGTCCTTCACTCAGCACGTCCCAGGCCCCCTGGAAGTCGCGCGAGTCGCTCAGCAGCTGGGCCTCGGCCTGGGCCAGCACCACGCGCTGTTCGTTGTTGTCGGCCGGCAGGCTGTGCAGCAGATCGCGGCCTTCCTGCAGCCGGTTCTGGTGTGCCATCGCGACAGCAATGCGCATGCGCGAAGGCACATACTGCTCGCCGCCTTCGACCTGGCCGTACCACTTCTGGGCGCCGGTCCAGTCCTTCTGCTCTTCGTGCAGCTGGCCCAGGTAGAACCGCACGGTATCGGGCTCGCGGTAGCCCAGCGCCAGCACCTTTTCGAGATAGGTCTGGGCTGCCGCGTAGTCCTGCAGTTGCATCGACAGCAGTCCCACCGCCAGCGTCAGGTCAGGATTGTCGGGCGCCCCCTTGAGGATGGCCTGGAACTGCTCGCGCGCGGCGTTGAACTGCTTGTCGTCCACCAGCATGCGCGCATAGATCAGCCGCACTTCCTGGGCTTTGGGGTGCTTGTCGAGGAAAGCCAGGTAGAACTCACGTGCGGCCTGGCCGCCCTTGCTGGCCTGCAGGATCTGGCCATGCAGCAGCGCTGCGGCGTCCCAGCCGGGCTTGAGGTCGGCGGCCGCGCGCGCGGCGCTCAGCGCCTGGTCGTTGCGGCTGGCGTCGAGGTTGGCCAGTGCGACGGCGTAGGCCGCCTCGGGCAGCTTGGGATAGGGCTGGGCCAGCTGCACCACCAGATCGGCGACGGCCGCCTTGTCAGCCTGGCGCGACAGCATGTTGTGCAGGTTCATGAACAGCGCACCGGTCTGCGGTCCGGCCTTGGCCAGCATCTGTTCCAGATACGGCCGCGCTTCCGACAGCTTGCCTTCGGTCACCAGCAGGCCGCTCAGGGTCTGGCGGGCACGGTCGGAATCGGGGTCCTGGGCGGCCCACAGCCGGGAGGCCTCGAGAGCGGCCACAGGATTGCGTGCGAACAGCGCCACTTCGGTGGCGCGTTGCGAGACGCGCGGATCGCGGGTGGTGCGTGCCAGTTCGAGATAGGTGGTCACCGCCAGCGAGAGGCGGTCGCGCTGCAGCGCGGTCTCGGCCAGCAGCATCTGGTAGAGCACCTTGGCGCTGAGCTCCTGGGGCGGCAGATGGGCACGCGAGACCGGGGCCGCCGGCGCTTCGTCGCCATCGTCCTCCTCCTGGGCCTGGGCCCAGGCCTGCTGCGGCAGAAGGGCTGCCGGCAGCGACAGGGCGGTCAGCAAGGACCAGAACAGCAGACGGGAAGCACGCATGGGGAGTTGGCCTGATATGATTTTGAGGGGCAGGTGCAATGGCCTGCCATGATGCCTAGACCTTTTCGCGGCGGGCGAGTTCTCGGCAATCCGACGACCGCACCGGGCAGCGCAGTCGTCGACGCTCCTGGATGTTAGGGAATTTTGATGCCAGCCTCAATGATAGTCCGCCGATTCCCGACGGACGGTTGTCAGCTTCAGACGCGATGCCGGAACTGCCGGAGGTAGAAACCACGCGCCGCAGCCTGGTCGACCGCTTTGTCGGCGCGCGCGTGGAGCATGCCGTGGTGCGCAATGCGCGCCTGCGCCTGCCGGTGCCGGCCGATCTCGAACAACGCCTGTGCGGCCAGACCCTGCGTGCCATGCGCCGGCGCGCCAAGTACCTGCTGCTGGATTTCGAGCGTGACACGCTGCTCGTGCATCTGGGCATGAGCGGCAGCCTGCGCGGCGTGGCGGCCGACGAGCCACTGCGTCCGCACGACCACGTCGACCTGGTGTTCGGCCCGGGCGGGCGGGTGCTGCGCTACCACGATCCGCGCCGCTTCGGCCTGCTGGTCTGGGCCGGCAGCACGCCCGAACACCATCCCTTGCTGGCCTCGCTGGGCGTCGAGCCACTCGAACCCGGCTTCGTGGGCGACTGGCTGTGGCGCGCGACGCGCCAGCGGCGCACCCCGCTCAAGCAGTTCCTGATGGATGCCTCGCAGGTGGTGGGTATCGGCAACATCTACGCCGCCGAAGCCCTGTTCCGCGCCGGCCTGTCACCCTTCGCTGCGGCCGGCCGGCTCACG
>JAGWIJ010000147.1 GCA_028873535.1 Pseudomonadota bacterium
CCCTCGCCAGTCTCGATCCGGGCACCCATCAGCCGCAAGGGCCGCGCGACACGCTCCATCGGACGCCGGCGCAGGCTGCTGTCGCCGTCCAGCGTGACTTCGAATCCCTGGCCGCACAGCAGTCCGGTCAGCAGGCGCATGGTGGTGCCGGAATTGCCGCAGTCGATCACCTGTGCCGGCGCCTTCAGTCCCTCGCGGCCGACACCGGCGATGCGCAGACGGCCCTGGTCGGGACCTTCGATCTGCACGCCCATGGCACGAAACGCACGCATGGTGGCCAGCGCATCCTCGCCCTCCAGGAAGCCGCTGACCTCGGTCACGCCATCGGCCAGCGCACCCAGCATGACCGAGCGATGGGAAATGGACTTGTCGCTGGGAATGCGCAGTTCACCCTTGAGGGCGCCACCGGGCTGGACGTGGAATTCGATGCTCATGTCGGAGGGAAGGTGTTCAGGAAATCAAGCCCCCGATTATAGCAGGCAAGCCCAGTCGCCTGACGCCCGCCGCGGCGGACCGCGCAGACGGCTCAGCTGCGCCGCTGTTCCGCCGTCGGCGGCACCGCGGCAGGCGCACCCTCCGCCTGCGCTCCCCAGCGCAGCCGGGCCTCGCGCGCGCGCTCGAAGGTGTCGAACAGCGCCTGGCCAGCGCCATTGGCGACGTCCGCGCGCATGCGCGTCAGCGCCACCAGATAGGCGTCAAGCTCGAGCAGCAGGGCCTCACGGTTGGCCAGCGCGATGTCGCGCCACATGGCCGGATGGCTGGCAGCGATGCGCGTGAAATCGCGAAAGCCCCCTGCTGCATATGAGAACAACAGCTCGGCATCGCCGCGCTGTGCGAACTCGTCGACCAGCGCAAAGCTCAGCAGGTGCGGCAGATGGCTCACGGCTGCGAACACGCGGTCATGCTGAGCGGCACTCAGCGTATGCACCTGCGCTCCGCACACGCGCCACCAGGCACTCACTGCCGCCAGCGCGGCGGCGTCGGTCTCAGGTGCTGGTGTCAGCACCACGCGCCGGCCACCGAACAGGTCGGCACGCGCGGCGTGCGGACCGCTGCGCTCGGCCCCGGAAATGGGATGGCCCGGCACGAAGCGCGTAAAGCACTGCCCCAGCATGTCACGTGCCGCAGCCATGACCTCGGCCTTGGTGCTGCCGACATCGGTCACGATCGCAGTCGGCGCGAGCAGCGAAGGCAGTTCCACGAACAGGGCCGGGAGCGCCCCGACCGGCACGGCCAGCACCACCAGGCCGGCGCCACGCACCGCCTCGGCCACGCTGTCGCACACGCAGTCGGCCCACCCCAGCGCGCGCGCGCCGGCTGCGTGCGCCGGGTCGCGGTCGTAGACGCGCACCTGCAGGTCCGGATACGCGCGGCGCAGGGCCAGCGCGAACGAGCCGCCGATCAGGCCGGCGCCGATCAGCGCCAGATCAGCAGGCGCTTCAGGCAGAACGTTCGAGGACATCGGCAAGCGCGGACAGGAAGGTCTCGTTCTGGCTGGCCAGGCCGATGCTCACGCGCAGCCATTCCGGCATGCCGTAGGCGCCCACCGGACGCACGATCACACCGCGCCGCAGCAGCCGCTGGTAGACCGCCGCGCCGTCGCCGACGCGGAAGGCCAGGAAGTTGCCCCACGACGGGATGTAGTCCAGCCCCAGACGGCGCAGGCCGTTGGTGATCTGCAGCATGCCGGCGCGGTTCAGCGCCACGCCGCGCGCCAGGTAGTCGGCGTCGTCGAGCGTGACCTCGGCGGCCAGCAGGCCCAGGCTGTTGACATTGAACGGCGGCCGCACGCGGTTCAGCAGATCGATCACGGCAGGCGCCGCCACGCCGAAACCGACCCGCAGCCCGGCCAGGCCGTAGGCCTTGGAAAAGGTGCGCGAGACCAGCAGGTTCGGAAACTCGGGCAACCACGACAGGCTGTCGTAGCGGTCCTGCTCCGAAAGATATTCGGTGTAGGCCTCATCCAGCACCACCAGCACATGCACCGGAATGCGCCGCAGCCAGGCCAGCAGATCGGGCGCCGGAATGAAGGTGCCGGTGGGATTGTTGGGATTGGCGATGAAAACCACCCGGGTATCCGAGGCGATGGCCGCGGACATGGCCTCCAGGTCGCAGCCGAAGGCATGCGCCGGCACCTCGATGCCGCGCGCCCCTACGGTCTGGGTGGCCAGCGGATAGACCGCGAAGGCGTGACGCGAATAGACGGCACTGGTGCCAGGTCCGAGGAAGGCGCGCGCAGCGAACTCCAGGATGTCGTTGGAGCCGTTGCCAAGCACCAGCTGCTCCATGCCCAGGCCGAAGCGGCGCGCCAGCGCGGTCTTGAGTGCGAAACCATTGCCGTCCGGATACAGCGCGATCTCGCCCAGCGCACCCTCGATGGCGGCAATCGCCTTCGGGCTCGGACCCAGGGGATTCTCGTTGGAGGCGAGCTTGACGATGTCGCTGATGCCGAGCTCACGCTCGAGTTCCGAAATCGGCTTGCCGGGCTGATAGGGCGCGATGGCGCGGATATGGGCGGCGGTCAGGTCACACAGGGACATGAGGGATCTCGCAGCGTGCGTGAAAACGGAATGGACAGGAATGTTGCGCCGGACTAGAGCGGCGCGACCGGATAGGACCCCAGCACCTTGAGGAAGGAGGCATCGGCGCGCATCTCCGCCAGGGCCTGGGCCACGCGCGGATCAGCGGCATGGCCCTCCAGGTCGACAAAGAACACGTACTCCCACAGGCCAGTACGCGAGGGCCGGGATTCCAGGCGGCTCATGCTGACGCCGTGGCTCGCCAGCGGCGCCAGCAGGCGATGGATGGCGCCGGGGCGATTCGAGGTGCTCACTACCAGCGAGGTACGGTCGCGGCCGGACGGCCCGACGTCCTGCGAACCCAGTACCAGGAAGCGCGTGGTGTTGTCGGTGCTGTCCTCGATGTCGCGCGCCAGCAGCGTCAGGCCGTAGCGCTCGGCTGCCAGCACGCCGGCGATGGCGGCGCTGTCGGGATCGGCGGCGGCACGGCTGGCGGCATCGGCATTGCTCGCCACCGGAATCCGCTCCGCCGCCGGCAGATGGGCTGTCAGCCACTGCTGGCACTGGCTCAACGACTGGCTGTGCGAATAGACGCGCTGCACCCGGCTCAGGGATTCGACCGGCCCCTTGGCCATCAGCTGCTGGCGGATGCGCAGATTGAGCTCGCCGCAGATGCGCAGCGGTGTGGACAGCAGCAGATCCATGGTGCCGCTGACGCTGCCGCCCAGCGAGTTCTCGACCGGCACCACCGCGTACTGCACGTGGCCGGCCTCGACCTGATGGAACACCTCTTCCAGCGAGGCGAAGGGCTGCGCCCGCGCGGCGTGCCCGAACTGGCGCACCGCAGCCTGCTCGCTGTAGGTGCCCGGCGGTCCGAGGTAGGCCACCGACACCGGCTGCTCAAGTGCCAGGCACGCCGACATCACCTCGCGGAACAGGAAGGACACCGTCTCATTGCTGAGCGGGCCGGCATTGGCCGCCTGCACCTTGCGCAGCACCTGCGCCTCGCGTTCGGGACGGTAAACGGCCCCCTGCTTGATCACGCCGATCTCGGCGGCCGCCTCGGCACGCCGGTTGAGCAGCGCCAGTACCTCGAGGTCGATGCGGTCGATCGTGGACCGCAGCTCGGACAGCCGCTGCTCGTCTTCGCTGCTGCCGGCAGGCGGCGTGCTGTGCGCGTCCGACATCGTCGTGCCTACTCCCTGTCTTCCCCGTCGCCAGCGTCGCCGGCGCCATCGGCCTCACCCCCGTCGTCGGCTGTTGCCGGTTCGCCACCAGCGTCGACAGGACCGTCGTCCTCGGATACTTCGACCTCGTCATCCGCTTCCGGTACCCGCGACAGGCCGATCAGCGTCTCGCCTTCGCCCAGGTTGATCAGCGTGACGCCCTGCGTGGCACGCGAGAGTTCGGAGATCTCGCTGGCACGCGTGCGGATCAGCACGCCACCGTCGGTGATCAGCATGACGTCGTCCTCCACGCTCACCAGGCAGGCCGTGACCACATGACCGTTGCGCGCCGTGGTCTGGATCGCGATGATGCCCTGGCCGCCGCGCCCGTGGCGCGTGTACTCGCCAATCGGTGTGCGCTTGCCGTAGCCGTTCTCGGTGGCCGTGAGCACCGAACGTGATTCGTCGCCGGCCACCAGCAAGGCGATCACCTTCTGATCCTCCGCCAGGCGGATGCCGCGCACGCCGCGCGAAACACGGCCCATCGGCCGCACGTCGCCTTCGTCGAAACGGATCGCCTTGCCGCCGTCGGTAAACAGCATGACATCGTGCTGTCCATCGGTGATCGCGGCACCGATCAGGAAATCGCCCTCGTCCAGGTCCACCGCGATGATGCCGGCGCTGCGCGGACGCGAGAAATCGTTCAGCGGCGTCTTCTTCACCGTACCCATGGCCGTGGCCATGAACACGTAGTGGTTGGGATCGAACTCCTTGACCGCCAGGATGGTGGTGATCTTCTCGTTCTCTTCCAGCGTGAGCAGGTTGACGATCGGCTTGCCGCGCGAGGCGCGGCTGCCTTCGGGCACCTCGAACACGCGCAGCCAGTAGACCCTGCCCCGGTTGGAGAAGCACAGGATGTGGTCGTGGGTGTTGGCCACGAACAGCTGGTCAATGAAGTCGTCTTCCTTGGTCGCGGCTGCCTGCTTGCCACGGCCGCCGCGGCGCTGCGCGCGGTAGTCGGCGATACGCTGGCGCTTCATGTAGCCGCCGTGCGATAACGTCACCACCATTTCCTCGGGCGCGATCAGGTCTTCGAGGTTGATGTCCTGGGCATGGACGACGATCTCGCTGCGCCGCGCGTCTCCGAACTGGTCGCGGATGGCGGTCAGCTCGGCGGCAATGATCGCCGTGATGCGCGCCGGCGTGGCCAGGATGTCGAGCAGGTCGGCGATGCGCTCCATCATCTCGCGGTATTCGTCGCGGATACGGTCCTGTTCCAGGCCAGTCAGGCGCTGCAGCTGCATTTCCAGGATAGCCTGCGCCTGGATTTCCGACAGATGGTAGCCGTCTGCCTGCAGCCCCTGCCCGGGCAGCACGTCCGCGGTGCGCGAGGCATCGGGCGCGGCACGCACCAGCATTTCCTCGACCAGCTGCGAGCGCCAGGCGCGCCCCATCAGCGCTTCGCGCGCCGCCTGCCGGTTGGCCGAAGCCTTGATCAGCTCGATGATTTCATCGACATTCGACAAGGCCACCGCCAGCCCTTCCAGTACATGGGCACGTTCGCGCGCCTTGCGCAGCTCGAACACCGTGCGCCGCGTCACCACCTCGCGGCGGTGGCGCAGGAAGGCCTCGAGGAATTCCTTGAGATTCAGCAGGCGCGGCTGGTTGTCGACCAGCGCGACCATGTTCATGCCGAAGGATTCCTGCAACTGCGTGAGCTTGTAGAGGTTGTTCAGCACCGCCTCGGGCAGCTCGCCCTTCTTGAGCTCGATTACCACGCGCATGCCGGACTTGTCCGACTCGTCGCGCAGATCGGAAATGCCATCGATACGCTTCTCGCGCACCAGCTCGGCGATCTTGACCAGCAGGTTGGCCTTGTTCACCTGGTACGGCAACTCGTCGATGATCAGCGCCTTGCGCGCGCCCTTTTCCATGTCCTCGACATGGGTGCGGCCACGCATCAGCACCTTGCCGCGCCCGGTGCGGTAGCCTTCGTGCACAGAGGCCAGCCCGTAGACGATGCCGCGCGTCGGGAAATCCGGCGCCGGCACCAGCTCGATCAGTTCCTCGATGGTCGTCTCGGGCTTGCCAAGCAGGCACAGGCAGGCCGCGATCACCTCGTTGAGGTTGTGCGGCGGAATGTTGGTGGCCATGCCGACCGCGATCCCCGAGGAGCCGTTGACCAGCAGATTGGGAAAACGTGCCGGCAGGATCAGCGGCTCATGCTCCGAGCCGTCGTAGTTGGGCCCGAAATCGACCGTTTCCTTGTCGATGTCAGCCAACAGTTCGTGCGTGATCTTCGACATGCGGATTTCGGTGTAGCGCATGGCGGCGGGATTGTCGCCGTCCACCGAACCGAAATTGCCCTGGCCGTCGACCAGCGGATAGCGCAGCGAGAAGTCCTGCGCCATGCGCACGATGGCGTCATACACGGCGGTATCGCCGTGCGGGTGATACTTGCCGATCACGTCGCCGACGATACGCGCCGACTTCTTGTAAGGCTTGTTCCAGTCGTTGGACAACTCGTGCATGGCGAACAACACGCGCCGGTGCACAGGCTTGAGGCCATCGCGAACGTCTGGAAGCGCGCGCCCCACGATCACGCTCATGGCGTATTCGAGGTACGAACGGCGCATCTCGTCTTCCAGACTGACTGGAAGCGTCTCTTTGGCAAAGGAAGTCATTGAAAAAGGCCGGGCAGGAAGGCTGCGGGAGGTGTTGCAAAACTGCAACAATATTACCACGGACCGCGTGCTTTAGCCACGTGCGGGAAGGCTCGCGCTTACATGGGAAATTCCCCTTCGGTTACTATCGGGGCAGAGGACGGGGTCCGGTGCTGCGCCGCAAGGCGAGTGGGCACTGCGGATCAAGAACCCCGCCTGCCTGTTTCCAATCCACTCATCGGGAGTGTTTTCATGAAGAAGCTTGTACTCAGTCGCCTGGTGGCGAGCGCCCTGACCCTCGGGGTCAGCAGCGCATTCGCGCACCCGCCGGGCGAACCGGGCGCCGTGTCGGCCGGCCACGTCGGCACGTCGACCAACATGCCGGTGACGACCACCTATGGTGACTGCGTGAACGCCGGGTACGCTGTCGGTGCTTCGGGCCATCCGCAGGATTGCGCGATCCAGCCGCCGCCGCCTCCCCCGCCGGCCCCGCCGCCGCCGCCGCCGGAACCGGTCGCACCGCCGCCCCCTCCGCCGCCGCCGCCTCCTCCTCCCCCGCCGCCGCCGCCTCCG
>JAGWIJ010000148.1 GCA_028873535.1 Pseudomonadota bacterium
GTCGCTGCGCATGCACACCCTCATGTGTCGTGGCTGTCGCAACTACGCCCGCCAGCTGCCTTTCATGCGACAGGCGATGCGCCAATATGCGCGCGGCAGGATCGGGCGCGACAGCGATACGCCCTGACGCGCGCGCCCGTCGCGCCACGGCGCGGCGTCCAGGCCGCAGCCCCTTCTCAACACTGCCCTATCACCAGGAGTCATTCAATGTCCGCAACGCCATGGATCAAGAGTCTGTACCCCGTCGATCACGCGTCAGCCCAAGGTGCGCAAAAGGAGAACCTTGATGTCGCTCTTAAACAGGTGGGATTCATCCCCAACATGTACGCCAACATGGTCAACGCCCCGGCCGTGCTCGGCACCTACCTGCACGGCTACGCGCTGTTCCGCAGCGAATCGGCCTTCACGCCCGCCGAGCAGGAGGTCGTGTTCCTGGCCGTGAGCGATTTCAATGGCTGCACCTATTGCACCGCCGCGCACAGCATGATCGCAGACAGGATGTCGGGCGTTCCGAAGGAGGTGCTGGCGGCCATCCGCGCGCACGAGCCGATCCAGGACCCCAGGCTGGCGGCCCTGTTCGCCGTCACGCAGTCCATCGTGCGCAGCCATGGCAAGCCGGATCCGGCAGCCGTTGCCGCCTTCCTCGCGGCGGGCTATGCCGAACGCGATCTGCTCTACATCGTGCTGGCCGCTGCCGTGAAGACCCTCAGCAACTACACCAACCATGCCTTCGGAACGCAGCTCGATCCGATGTTTGCGGCCTACCGGGTCGATTGAAGCGGGAAACCCTGATGCACGCCACCTTGCCGCGGCTCGCCCGCACCGACTTTCCGGCGCTGCGCCGCAACCGCCTCGACACGCTGCAGGTCAACCTCGGCTATCGCTGCAACCAGGCCTGCCTGCATTGCCACGTCAATGCAGGTCCGACGCGCACCGAGATGATGGATGCAGACACCATCGGACTGGTGCTCAAAGTGCTGGCCCTGGCGCCGTTCAGCTCCCTCGACCTGACCGGCGGCGCGCCCGAATTGCATCCGCAGTTCCGCGACCTGGTGCGCGCAGCGCGCGCGCTCGGGCTGCGCGTCATCGACCGCTGCAACCTGACCATCCTGCACGAGCCCTTCCAGCAGGATCTGGCGCGCTTTCTCGCGCAGCACGAGGTCGAAGTGGTGGCATCGCTGCCCTGCCATTCGGTCGACAACGTCGATCGCCAGCGCGGCGCCGGTGTCTTCGCAGCCAGCATCCTGGCCCTGCAGCAGCTCAATGCCCTCGGCTATGGCAGGCCCGGATCCGGGTTGGTGCTCAAGCTGGTCTACAACCCCCAGGGGCCGAGCCTGCCGCCCGATCAGGCGCGCCTCGAGGCGGACTACCAGCAGGTGCTGCGCGAGCAGCACCAGGTCGAATTCAATCAGCTGCTGGTCATCACCAACATGCCGATCCAGCGTTTCGGCTCGACGCTCATCTCGCGCGGCCAGTTCGAGACCTACATGGACCTGCTGCGCGGCAGCTTCCTGCGCGACAACCTGGACCATGTCATGTGCCGCAGCCTGATCAGCGTGGACTGGAAGGGCTATCTCTACGACTGCGACTTCAACCAGCAGCTCGGCCTCGCTGCCGGCCTGGAAGTGCTGTCCGCCGACGACGGCGCTCCCCATCTGCGCGACCTGCTCGACGGCGGCGTCGAGGGCGCGCCGATCCGCGTGGCCGATCACTGCTACGGCTGCACGGCCGGGCAGGGCAGCAGCTGCGGCGGGGCGCTGGGCACGTGAGCGCGGTGGCCGCTGCGGGCGCCGCCGTGCGCCGGCGTGCCGCGCTGCTGCTCGCGATCGCGCTGCTGCTGGGCGCCTGGTTCGCGCTCGACCTGGGACGCTTCACCTCGCTGGAGGTCCTGAAGTCCAGCCTCGACGCGCTCGCTGCCTGGCGTGACGCTGCGCCGCTGCGCGCGGCGGGTCTGTTCTTCGTGGTCTATGTGGCGGTGGCTGGCCTGTCACTGCCGGGTGCTGCCATCCTGACCCTGGCGGGCGGCGCGCTGTTCGGGCGCGTGTGGGGCACGCTGCTGGTGTCCTTTGCCTCCACCCTGGGCGCGACGCTGGCGTTCTGGAGCGCGCGCTACCTGCTGCGCGAGGTGGTCGTGGCGCGCTTCGGCCAGCGCATGGACGCGATCGACGCGGGCATGCGCCGCCAGGGCGCGGCCTACCTGTTCGGCCTGCGCCTGATCCCGGTGCTGCCCTTTTTCGTGGTCAACCTGCTGATGGGGCTGACCGCGATTCCGGTGCGCACCTTCTGTCTGGTGAGCCAGCTCGCCATGCTGCCGGCCACCTTGGTGTACGTGAATGCCGGCACGGCCCTGGCAGGTGTGCATGCGCTGCGCGACATCCTGACGCCGGGCCTGCTGTTCTCCTTCGCGCTGCTCGGCTTGCTGCCAACCCTCGCCAGCCGCGCCATGGCGGCCTGGCAGCTGCGGCAGCGCTACGCGCGCTGGCGTCGTCCGCGCCACTTCGATCGCAATCTGGTGGTGATCGGCGCCGGTGCCGGCGGACTGGTCACGGCCTATATCGGCGCCGCGGTGAAGGCCAGCGTGACGCTGGTCGAGGCTGGCAGCATGGGCGGCGACTGCCTCAACAGCGGCTGCGTGCCCAGCAAGGCGCTGATCCGCACGGCCAGGCTGGTGCAGCAGATGCGTCACGCCGATCGCTACGGAATCGCTGCGCACACGCCGGAGGTTTCCATGCGCGCCGTGATGGCGCGCGTGCGGGCGGTCATTGCGGACATCGCGCCGCACGACAGCGTCGAGCGCTACACCGGACTGGGCGTCGAGGTGCTGCAAGGCTATGCCCGCCTGGTCGATCCCTGGACGGTCGAGATCGCCGGTACAACAGGTACCCGGCGGCTCACCACGCGCAGCGTGGTGATCGCCACCGGCGCGTCGCCTGTGGTGCCGCAGCTGCCGGGGATCGAGCACAGCGGTTGCCTGACCAGCGACACGCTGTGGGAGGCGCTGGCCGATCTCGAGCGGCCTCCCGCACGCGTGGTGGTGCTGGGCGCTGGCGCGATCGGCTGCGAGCTTGCGCAGGCGCTGGCGCGGCTTGGCTCGCAGGTCACCCTGGTCGAACTGGCCGAACGCATCCTGGTGCGCGAGGACGCGGACATCGCGGACCTGGTGCGCGTGGCGCTGGAGGGCGACGGCGTGAATGTGCGTGTGGCATGCCGTGCGGTGCGTTGCACCGCGCAAGGGGATCAGCGTCAGGTGGTGGTCGAGCATGCCGGACACGAGCAGGTTCTGGACTACGACCTGCTGCTGTGTGCGCTGGGAAGGCGGCCGCGGCTGACCGGATTCGGCCTCGAGGAACTCGGCATCGGCACCGCGCGCAGCGTGTCCACCAATGCCTGGCTGGAGACGCTGTATCCGAACATCTACGCGGTCGGTGACGTGACAGGCCCCTACCAGCTCACCCACGCGGCCGCCCATCAGGCCTGGCATGCCGCCGTCAACGCGCTGTTCGGCAGCTTCCGGCGCTTCAAGGTCGACTATTCGGCCTTGCCGTGGACCACCTTCACCGACCCCGAGGTGGCCCATGTCGGGCTGACCGAGGACCAGGCGATGGCGCAGGGGATTGCCTTTGAGGTCACGCGCCTGGCCGTCGACGAACTCGACCGCGCCATCACCGACAGCGCGCGCCAGGGCGTGATCAAGGTGCTCACGGTGCCCGGTCGCGACCGCATCCTTGGCGTCACCATCGTTGCGGAACACGCCGGCGACCTGCTGGCGGAATTCGTGCTGGCCATGCGGCACGGCCTTGGCCTGGGCAAGATCCTGGCGACCGTGCACAGCTACCCGACCTTCGCCGAGGCCAACCGGCAGGTGGCAGGTGTCTGGAAGCGCGAGCACGCGCCCCACGCGCTGCTGGCATGGGCCGAACGCTACCATGCGTGGCGCCGGGGGCGGCCGGCATGAGCCGGGCGCACGCGCAGTTGCGCGCGCTCGATGCGCCTGGCTTGCGCGCGCTGCCGCGCAGCGTCTCGATCATCACGCCGGTTCTCGACGAAGCGCACGTGCTGCCGGCCTGGCTGATCGCAGTGCGGGCCCTGCGTTGCGCGCAGGTCGAGCTGCTGCTGGTGGATGGCGGCAGCACCGACGACACGGTCGCGCTCGCGCGCGCAGCCGGCGTGCACGTGCTGTGCGCCGAACGCGGACGCGCGCGCCAGATGAATGCCGGTGCGGCACAGGCGCGCGGCGAGATCCTGCTGTTCCTGCATGCCGATACCTGGCTGCCGGCAGGGGCGCTCGCCGCCGTGGCCGCGCGACTCGATGGACGCCATTGCTGGGGCCGCTTCGACGTGCGCATTGCCGGCCGGCCGCACATGCTGCGCGTGATTGCCTGGCTGATGAATCTGCGCTCGCGTCTGAGCGGCATTGCCACCGGCGACCAGGCCATCTTTGTCACGCGCGAGGCCTTCGAACGGGTGGGCGGTTTTCCGGATCAGCCGCTGATGGAGGACATCGAGATCAGCCGCCGCCTGCTCAGGCTCGGTGCGCCGGCCTGCCTGCGGCTCAAGGTGGTGACCTCCGGGCGACGCTGGGAGGCGCGCGGCACCTGGCGCACCATGCTGCTCATGTGGCAGCTGCGCTGGGCCTACTGGCGCGGCGTTCCGGCCAGCGAACTGGCAGGCCGCTACCGGTGAAGCCGCCACGCATCATCATTTTCGCCAAGGCGCCGGTGGCGGGGCAGGTCAAGACCCGGCTCATTCCGGCCCTCGGCGCCGAGCGCGCGGCGGCACTTGCCCGCCGCATGTTCCAGCACACGGTGGACGTGGCGGTCGCCGCAGCCATCGGTCCGGTCGAAGTGTGCGCAGCGCCGGACCGCAGCGACCCGGCCTGGCATGGCGTGGAGGTTCCCGCTGCGCTTGCCTGGTCCGCCCAGGGGGATGGTGATCTCGGCATGCGGATGGCACGCGCGGCGCAGCGCACGCTGGCTGACGGCCAGGCGGTGCTGCTGATCGGGACCGACTGTCCAGGCCTGCAGGTGCGGCATCTGCACGAGGCCGAAGCGGGCCTGCGCGATCACGACGCCGTCATCGCGCCGACGACGGATGGCGGCTATTTCATCCTGGGGTTGAAGCAGCACCTGCCGGCCATTTTTGAACGCATGTCCTGGAGCACGCGCGAGGTGGCATTCCAGACCATCGCGCGCCTCGCCCGTCATCGCCGCAGCGTCAGAGTCCAGCCCATGCTGCGCGACGTCGACGAGGCCGCCGACCTCAAGTGGGTGCCGGCCGAATGGGGCTTCCCGCCGGCTGCCTGAACGCGGCACGGCAACGCTGCGGCAGCGGGCCGGCCGTGTCACCGCTTCGTTCAGCAGCAGGCTTTCGTGTCGCCCCCCGCTCAGCAGCAGGCTTCGGTGTTTGCCATGCCCTGCGCCGGCGTGAACGGAATGCCGCCGCCGCAGCCCGGGAAAATGCCGAAGTGGCGGTCGAAACTGCCGATGAAGTCGAAATGCGGCGCCAGGCGCGTGTCGCGCAGCATGCGCCAGGTATTGCCGCACACCGCAAAGACGCGTCCCGCTTCGATGTCGTGGTGCTTGTCGAGGACGAAGCGATCCGCGTGGTGGGCGATCGTCCCGCGATAGACGACCGCCTGGCCGTAGTCCTCGCAGTCGCTTTCCAGCCCATCGACCTTGAACAGCCGGTAGGTGGCCGAGTGGAAGCGCAGATTGCCGAGCCGTGCTGCCAGCTCGGCATCGGTCACGCCCAGCGGCCGGTCGCTGAGCAGACGCGGATCGGCGAATCCGCACTGCCTGGCGAGGGTCAGGAAGTCGTTCCAGTACAGCGCGCCGCTCAGGCACTCGCCATACAGCACCGGGTCCGCGCGCAGTGCTGCCGGCACGCGCCGATCGGCATACACATCGGAGAAATGGAACTCGCCGCCCGGGCGCAGCAGCCGGTGCACGCCACGCACCACGGCCTCCTTGTCGGCAGACAGGTTGACGACGCAGTTGGAGACGACGACGTCGAACGAGGCCGGCTCCAGGTCTAGGGCATCGAGCTGCTCGATGTAGCCGTCCAGCAGCCGCACATTGTCGAAGCCGAAGGCTTCGGCGTGGAAGGCCTGGTGCCGACGCGCGACGGCCAGCTGGGGCGCGCACATGTCGACCCCCACCACCTGGCCCGTCGGACCCACCAGCTGCGCCAGCGCGTAGACGTCGCGACCGCTGCCGCATCCCAGGTCGAGCACGCGGCAGCCCTCCAGCAGCGGCGGGCACACCAGGCCGCAGCCGTAGTAGCGCGCCAGCACCTCCGGATGGATGCGCGCCAGCAGCGGCTTGAGCCAGGCGGGCACGTCAAGGGGATCGCAACACGCGCTGGTCTTGAGATCGTGGGTGCCGGTCAGCTGCTGTCCGTAATAGTCCTTCACTGTGTCGAGCATGTGGGTTCCCTGTTGCGAATGGCTGCCTGTCCTGCTTGGTCGCGGCGCGCGCGCGGATGTTACAGCGGCGCGCGCCGCTCGCTGCGCGGCGCCATCCGCGCGTAACATGGAGGCCTTCGAATCTGCCAGCGTGTCTGGCCAGCGAGGGTGTCGAGTGGATATGCGCAGGATCGCAGCGGCGGCGGCCGTGATGGTGCCGCTGGCCGCAGGATTGAATGGGTGTGCCACACCGTTTGTCGACACGCGGCCGATGTCCTGGCAGGTGGTGGTGGCGGACGCCGACAAGGTCGCCAACTGCACGTCCAAGGGTGGTGTGCGCGTGGCCGCAGCGGCCTACATCTGGGTGTTCAAGCGCACCGAC
>JAGWIJ010000033.1 GCA_028873535.1 Pseudomonadota bacterium
GCGGCGACTCGACCCCCAGGATCAGCATGTGCTCGGCCAGCCAGCCCTCGTCACGCGCCATGGTCGAGGCAATGCGCAGCGCGAAGCACTTCTTGCCGAGCAGGGCGTTGCCGCCATAGCCGGACCCGAACGACCAGATCTCGCGCGTTTCCGGGAAATGGCAGATGTACTTGACCGGATTGCACGGCCAGCTGACGTCCCGTTGTCCTGGCTGCAGCGGCGCTCCGACCGAATGCAGACAGGGCACGAAGTCACCGTCCTCACCCAGCTGATCGAGCACGGCGCGACCCATGCGCGTCATCAGGCGCATGTTGACCACCACATAGGGCGAATCCGACAGTTCCACGCCGATGTGCGCGATCGGGCTGCCGATCGGACCCATGCTGAACGGAATCACGTACAGCGTGCGGCCGCGCATGCAGCCGGCAAACAGGCCGCGCAGCGTGGCCTTCATGCGCTCCGGATCTTCCCAGTTGTTGTTGGGCCCGGCGTCTTCGCGCCGTTGCGAGCACACGAAGGTGCGATCCTCGACGCGCGCCACGTCCGAGGGATCCGAGCGTGCCAGGTAGGAGTTGGGGCGCTTGAGCGGGTTCAGCCGCGTGATCGCGCCGGCCTGCACCATCTCGTCGAACAGGCGCGCGGATTCCTCGGCCGAACCGTCGCACCAGACGACGCTGGCGGCCTCGGTGAGTGCGGCAACTTCGGCCACCCAGGCCTTGAGGCGCTGGTGGCGGACATGGTCGGCACCCACCCCGACCGCTGCGGTCGCCACGGATTGCATGGTCTGCATTTCATCTCCCTTGAAATCAAAAAGGACTGCCTGGCTGTTTCGCGGCCCCGTCCAGCCTCGGTGGTGGCATGTCGCGTGCCTCGTCAGGGGCCAGGGAATCCCTGACGCTCTGGCGCTGCCTTTGTCGCCCCACTTTTTAGTTAATTGCTTAGGTAACCGGCTTGTAACCGGGACTGGCACTATGGCATTCCCGGCGCCGGCAGAAAAGGGGCTGACGGCAAATTCCAGTGGCCAGCGGCGGCGCCAGCGTGGCGCTGGCGCGCTCTCAGGGATAGAGGCCGCGCGCCTCGCGCGCCGTCAGGATGCGCGTGCAAGCCACCACGAAGGCCGCCGTGCGCAGACTGATGCGCAGGGTTTCAGCGGTATGCCAGATGTGCTTGAGGGCATCGACCAGAATGCGTTCGAGTTTCACATTGATGTCGTCCTCGCTCCAGAAAAAGCTGGAGAAGTCCTGCACCCACTCGAAGTACGACACCGTCACGCCGCCGGCATTGCAGATCACGTCCGGCACCACCAGAATGCCGCGGTCGGCCAGCACATCCTCGCCGGCCTGCAGGGTCGGCCCGTTGGCGCCTTCCAGGATCAGCCTGGCCTGGATCCGGGCAGCGCGCTCGGCGCCGATCTGACCCTCCAGGGCCGCCGGAATGAGGATGTCGCAGGGCACGCTCCAGAAATCCTCTGACGCGAGCACCTCGGCACCCGCAAAACCCACCACTGTGCCGTGCCGGTGCGCATGCGGAATCAGCTCGGCCAGATCGAGTCCCGCAGGATTGACGATGGTGCCGCCATGGTCCTGCACGGCCACGATGCGCGCGCCACCGCCGACGAACAACTCGGCAGCGGCCGAGCCGACATTGCCAAAGCCCTGGATGGCCACGCGCGCATCCTGCAGCGGCATGCCCAGGCGCCGCGCTGCCTCGCGTCCGGTGACGTAGACGCCGCGCCCGGTCGCCTTGACGCGTCCCAGCGAGCCGCCCAGATGCACCGGCTTGCCGGTCACCACGCCGGTGGTGGTGGCGCCGATGTTCATCGAATAAGTGTCCATCATCCAGGCCATCACGCGCGCGTCGGTGTTCACATCCGGCGCCGGAATGTCCTGCTGCGGGCCGATGATGATCCCGATCTCGCTGGTGTAGCGTCGCGTGACACGCTCCAGTTCCTTCTCGGAATGGCGGTGCGGATCGATCCTGATGCCCCCTTTGGCGCCACCGAAGGGAAGATTGACGGCCGCGTTCTTGACCGTCATCCAGGCCGCCAGCGCCATCACCTCTTCCAGCGTGACATCCGGGTGATAGCGCAGGCCGCCCTTGCCGGGACCACGCGTCAGGCTGTGCTGGACGCGATAGCCCTCGAAGTGCGCGACGGAACCGTCATCGAGTTCCACCGGCACGTCCACGATCAGGGTGCGTTTGGGGTGTTTGAGGGTCTCGATCCAGTGCCCCAGACGCCCGAGGTGGGGGGCGACGCGGTCGATCTGCATCAGGTAACTGCCCCAAGGGCTGCCTGGGGACGACTGGACATAGGACAGCGAGGACGTCCCGGATGCGTTCATGCTGGTGCCTCCTCCACGGTCGCGCATGCGAATGCGCAGCCGCCATCTGGCACTGTTTTGCGCCCGGCTGCAAGCCGCCGGGCGCCCTGCCGTTCAACCCAGATCGAACACCGACACGGCACGCACCAGCAGTTCGGTCTGTTCGGCCATCGACTTGGCGGCGGCCGAAGCCTCCTCGACCAGCGCCGCGTTCTGCTGCCCCACATCGTCCATCTGGGTGATCGCCAGATTGATCTGTTCGATCCCCACCGCCTGCTCGTGACTGGCCGTCGCGATCGAGCCGACGATGCCGTTGACGTTGCGGATGGCCTCGACGATCTGGGTCATCGAACGGCCCGCAGCGTCCACCAGGCGCGCGCCTTCGCCCACATTGGCCACCGATTCGGTGATCAAGGCCTTGATCTGCTTGGCGGCGTCCGCGCTGCGCCCGGCCAGCGAACGCACTTCGGTGGCGACCACCGCGAAACCCCGTCCTTCCGCGCCAGCCCGCGCCGCCTCAACCGCGGCATTGAGCGCCAGGATATTGGTCTGGAAGGCGATGCCATCGATCACGGCAATGATGTCGGAAATCCGGCGCGAGCTCTCGGTGATGCTGGCCATCTTGGCCACCACCTGCTCCACTACGGAACCGCCTTCCATGGCGATCTCGGAGGTGTCCTGCACCATCTGCCGTGCATTGCTGGCGTGTTCGGCATTCTGCCGCACGGTCGACGTGAGCTCTTCGAGCGCCGCGGCGGTTTCTTCCAGTGCGGCGGCCTGCTGTTCGGTTCGCCGTGCGAGGTCGTCGTTGCCGGTGGCGATCTCGCCGGCGCCCTGCTTGATGGCTTCTGCGCCGCCGCGAATGCGCCCGACAATCTCGACCAGGCGGGTCACCGTCTGGTTGCAGTCGTCCTTGAGGCGCTCGAAGGTGCCCTGGAAATCGCCCTGCGCCTTGCGGCTGAGATTGCCCTCGGCCATCGCCGACAGCACCAGCGCGATCTCTGCCAGGCCGCGGCTGTTGATCTCGAGCAGGCGGTTGATATCCTTGGCGAGCTGCGCAAAGAAGCCGGTCTTGCCCTCCAGCGCAAGTCGCTGCGTGAAGTCGCCCGCCGCGGCCGCAGCGACAATGCCGCTGGTCTCGTGTTCGACCGCCAGTTCCAGCGTGCGGTCCTGCCATTCGACCACAGTACCCAGACGCTCGCGACGTTCGTTGAAGATCGGATTCGCCGTCAGTGCGAAGGTGAGACCGGCGACCTTGATCTGGGTACGATGGGTGGCGCTGAGGCTGCCCAGCAGGTTGCGCTGGTGCGCCGGGTTGCGATGGAAATCGTCGAAGTTGACCCCCTGCAGGCGGCCGGCGTCAAAGCCCGGCAGCGCCTGTCGCAACTGATCCTGGACCTCATGGAACATGCGCGTGACCGCCGGGTTGAGATAGCGGATCACGCCGTCGGGGTCGGCCAGCATGACGTTCGCCGAGCTGGCATCGAGGGCGCTGCGCACGCGATGGTTTTCGTCCGCAACGCGCGCCGCCTCGGCAATCTCGAATCCCAGCCGGGTCTGCATCGAACTCAGGCTTTGCTGCAGCGTGCCCAGTTCATCGCTGCGCTGCACGTCGACATTGCTGCGATAGTCGCCCGCACTGATGTTGCGCGTCAGCTCCACCATGGCACGCAGCGGCTGCAGCACACCGCGCAGGAACAGCGGCGCCATCAACAGCTGCAGCACAGCAGCCATGGCCGCCCAGCCCAGGATGCCTTCGACGGCATTGGCCGACCCGCCCAGCAGGCGTATCGACCAGGCACCCAGGATCAGCAGGGCTGGCAGCGCCGCATGCAGCGCATAGCGCGCTGCCAGCGGCAGATCGCGCAAGCAGCGCGCAGCCACCGCCCACGGCCGGCCGCTGACCACCGAGCCCTGCTCGACCCGGACCCGGCCAGCGCGGCCTTCCTGGATGCTGCGGTAGATCTCGGCGGCGCGGTCGATCTGCGCCTGCGTCGGGCGCGTGCGCACCGACAGATAGGCCACCACCTTGCCGTCTTCGTAGACCGGCGTGGCACGCGCCAGCACCCAGTAGAACGCGCCGTCCTTGCAGCGGTTCTTGACCATGCCGGTCCAGGGTCGCCCGGCCTTGAGCGTGTTCCAGAGGTCGGCGAAGGCCTCAGGCGGCATGTCGGGATGGCGGACGATATTGTGGGGCGCGCCAATGACCTCGGCCGCGGTGAACCCGCTGATGTCGATGAAAGCCTTGTTGGCGTAGTCAATGACACCCTTGAGGTTGGTACGCGAGACGATCATCTGATCCTCGCCAACCTTGATTTCCTTGTCCAGGACAGGGAGATTCCTGCGCATCGCAACCTCATTGAAATGATGTCCACGCTGCTGGATCAACGGCATACCGCGTGAAAACTTGACCTCGGAACGACCTGTTCAGCGCCACAGCGCAGCCGCGCCCGTGCGCGCATGGTTCGATTGGATCATGCGCGCCGACATCGCCCTGTCACGCGCGCATGAGAACGTGGCTGCAGATCATGTCCACACCTGCCAGCGAGTTGCCGCTGGCGGCACACACCACGGAGAGTACGCAATGACATCGAAGATATTCCTCGGCACGCTACGCCTTGCCGCCCTCGCGCTGGCGGTCCAGACCAGCCTGGCCGCCCGGGCAAACGTCGAGCCGGAATCCGCGCTTCCTGCAGCCCAGCTCGCGACCGGTCAGTACATCACGCCGCTGGCCGTGCAGGGCGCCGTGCAGCAGTTCCTGAATCCGGGCCTGGCCGCTCATCCCGATTTCATCGCCGGCGAGGCCGTGCGCTCGCAACTCAGCCCGGACGGGACCACGCTTGCCGTGATCTGCGCCGGCCAGAACTCGCTCGACAAGCCCGACGGCACCACGGATGTCGCCAACTCGACCCAGTACATCTTCCTGTTCGACGTCGCCGGTGCCCACAAGACCAGTCCGCTCCTGAGCCAGGTGATCCAGCAGACCAACGCCCACGTGGGCCTGGTGTTCTCGCGGGATGGCAGCACGCTCTACGCTGCCGGCGGCAAAGACGACAAGGTCTATGTCTACAAGCACGGCAGCAGCGGCTGGACCGCCGGGACCAGCATCGCGCTCGGCCACAAGGCTGGCATCGGTCTGGGCGTCAGCCCCAACGCCAGCGGTCTGGCGGTTTCGGCCGACGGCAGCACCCTGGTGGCCGTCAACAACTACAACGACTCGGTCAGCGTGATCGATACAGCCACCGGCACGGTGCGTTACGAACACGATCTGCGTCCCTATTTCGCCAACAACGAAGGGATCAGTGGCGGCGTCGGCGGCACCTTTCCGTTCGGCGTGGCGATCAAGGGCAACGGCATCGCCTACGTGAGCTCGGATCGCGACCGCGAAGTCGTCGTGCTGGACATCTCCGCCCCCAACGCCGCCCATCTGGTGAAGCGCATCGCGCTCGACGGCAATGGACTTGGCCTGACCCTGGACGCCAGCGGCAAGCAGCTGTTCGTGGCGCAGGACAACGCCGACCAGGTCGCGGTGATCGACACGACCAGCAATACCGTCGTGCGCAAGATCGACGCACGCGCCCCCGCCGGACTGCTGCCCGCCGTCGAGGAGGGCAGCAGGCAGCACCATGACGCGCGCTACACCGGAGCGGCGACCTTCGCCACCACCGTGTCACCGGATGGCCGCACGCTCTACGCCGTCAATTCCGCGGCCAACGCGATTGCCGTGATCCCGCTGACTGGCGAGGATGCCTATCAGGTCAGCGGCCTGATCCCGACCGCTTATGAGCCGCATGACCTTACCTTCAGCGCCGACGGCAGCTGGATGTACATCATCAACGGCAAGAGCGTGACCGGTCCCAACTCCGAGCACCTCTACGGCAATACCGCCCACCTCACCACCACCACCTATCCGGGCGGCAACACGGCGGCGGCCTCGGCGGCCTCGGCTTCCAACCAGTACCAGTTCCAACTCGAGCGCGCCTCGCTGGTCAGCGCCCCGGTGCCGCATCGCGGCGCGCTGCGCTCGCTCACGGCCAAGGTCGCCCAGAACAACAACTACGGTGTGGAACCCGGCGAGCATGACCAGAAGGTCGTCGAGTTCCTGCGCGAGCACATCCATCACGTGATCTACATCGTGAAGGAGAACCGCACCTATGACCAGATCCTGGGTGACCTCGGCAACGGTGCCAACGGCGACGCGTCGCTGGCCGTGTTCGGCGAACCCATCACGCCGAACTTCCACCGCCTTGCCAGCCAGTTCGTGACCCTGGACAATTTCCGTGACCCCGGTGACGGCAGCATGGACGGCTGGTCCTGGGCCCTGCAGGGTCGCGTCACCAATACCGAGACCATCACCCAGCAGATCAACTACGCCTTCGTCAGCCGCGGCCTGTCCTACGAATCCGAAGGATCCAACCGCAATGTGCCGGTCAACCTGCCGACCGTGGCCGAACGTGATGCCGCTGCCGGCCCTGCCGGCACCACCAACTACAGCAACGCATCGGCGGGCATCCTGGGCGGCACTGCCAACCTGCTCGCAGGCGGCGGCAACCACGCCTCGGCGGATGCGCCCTACGGCGTCCAGTCGAGCTTCATCTACGATGCCGCGCTGCAAGCCGGCCGCAGCGTGCGCAACTACGGCTTCCGGGTGAACAATATCGGCAGCATCGGCACCATTGCCGCGCCGGTGGCGGCTCCCTTCGCCGCTGGCATCATCCAGGTGGCACCGCTCGACGTGTCGCTCAAGGCCAACACCGACGTCTACTTCCGCGGCTACGACCAGAACTACCCGGACCTGTGGCGTTTCGACGAGTGGAAGCGCGAATTCGACCAGTACGTCACGGCAGGCACGCTGCCGAACCTGTCGCTGGTGCGCTTCAGCCACGACCACACCGGCGCGTTCTCCAGCGCCCTGGGTGGCGTCAACACGCCGGAAACCCAGCAGGCCGACGACGACCTGGCCGTCGGCAAGCTGGTCGAGGCGGTCGCCAACAGCCCCTTCGCAGCGGATACCTTGATCATCGTGACCGAGGACGACTGCCAGGACGGCCCTGACCATGTCGACTCGCACCGTGCCACCGCCTATGTGGTCGGCGCCTACGTCAAGCAGGGCGCCGTGGTCAGCACGCGCTACAGCCAGATCAACGCGCTGCGCACCATCGAAGACGTGCTGGGCACGCCGCACATGAACCTCAACACGGCCTCGCAGTTGCCGATGAGCGACGTGTTCGACATCCACTCCACCGGCAGCTGGACCTACACGGCGGACGCATCGACGATTCTCAAGAGCACCTCGCTGTCGCTCGCAGGCAATGGCCTGGGTGTCCGCTACGCCAAGGGCCCGGACGTGCGGCCCACGCACGATGCCGCCTACTGGGCACGTGTCAGCGCCGGCTTCGATTTCTCGGACGCCGACCGCGTGCCGCCGGCCCAGTACAACAAGGTGCTGTGGCAGGGGCTCAAGGGCGACCTGCCTTATCCCGCCCTGGTTGGCAGCAGCAGCGGCATCCGGCGTGAGGGCGACGACGACTGACACCTGACGCACGTGCGCTGAAGCGAGCGGCCACCCGTCCCGGGTGGCCGCTTTTGCATTGTCGACGAGGTCCGGCCCGCGCGCTGAAGGGTGCGCAAAGCTTGATCGATATCAAGGCAAGCGCAGCGGTCAAGCCTACGATAGCAGAGACATCATTTGTGGTGGCCGGCCGGCAGCCGACCGTCGAACCCGCAACCCAAAGGAGAATGCCATGAAAGCAACCCGACTTTTGTTTGCCGCGCTTCTGGCGGCGACCGCGACACTGGCAGGCGCCGCGGACAGTGCGAACAGCGCCCCGGTCGCCACTGGCGGCGCGCAACAGGTCTACGGTTCACAATTGATGACGGCGCAGGAACGCCAGGAATTTCGCACCCGGATGCGTGCCGCAAAAACAGTGGAAGAACGCGCGCGCATCCGCGAAGAACATCATGCCGCGATGCAGGAACGCGCCAAGGAACGGGGGGTGACGCTGCCCGACAGCGTGCCCGGTTCCGGTGGCGGCATGGGCGGTGGCGCCGGCATGGGACCCAATCGCGGCATGGGTGGCGGCCGTCCCGGTGGCCGGCAATAGTGTGGCATTGGTCCGGGCGGCGCTCAGGGCACGCCAGTCGCCGTGCATGAGTGCTGCAACCGACGCCGCAGACCGCCCGACTGATGGCCAAGAAATTCCCACTTGCTCCCAAACATCCCGAGCGCATCTGCTGGGGATGTGACCGGTACTGTCCGGCCGATTCGCTGGCCTGCGGCGGTGGAACGGACCGCACCCAGCACCCGGCCGAGACCATCGGCGAGGACTGGTACCTGATCGGTGATTGGGGCCTGGACCCGGTGCGCACGAAGGAACCTCCGCAGCACTGAGGCTTCATGCCCCCGCGCCGGACAGCTTGCCCGGCACCTCCATCAGGGCCGTGGCTGCCGGCGCGCCGGCAGCCGCCGTCAGGGTCAGCAGGATGTCGGCGTACCACGCGCAGTTCAGCCCCAACGCCTCGTCGACCCGTCGGTCGCGGCCACCGATGTCCATGCGCGCGGAATGCACGCCCAGCAGTTTCCACGGCAAGTCCCCATCCGTGCCAGCCTGGCGCATGACCACCGGAGCGCCGCTGGTGCCGCGATGGGTGCGCGCGTCGGTCAGAAAGTAGCCGAGGCCCTGGAAGCGCATGCCAAACGAGGAGGCGATGGCGGCGCGGCGCACCACCGGCAGGTGGTGGAGGGTATCGTGGAAACCCAGCGGAAAGCCCACGATCAGCAGCGGCGAGCCCACCTCCACTTCCTGCAAGGTGCGCTGCAGATGGTCCGGCGTGAAGCAGCGCACGCAGGCCGATGCCGGCAATACCTTGCGATCGAGTTCGATGGTGGCCACGTCGATCTCGCCGCCGCTGTCGCAACCCTGGTGCCAGACGCTCTTGCCATCGGCATAGAGCGGCACCGACAGCACCACCGAGCGGGTCAGGTTGTCCAGGTCCGCATGCACTTCGATTTCAATCCGGTCCGGGAAGTGGTCGGTGGGCCGGTCGATCAGCACGTGACGGCTGGTCACCAGGTACACGCGCCCATCGCGTTCGAAAAAGAAGCCGCTGGCCCCGGTCAGCACCCGGTTGCCGAGCAGGGTCGAGACGCTGGCGGTGGTGAGCAGCAGGGGTTCGATCATGGTCACGCATGGTCGCACATCCACGCCTCCGTCCGCGAAATGGCGTGCTGCCGCGTGGACCCGCCAGGGCAATCCAGCCTGGCGCGTGCTCGGGCCCTGGCCGGAAATCTCAGCCCGGCAGTGGCGCCGGCATCGCCGGCAAACGCCCGTTGTGGCGATAGAACTCGCAGCTCTCGATGAACTCCTGGGTGCTCTTGGGCATCGGCGTGCGTGCGCGCGCAATATGAAAGACCAGCGCGCGGCCATTCCGGATCAGTTGCAGGCCATCCGAAACGCCATGCGCACTGCGCCCCGCGGGGCGCTCGGCGTCGGCAGACAGGCAAGCCGGCACGAATTCCACCAGGCGTTCACCGGCGCTCACGAAGCTGGCCCAGACATCGAAAATGTCCGCATCGCCGCGCAGGGTTTCGACCTTCACGCGCGCCGCCGCAGCGAATGCCTGCACCAGCGTCTCGACGCCGGCAAACAGCGGGATGTCACCGAGCTGGTCGATCAGGCTGCGTGCGATGCGGTCGATATCGCGCATCGCCTGTCCGGTCTTGATGTAGCGGCCTTCGTAGAATTCCTCGACGGAGATCGAAAAAACGCGGAAGGGTTCACCCCACAATTCGTCAATGCCCTCCTCCCCGCTGCGGTGATAGACCATGCGCCCGAGTTCCAGCGCCTCGATCAGGCACTTGCCGCATTCCGCCACCAGGGAATAGTCACCCCGGATCTCCACACCATCCGACTGCAGGTCGACCAGACGCCGGAAGATGTCACTCGCACGATTGACCAGGGCGCCCGCCAGCATGGCGCCTTTGACACGGCGGCGCGCAGCGTCGGACTCAGCGTCATACGCCGCACGCGCTTCCTTCAGGCGGCAGCCGGGAACATTGAGCCCGTGCTCGGTGTGATTGAACAGCCGCCGGGTGAGCGCATCGATGAGATCGCGTTTGGCGCGCAGGGTATCCGCCGGCACCGGGCAGGTCTTGATCCAGTAGCCAGAATAGAACACCCGCTCCACCCCATCAAAGATGCGGCGTTCGCCCTCCGCAGTCAGGTCCTGCTGGCTGGACGGAAGAAAGGACTGCGGGGCGGTGCTCATGGTGATGGCATCCAGAAATGACAGGATGGGGACAAGCAAGAATCATGCTGCAGAACAGCATTTTTCAAGCGATTGATTTAAATAGATACGCCTTGTCAGGAATTGACGCGAAGTGTAACGCCATGCCACAGCACGGTGCGGACTGTTCCAGTTCGGAACCCTCCAAACGCGGCACGCGTGACGTCGGCGCATGCGATCATCGTATCCAGGAGCCTCTCCTTCAATGCAGTCCCTGCCGGTATTCACCAATCATGGCTGACGAAAAAATCAAGGTACGCATCACCGAGACGGATGCGGAAATCGAGGTGGTCGTGCTGCGCAAGCAGGCCACGCGCATCGAAGTCGTGCTCGGCAGCGGTGTGCACAGCGTGCGCTGCGAACTGGTGCCCAACCGCGCCGAATCGGCCTACTTCGGTCGCGCCATGGGGCGTGAGATCGTCTATGAACGCAGCCGCAAGCAGGTGCAGGCCGACATCGACCGGGTCAGCCTGCCAAGCCGGGAATTCCGCCGCCACTGACAATGAAAGCCATGGATCTCACCTTTCTCGGCGCCGCGGGCACCGTCACCGGATCACGTACCCTGGTCAGCCACGAGGGCAAGCACCTGCTGATCGACTGTGGCCTCTTCCAGGGCTACAAGAACCTGCGGCAGATGAACTGGGAGCCCTTCGCCTTCGATCCGGCGCAGCTCGAAGCCGTGGTACTCACCCACGCCCATATCGACCACTCGGGCGCGCTGCCGCTGCTGATCAAGCGCGGCTTTCGCGGCCGCATCCTGGCGACACCGTCGACCATCGACGTGTGCCGGATCCTGCTTCCCGACAGTGGACGCCTGCAGGAGGAAGACGCCGGCTACGCCAACCATCGGCGCTTTTCAAGACACGACCCGGCACTGCCGCTCTATACCGAAGCGGACGCCAACCGCGCGTTGCACCACTTCGAGCCGCTGCCTTTCGGCCAGTCGGCGACTGTGGCGGGCGTGTTCCGCTTCACGTTCCAGGTCGCCGGACACATCCTCGGCGCTGCCTCGCTTTCACTGGATTGCGGCGGCAGCACCACGCTGTTTTCGGGCGACCTGGGGCGGCAGGACGACCGTATCATGCCGCCCCCTGCCCCGATCACGCAGGCCGACCAGATCGTCATCGAATCGACCTACGGTGATCGCCTGCACGACCCGCAGGATGTCGAGACGGCGCTGGCTGAAGTGATCCAGCGCACCGCTGCGCGCGGCGGCATCGTGGTGGTGCCCGCCTTCGCGGTAGGACGCGCCCAGGCCCTGCTGTACGCCATCCATCGCCTGAAGGCGCGGCAGCTCATCCCGGACCTGCCGATCTTTCTCAACAGCCCGATGGCGATCGACCTGACCGACCTCTATCGCCGTCATCGCGCCGAACATCGCCTGTCGCCGGAGGAATGCAGCGGCATGTGCGATGTCGCCAGGATGACCCGCACCGTCGAACAATCGACAGCGCTCAACCTGTTGCGCAGCCCGGCAGTGATCGTCTCGGCCAGCGGCATGGCCACTGGCGGTCGCGTGCTCCACCATCTGCGCGCCCTGGGTCCAGATCACCGCAACACCATCGTGTTCGCAGGCTTCCAGGCCGCCGGCACACGCGGCGCGCGACTGGTGGCCGGCGAGCGCACGATCCGCATCCACGGCGAGGACGTCCGCATCAATGCCGAGGTGGTATCGCTGGCTGGCATGTCAGCCCATGCCGATGCCGCCCAGCTCATCCTTTGGCTGCGTACGGCCCCTCGCCCGCCACGCTGCGTCTACATCAACCACGGCGAGCCCGGGGCGGCAGACGCCCTCAGGCAGCGCATCGAGCGCGAACTCGGCTGGACCGCCATCGTGCCGCGGCATGGGCAATGCCTGACGCCGGATGCCGCAGGCTTGCCACCAGGCGCACGCACCAGCTGAATTGCCGGCGGACCGCACAGCCGCCATCTGCCGCCGTTGCGGCTCAGGCCGGACCTGCGTGTGCACGCGCCACGACCGCAAGGATGCCGGTCAGGATCTGCCTGGGGCTGGGCGGACAGCCCGGCACCGTGAAGTCGACCGGCAGCACATTGGCGACGCGGCCACAACTGGCGTAGCTCTCGCCGAAGATCCCGCCATCGCAGGCACAATCACCCACCGCCACCACCAGCTTGGGATCCGGTGTCGCGGCATGGGTGCGCCGCAGCGCTTCTTCCATGTTGCGCGCCACGGGCCCTGTCACCAGCAGCAGATCAGCGTGACGCGGACTGGCCACGAACCGGATGCCCAACCCCTCGATGTTGTAGTAGGGATTCCCGAGGGCGTGGATCTCCAGTTCGCAGCCGTTGCACGATCCGGCATCCACGTGCCGGATCGCCAGCGCCCGGCCCAGGACGTCCAGGATGTCCTGATGGATCCGCTGCACGGCACGCGCTTCCTCATGCGTCGGAGCGGGTGCCGTTTCGGTGAGGATGCCGGTGCGCAGCACCTGTCTGATCACGCGCCACATCAGAGGTCGTGTCCTGAGTAGCTGAGGTTGAAGGATTTGTTGATCAGGGGGAAGTCGGCCACGATGTTGCCCATCACCGCGTGCTCCAGAACCGGCCAGTTCTGCCAGGAGGGATCGTGGCAATGGCAGCGCACGATGCGGTCGTCAGGCCCCAATTCCAGCGCCACGAACACTTCACCGCGCCACGCTTCCACCCAACCGGCGCCGATCGAAACCCGGCCGCGCGCGCGCGCATCGACGCGCGCGGCACCCGGCGCCAGGCCGCTGCACAATGCACGGATCAGGCGCAGCGACTCGAACACCTCGTCGAAGCGCACGGCGACGCGTGCCGCCACGTCACCATCACCGCGGCCGGCCTTTCTGACTGCCAGACCGTCGTAAGGGGACCAGGGCTGATCGCAGCGGAGATCCGCTGCCTGAGCGCTGGCGCGGCCGGCCATGCCGGCCAGACCCAGCTGGGCTGCCAATGAAGGCGTCACCTGCCCGGTGCCGACGAAGCGATCCTGCAGGCCGGCATGTTCGTCGTACACGGCCCTGAGCACGCGGACGCTGCGCTCGACGCTGTCGCACTGCGCGCGCATGCGATCCAGCATGGGCGCCGCCGGATCCGCAGCCACACCGCCAGGCACGATCGCGTCCATCATCAGGCGATGTCCGAACGCTTCGCCGGATAGGCGCTGCCAATCCTCGCGCAGGCGCGAGAACTGCGTGAGGCCAAATGCAAGCGCCGCATCATTGCCCAGCGCGCCCAGGTCCCCCAGGTGGTTGGCGACGCGCTCGCGCTCGAGCATCAGTGCACGCAGTTCCTGCGCGCGCCGGGGCAGCTCCGTCTGCCAGGCGCTTTCCAGGGCCATGCAATAGGCCCAGGCAAAGCCTACGGTGGTGTCGCCGGAGACTCGCCCGGCCAGGCGGTGTGCGTCGAGCGGCGGCAATTCGGTGAAGCGCCGCTCGACGCCCTTGTGCACATAGCCCAGGCGCTCCTCCAGGCGCAGCACCTTTTCGCCGACCACCGAAAAACGGAAATGCCCCGGCTCGATGATGCCGGCATGCACCGGCCCCACGGCGATCTCATGGACACCATCGCCTTCGACACGCACAAAGGCATAGTCTGCCGGCAGGCTTCCAGCCGGCAGACCGGCCAGAACCTGGTCGGCTTGCAAGGGTCTTGCCCCCGCCTGCCACAAGCCATGGTCGAGCCAGGGACGGCGGTCGCCGCTGCCCTGGGCGGCGATGCCGGACAGGTCGCGCAGGGCGCGCTGCATGCGATCGGCGCACGGAAACCAGGCTGTCAGATCAGGATAGCCGCCCGGCCGCTGCTCTAGCGGCAGTTCAAGCCACACCAGCCCCTCCGTCAGCGCGAGCGCTGCGCACGCCGAGGCAGGCGCGCCTCCCGCTGCACGCTCGACGCCCCACACCGCGATCAGGCGTCCGCCCTGCCCGGCGATCGCGCTGGCGCACGCGCGCCAGCCCTCGCTGTCGACCCGCGCGTGCCAGATCGGCAGGGGAGCCCCCAGCCTTGCGCGATCGAGCTGAAGATCTTCCAGCGTCATGGTGTCAGTTCCCGATCATGGCCGCGGCCTGACGATACCAGGCGTCGAGATAGGGCGGGATGTAAAGCCCCAGCATCAGTCCCAATGTCAGGTGCACGAATACTGGCACCAGGGCTGGACGATGTGCCAGGGGCTTCACGCTGGTCTCGCCGAACACCATGCCCTGGACCCGTCCGAAGACCGAAGCGAAAGCCACTGCCAGCGCGATCAGCAGCAAGGGCGTCGCCCAGGGATGGTCGCGCATCGCGGTGGTCAGGATCAGGAATTCGCTGGCGAACACGCCGAAGGGAGGCATGCCCAGGATCGCGAGTGTCCCGATCATCAATCCCCATGCCACCGTCGGACTGATCTTGAGCAGGCCGCGGATGCCGTCCATGAGTTGGGTCCCGGCCTTCTGGGTGGCGTGACCGACCGCGAAGAAGATCGCCGACTTGATGAGCGAGTGCACCGTCATGTGCAGCAGGCCGGCGTAGGTCGCGATCGGGCCGCCCATGCCGAAGGCGAAGGTCATCATGCCCATGTGCTCGATGGACGAGTAGGCGAACATGCGCTTCACGTCACGCTGGCGGATCAGGAAGAACACGGCCGCCACCACCGAGAGCAGGCCGAAACCCATCATCAGCCGCCCGGACAGCGCGTTGCCGTGGAGCGCGCCGTCGGTCAGCACCTTGCAGCGCAGGACTGCATACAGCGCGACGTTGAGGAGCAGCCCTGACAGCACCGCCGACACCGGCGTCGGGCCTTCGGCATGGGCGTCGGGCAGCCAGTTGTGCACCGGCACCAGCCCCACCTTGGTGCCATAGCCGATGAACAGGAAGGCGAATGCCAATGTGATGACATCGGGATCGAGTTGCCCTTTCACGGCATCCAGATTGCTCCACAGCAAGGCACCGCCCCCAGGCGGCATGACTTTTTCGGCTGCCATGTAGAGCAGCACCGTCCCGAACAGTGCCTGGGCAATCCCGACGCCGCACAGGATGAAATACTTCCAGGCCGCCTCCAGGCTGGCTGCCGTACGGTAGACGCTGACCAGCAGCACCGTGGTCAGCGTCGCCGCTTCCATGGCCACCCAGATGATGCCCATGTTGTTGGTGGAAAGTGCCAGCAGCATCGTGAAGCTGAACAACTGGTACATGCTGTGGTACAGGCGCAGGCGCGGCGCCGTCATCTTGCCGTGATCGCTTTCCACGCGCATGTAGGGGCGCGAAAAGACCGCGGTGGTGAGCCCGACCAAGGCCGTCAGGGTCAGCAGGAACACATTCAGCGCATCGACGTAGAACGCGTTGTCCCACAGCAGGACCGGCCCGGCACGGACGACGTGCATGGCCAGCGCGCAGGCCGCGAAAAAGGTCCCGCAGCTGAACGTGACATTGAGATCCCGCGCACGCTCGCGGTGTCCGCACAAGGCCAGCACCGCTGCGCCGGCCAGTGGGCAGGCGAGCAGCAAGGCCAGGGCCAGGGCTTCTTGCGTCAATTCAGTCGTCCTTGAGCTGTTCGAGGTGGTGGATGTCCAGGCTGTCGAACTGCTCGCGGATCTGGAACATGAACACGCCCAGGATCAGCACGCCGACCAGCACGTCCAGCCCGATGCCCAGCTCGACCACCATCGGCATGCCGTAGGTCGCTGCGGTGGCCGCAAAGAACAGTCCGTTTTCCATCGCCAGGAAGCCGATGACCTGCGGTACCGCCTTGGTGCGCGTGATCATCATCAGGAACGACAGCAGCACGCAGGCCAGTGCGATCCCCAGGGTGCCGCTGGCCAGTGCCGACGACAGGTGCGAGATCGGGATGGAAAGATTGAAGGCGAAGATCACCACACCGATGCCGATCAGCATCGTGGTCGGGATGTTGATCAGCGTCTCGACATCCCGGCGGATCCCCAGCCGGTCGAGCACGCGATGCAGCAGCCAGGGGATCAGCAGCACCTTGAGCACGACCGTGAGGCCGGCCGAAAGGTAGAGGTGGTGCTGCCGGGTCACGTAGCCCACCACGGCGGTGGCCAGCGCAAGCGTGGCGCCCTGCATGGTGAACAGGTGGATCAGCGCCAGCATCCGGCGCTGCGAGGTCATGGCAAAGGCCAGCAGCAACAGCACCGCGCCGAGCAGGTTGACGAACTGGGGCAGCAAGGCGCTCATTCAGCGCGCCAGGAGCAGTTGGACCAGCATGCCGAGCACCGCCAGCAGGAAAGCCGTGGCCAGGAATTCCGGTACGCGGAAAATGCGCATCTTTGCGTTCACGGTCTCCCATACCGCCACCAGGAAGCCCCCCACGCCCAGCTTGAACAGCAGCGCCGGCAGAGCCAGCAGCATCGCCGCCGGCGCGCGCGCTTCCGCGATGCCCCAGGGAAAGAACAGCGCCAGGCCGATGCAGGAATACGCGAACAGCTTCAGGCTCGCGGCCCATTCGAGCAGCGCCAGGTGCCGTCCCGAGTACTCCAGCAGGAGTGCCTCGTGCAGCATGGTCAATTCGAGGTGAGTGGCCGGGTTGTCGATGGGAACGCGCGCATTCTCGGCCAGCGAGACCATCAGGAACGCCACGGCGGCAAAGGCCATCCCTGGATAGATGGCGAAGTCGCGATGCGCCAGCGTCTCCACGATGGTGGTGAGTGAGGTCGATTTCGAGATCAGCGAGGCCGAGAACAGCACGGTGAGAAGTGCCGGCTCCGCCAGGAAGCCCACCAGCATTTCGCGGCGCGCCCCCATGCTGCCGAAGGCCGTGCCGATATCCATCGCGGCCAGCGAGATGAATACGCGCGCCAGCGCGAACAGGCCCACCAGTGCAATGGTGTCCGCGGCCGGCGCCAGCGGCAGATCGGTCGACAGGGTCGGGATGATCGAGCAGGCCAGCACCATGCAGCCGAACTTGAGATAGGGCGCCATGCGGAACAGTGACGAGGCATGGTCCGCCACCATGGACTCCTTGTTGAACAGCTTGTGCAGCATCCGATAGGGCTGCAGCAGGCCGGGCGCCGACCTGTTCTGCAGCCATGCGCGCCACTGGTTCACCCAGCCGCTCAGCAAGGGTGCCAGCGCGATGGCGATGACGATCTCGAGCAACTGCGAGAGGACGCCGGAAAAGCTCATGACATCACCACCAGCAGGGTGGCGAGCAGGGTCAGGAAGCTGTACATCAGGTACACCGAGATGCGGCCCTGCTGCAGCAGGCTCATCAGCTGCGCCAGGTAGTTGGCCAGATCGATCAGGGGAACATAGAACCAGCGCCAGAAATGGTCGGCGACCACCACGAGATAGCGCGGCCGCTGATCGAAGGCCGTCGGCAGTTCGCGCCGCATCATGAAGAACGGTTCGAAGATCTGGCGGATCGGCTGCCCGAATCCCTCGGCCGTATCCTGCATGCGCGCTGTTCCAAAGGGGAAGCCGCACGCCCAGGCAGGCCCCCGACGCAGCCGGCCGTGATAGAGCAGGCGCACCACCACGTATGCCAGCGCAAAACAGCCCAGTATCCCCATCAGGAACGCGACCGGACCGTAGCTTGCCTGTTCAGTGCTGTTTGGCGCCAGCAGCCAGCTGCTGCCAGCCACGCGCTGCCCCAGGTCCGCGCCGAGCAGTTGGCGGGTGACCGGATCGATCACCTGGACAAAGCGCGTCGGCAGCAGGCCGAGTGCCACGCAGCCACAGGCCAGCCAGGCCATGCCGGCGCGCTCCCAGGGCCCGGCATCGTGGGCACGCGCAAGCTTTTCCTCGCGCGGCTGACCAAGGAAGATCACGCCGAAGAACTTGACCATGGTATAGCCGGCAAGCGCAGACACCAGCGCGATGACGGCCGCCACCACCGGGATCAGCATGTTCAGCAGCGGCAGCGGCAGCGCCGGCGCAAACAGGAAGCTCTGCAACAGCAGCCATTCGGAAACAAAGCCTCCGAGTGGCGGCAGTCCCGCGCAGGTCAGCGCGCCGAGCAGCGTGAGCCAGGCCACCCAAGGCATGGTGCGGATCAGCCCGCCGAGCTTGCCCAGGTTGCGCTCCGAGGTGGCGTGCAGGACGCTGCCGGTACCCAGGAACAGCAGGCTCTTGAAGCAGGCGTGGCTGGCGACATGGTAGAGCGTGGCCATCAGGGCCAAGGCCGACATCTGCTGCAGGCCGAAACTCGCAAAGATCAGGCTGAGCCCGATCCCGACGAACAGCAGCCCCATGTTCTCGATCGAAGAGAAGGCCAGCAGACGCTTCATGTCGACCTGCACCGAGGCGAAGACGACACCGAACAGCGCCGTAACAAGGCCTGCTGCCAGCAGCACAGCGCCCCACCACCACAAGCGCAGGTGCAGCAAGTCCAGCGTCACGCGCAGCAGTCCATAGATGGCCGTGTTGAGCATGACCCCGCTCATCAGCGCAGAGACCGGTGAAGGCGCCGCCGGGTGCGCCTCCGGCAGCCAGACGTGCAGCGGCAAAATACCTGCCTTGGCGCCGAATCCGAACACTGCCAGCAGGAAGCCGATCGATGTCCAGGCCGGCGCGAGCGCCTGGGCTCGCATGTTGGCGAAGGTGTAATCACCCGTGCCTGCCTGCAGCACTCCGAAACACAGCAGGATCGCAATCGCGCCGATGCGCGCCATGGTGATGTAGAGATAGCCCGCGCTGCGCACTTCCGCGAGGCGATGATTCGCGGTCACCAGGAAGTACGACGACAGCGCCATGGTTTCCCACAGCACCATGAAGGCGTAGGCATCGTCGGCCAGGATGACCCCGACCATGCTGACCAGGAAGACGTGGTATTCGAGGCACAGCAGGCCAGGCGCTGTGCCTTCGCCCTTGCGGAAATAGCCGGCGGCAAATACCGAGATTCCGCTCGATGCCGCGCCCACCACCAGCAGGAAGTAGGCCGAAAGGCTGTCCAGGCGCAGGTGAAACGGCAAGGACGGCAGGCCAATTGGAAGCACCGCCAGTTGCGGTGCGCCTTCCAGGGCGGCGAGGGCCAGACCGGCCAGCGCCAGTCCCAGCAGGCCGCCCAGCGGAAACAGCAGGTGCGCCACCAGGCCCAGGCGGCGTACCGCGACCATTCCCGCGACGCTGATAAGCAACCATCCGCCGACGACCGCGAGTATCCAGTCGAGGGCAAGCCATTGCGTCATGGGAGTCATGGTTTCAGGCTTACGGCCCTGCCGCCGCGCGCGTCATCATTCGTAGTGTGCATCGAGGCTACAGCGTACTCCATCGCGCCGTGGCTTGCGACGCAGGCCTGCCGACAAAAGCGCCGGCGGCTGCCGAAAGCGGGGATTATCCGTGCTCGTGCAAGGTTTTAATTGGCATTCGGCGCAAAAGGGTTCAGACTAGAGCTTTTCAGGGTGTACTGCTGGCGTGTTCCAGTTTCGGATCGCGTTGGTATCCACCCATTTCTTCAGTCTGGAAAACGCAATGGCAAACGGTAAAGTCAAGTGGTTCAACGATAGCAAGGGTTTTGGATTCATCACGCCGGACGACGGCGGTGAGGATCTGTTCGCGCATTTCTCGGCCATCCAGTCCAGCGGCTTCAAGTCGCTGCAGGAAGGCCAGGCCGTGTCGTTCGACGTGACGGCTGGCCCGAAGGGCAAGCAGGCTGCGAACATCAAGCCGCTGTAAATAGCTGGCGGGTAGACCACTGGGCCGGTTCTTCCCGCCCGGTGGTCACCCAAGGTGCAGCGGCACCCGTCGCACTGCACCCCAAGGATTGAATCGCGCCACGGCACGTTTGCTGCCGCATGGTGGGATTAAGCATTTCTCGACGCGAAATTTCAGGCGACGTCCCCGTGCCCCCCCTGGACCGTGTTCCCGCCACGCACCCTGAAATGTTCCTGGGCGATCATCCCCACGCACTGGCCGGCGCTGATCTTCCTGCTGATGCTGTTGAGTGCCTGCGCCACGCTGCCGAAGGTCGCTCCCGAGCAGGCGCACCGCTCTTTCGCGTTCGACACCCCGCAACAGACCACCTTGGGCCGCCAGGCAGCCGAACTCGCCAACGGTCGCGAAGGACGCTCGGGCTTCCGCTTGACGCTGCAGACCGCGGTGTACGCCTGCGCGTGCTGGTCGAATACCATCTGGAACCGGCACGCGACGAATGGCAGCGTCTGAAGCTCGACTCGCTGCGCCTGCTGCCGATCGACGACGAACTCTGAACCGGCCAGCCCGACTGCCGGGCCGAGACGGGTTTGACTACGGCCCAATATTTCCATTATTGTGGAAATCATGGATCAATCAGCCGCCGTCCAGGCTCTCGCCGCGCTGGCGCAATCGGTTCGTCTGCGCGCCTTTCGTGCCCTCGTCGTGTCCGGCAAGTCCGGCCTGACACCCGGTGCCATTTCGGATGCGCTCGGCGTGCCCGCAAACACCCTGTCCTTCCATCTCAAGGAACTGACCCACGCCGGTCTGGTGACCCAGGAACGCATCAGCCGCAACATCGTGTATCGCGTCGACTTCGAGCGGATGAACGTCCTGCTGGGCTATCTCACCGAAAACTGCTGTGAGGGAGCAGCGTGCGCAGTCGAAGCAAAGGACGCGCAATGCCTGTGCTGAAGTGTGGCGCGCCGACAATCCTTTTCTCAACATCCATTGCTGAATGAGCCTTCCCATGAACGACCGCGTCTTCAACGTCCTGTTCATCTGCACCGGCAACTCGGCACGCTCAGTGCTGGCCGAAGCGATCATGAACCAGCTCGGACAAGGCAGGTTCCGCGCCTGGTCAGCCGGCAGCCATCCAGCCGGCCAGATCAATCCCTATACCATCGACACCCTGCGCCGGCTGAATCTGCCAACCGAGGGCTACTCCAGCAAGAACTGGGAACACTTCAGCGGGCCCGAAGCACCGCTCTTCGACTTCGTATTCACCGTCTGTGATGCGGCAGCCGGGGAGGCCTGTCCCGTCTGGCCAGGACAGCCGCTTACCGCACACTGGGGCGTCGCCGATCCCGCTGCCCTTCCGGATAGCCATGTCGTGGCCAAGCGCCGGGCTTTCATGGACGCCGCGCGCATCCTGCAAGGCCGCATCGAACTGCTGATGGCATTGCCGATCGACAAGCTGGAAACACTGGCCATCCAGCAGGAAATCGCGCAGATCGGCACCCGGCTCATCGAACCCAAGGTCCACAACGTGCTGATCCTGTGCACGCACAACTCGGCACGCAGCGTACTGGCCGAGTGCATGCTGAACCACCTGGCGGAGCGCCTCCACATCAACGTGCGTGCCTACAGTGCCGGCAGTGCCCCCAGCGGGCAGGTCAATCCCATGGCGCTGCGCGTGCTGAGCGAGGCCGGTGTGGACGTATCGGGCGTGCGCAGCAAGAGTTGGGACGAGTTCACCCAGCCGGACGCCCCCCACATGCGCATCGTGATCACGGTATGCGACCAGGCCGCCGCGGAAACCTGTCCATTCTGGCCCGGGGCGCCGGTGCAGGTGCACTGGGGCTACTCCGACCCGTCGCGCGTCGAGGGCTCCGAGGAGGATCGGCAGCGTGCCTTCGAACTGACGCGTCAGGCGCTGGCCTACAAGATCACGCAGTTGCTGTTCATGCCGCTTGACGTCATGAACGACCAGGAACTGCGCCAGTTGCTCGAGACCGTGGCGGAGAGCTGAGGCATGGCAACGCTGCGCACGCGCCTGCTGTCCGAAGCGCTCGGGACGCTCCTGCTGCTGGCGATCGTGATCGGCTCCGGCATCATGGCCGAGCGCCTGTCGGGCGGCAATGTGGCGATCGCCCTGCTCGCCAACACGGCCGCGACGGTCGGCGGCCTGTACATCCTCATCGAGGTGTTCGGTCCGGTCAGCGGTGCCCACCTGAACCCGGCCGTGAGCCTGGTGATGCGCCAGCGCGGACAGCTGGAGCATGCCGCGCTGATTCCCTACATGGCGGCTCAACTGGGCGGCGCCGCCCTGGGCGCCTGGCTTGCCCACGCCATGTTCGACCTGCCAGTCCTGCAGTGGTCGTTGAAGGTGCGCGGCGGAAGCGGCCAGTGGATCGCCGAGGCAGTCGCCACGGCCGGACTGCTGCTGGTGATCCTGCGCGCGCCGGCCGCCCGCGTGTCAAGCATGGTCGCCTGCTACATCGGCGCAGCCTACTGGTTCACGGCATCGACCTCGTTCGCCAATCCGGCCGCCGCTTTCGGGCGCATGTTCAGCGACACCTTCGCCGGGATCGCACCGTCTTCGGTGCCGGGCTTCGTGCTGGCGGAACTGGCAGGCGCCGCGCTGGGTACGGCGCTCCATGAGTTGCTGGGCACAGGCGCGCCGGTGGCATCGGTCTCTGCCTCGCCCGTGTCCGAACGCCAGGAATCCCTGCCATGAGCGCTAACACGAGCTATCACAATCCGGCCTGCGGCACCGCGCTGTGCCGGCCGTCCGAGGCGGTGCTGCCGCTGCTGCCGGTACCGAAGCTGGCGCCGTTCGCCAAGGAAGACGATGAGTGCAGCGAGGATTCGGGGGTGCGTCGTGTCTGAAGCCTCGCCGGATCTGCCCGCCCTCGATCAGAGCCTGTTCGACCGCCCCACCCTCGCGCGCCTGCACGCCAGCACGCCCGCCCGGCATCCACCCCGCTTCCTCCTGCTCTATGGATCCTTGCGCGAACGCTCCTACAGCCGCCTGCTGACCCTGGAGGCGGCGCGCCTGCTGGAAGCCATGGGCGGCGAGGTGCGCATTTTCGATCCCACGGGACTGCCGCTGCCCGACGCCGCTCCGGAGAGCCATCCCAAGGTGCAGGAACTGCGTGCTGCAGCCGATTGGGCCGAAGGCATGGTCTGGTGCTCGCCGGAACGCCATGGCGCCATGACCGGCATCATGAAATGCCAGATCGACTGGATTCCGCTCAGCATCGGCGCCGTGCGACCGACCCAGGGCAAGACGCTCGCGCTGATGCAGGTCAGCGGCGGATCGCAGTCTTTCAATGCCGTGAACCAGATGCGCGTGCTGGGGCGCTGGATGCGCATGCTGACCATACCCAATCAGTCTTCGGTGGCCAAGGCCTTTCTCGAATTCAGCGAAGACGGTCGCATGAAGCCCTCGGCCTACTACGATCGCGTCGTCGACGTCCTGGAGGAGCTGTTCAAGTTCACCTTGCTCACGCGCGACGTCGGGGCCTATCTCGTCGACCGCTACAGCGAGCGCAAGGAGAGCGCCGAAGCGCTTTCAAAACGGGTCAACCAGCGCAGCATCTGACCCGAAGCCCATCGCACGACGGCCTGCACTGCAGGTCGCGTGCCCCATCCTGGAAGGAGCTGTGCCATGAAGAAGATTCAGGTTTTCGATCCTGCCCTGTGTTGCAGCAGCGGAGTGTGCGGCACCGATGTCGATCAGGCCCTGGTCGACTTCTCGGCGAATGCCGACTCGGTCAGGCAGGCCGGTGCGCACATCGAACGGTTCAACCTCGCGCAACAACCCATGGCCTTTGCCGGGAATCCGACCGTCAAGGCCTTCCTGGAACGCTCGGGCCAGGAGGGACTGCCACTGGTTCTGGTCGATGGCGAAGTTGCCCTGGCGGGACGCTACCCTACGCGCGCGGACCTGATGCGCTGGGCAGGCATCGTACCGATCAGCACCGAGGCCAAGCCGCAAAGCGGATGCTGCTCCGGCAGCAGCAGCTGCGACTGATCGGCAGCCACCCACATGAACTTCCTCACGGCTGCCCCGCACTTCCTGTTCTTCACGGGCAAGGGCGGTGTGGGCAAGACCTCGATCGCGTGCGCCACGGCAGTCACGCTGGCCGCACAGGGCAAGCGCGTGCTGCTGGTCAGCACCGATCCGGCCTCCAACGTCGGCCAGGTGTTCGGCATCGCGATCGGCAATCATGTCACCACCATCACCGCAGTACCCGGCTTGTCGGCACTGGAGATCGATCCGCAGCAGGCGGCCCAGGCCTACCGTGACCGCATCGTCGGCCCGGTGCGCGGCTTGCTGCCTGACGCGGTGGTGAAGGGCATCGAGGAACAGCTGTCCGGCGCATGCACCACCGAGATCGCCGCCTTCGACGAATTCACGGGCCTGCTTACCGATGCGGATCTGACCACACGCTACGATCACATCATTTTCGACACGGCGCCGACGGGCCATACGATCCGCATGCTGCAGCTTCCGGGAGCGTGGAGCGGCTTCCTGGACGAAGGCAAGGGCGATGCGTCTTGCCTGGGCCCGCTCGCCGGTCTGGACAAGCAGCGCAGCCAGTACAAGGCCGCCGTCGATGCGCTGAGCGATCCGCAGCGTACCCGCCTGGTCCTGGTCGCGCGCGCGCAGCCCTCCGCCTTGCGCGAAGTGGCACGCACCCAGCAGGAATTGACGGCGATCGGCTTTGCCAACCAGTTCCTGATCGTCAACGGCGTGTTCCCGGCCGGTGAAGTGCACGGGGATCCGCTCGCGATGGCCATCCGTGCCCGCGAACAGTCGGCCATCGCCGATATGCCGGCGCCGCTGCGTACCCTGCCCTTCGATTGCATCGACCTCAGGGCCTTCAATCTGGTCGGGCTGGAGGCCTTGCGCCAGTTGCTGACGCCGACAGCCACACTGGAACCCGCCCAGGCCGAGGCATGGCAGGCGCCTGCCGCTCGCGCGCTGGCAGTCCTGGTCGACGAGATCGCGCGTGATGGCCACGGCCTGGTGATGCTGATGGGCAAAGGCGGGGTTGGCAAGACCACGCTCGCCGCAGCCGTCGCGGTCGAACTCGCGCATCGCGGACTGCCGGTGCACCTCACCACGTCCGATCCGGCCGCGCATCTGGTCGAGACCCTGAAGGGCTCGATGGAGCACCTTACGGTGAGCCGCATCGATCCGCACGCCGAAACCGCGCGCTACCGCCAGCATGTGCTCGACATCAAGGGAAAATCGCTCGACGCGCACGGTCGCGCGCTGCTGGAAGAGGATCTGCGCTCACCGTGCACCGAGGAGATCGCCGTGTTCCAGGCCTTCTCGCGCATCATTCGCGAAGCCGGCCGCCAGTTCGTGGTCATGGATACGGCACCGACCGGGCACACCCTGCTGCTGCTCGACGCCACCGGCGCCTACCACCGCGAAGTCGCACGCCAGATGGGTGCCGGCATGCGCTACACGACACCGATGATGCAGCTGCAGGATCCCAGGCAGACCAAGGTGCTGCTGGTGACCCTGGCAGAAACCACGCCGGTGCTGGAAGCCGCGAACCTCCAGTCCGATCTGCGCCGTGCGGGCATCGAACCGTGGGCCTGGGTCATCAACAACAGCGTGGCAGCCGCGCACCCGCAGTCCCCCTTGCTGCGTCGACGCGCGCGCAATGAGCTGCCCGAAATCGATGCCGTCGCGACCCGACACGCCGTGCGCTACGCCGTCGTGCCGTTGCTCGCAGAGGAGCCGGTCGGGGTCGCGCGACTGCTCGAACTCGGACGGCGATCGTGAGTCCGGCTTGAATTGTCGAAGCAGACCGGGCCACCCGCTAAGCGCTGATCCGGGCCGTCCTGCTGATCAAGGCCTGCCGCCAGACGGGTGAGGCGTCACGCCCACCGTTGCCGCTTCAGGCCTTCAGCCGCCAGCCGGTCCTGAATATCCAGACGACGATGACCAGCGACAGCGCCAGGAACAGCACGGTCACGCCCAGGCTGACGCCAACGGCCACATCGGCGTGGCCATAGAAGCTCCAGCGGAATCCGCTGACCAGGTAGACGACCGGATTGAACAAGGCCAGCTGCTGCCACCCCGCCGGCAGCATGTCGATGGAATAGAAGCTGCCGCCCAGGAAGGTCAGCGGCGTGATCACCAGCAGCGGCACCACCTGCAGCTGCTCGAATCCATTGGCCCACAGGCCGAGGATGAAGCCGAACAGGCTGAACGTCGTCGCCGTGAGCAGCAGGAACAGCACCATCCAAACCGGATGCAGGATCTGCAGCGGTACGAACAGTGTCGCCGTTGCCAGGATGATCAGGCCCAGCACGATCGACTTCGTGGCAGCCGCACCGACGTAGCCCAGCACCGTCTCCAAGGGAGAAACGGGGGCCGACAGCAGTTCGTAGATGGTGCCGCTGAAGCGCGGGAAATAGATTCCGAAGGACGCGTTGGACACGCTCTGGGTCAGCAGCGACAGCATGATCAGCCCGGGCACGATGAAGGCGCCGTAGCTGACCCCTCCCACGCTCTGGATGCGCGACCCGATGGCCGCGCCGAAGACGACGAAATACAAGGAGGTGGAAACCACCGGTGAGACCACGCTCTGCATCAGCGTGCGGCGCGTGCGCGCCATCTCGAAGGCGTAGATCGCGCGCACGGCATGCAGGTTCATGTCAGCGCTCCCGCGTCGGTGGGGGCTGCCGTCGATTCGGCCGCACTGCCCGCCACCAGACCCACGAAGATGTCCTCGAGAGAACTCTGCGTGGTGTGCAGGTCCTTGATCGCGATACCGGCCTCGCTCAGTGCCAGCAGCAATTCCGCCATGCCGGTGTGCTCACGCTCGCGGTCATAGGTGTAGACGAGTTGCTCGCCATCCTTGGCCAGCGTCAGCGCGTCGGGCGCCACCCCCGGCAGCGCAGGCACCGTGGTCAGTGCCTGCTGCAGCTCGAGCGTCAGCTGCTTGCGACCCAGCTGGTGCATCAGCACCGCCTTGTCCTCGACCAGGATCAGCCGGCCCTTGCTGATGATGCCGACACGGTCGGCCATCTCTTCGGCCTCCTCGATGTAGTGCGTGGTCAGGATCACCGTGACGCCGGTGTCGCGCAGATCCCGCACCAGCGCCCACATTTCGCGGCGCAAGGTGACGTCGACGCCGGCGGTGGGTTCATCCAGGAACAGGAGCTGCGGCTCGTGCGACAGTGCCTTGGCGACCAGCAGGCGGCGCTTCATGCCGCCACTGAGCGTGACGATCCTGCTGTTGCGCTTGTCCCACAGCGAAAGCGAACGCAGCACCCGCTCGATGTGGCAGGGGTCGGCAGGCTTGCCGAACAGGCCGCGGCTGAAGGTGACGGCGCCCAGCACGGTCTCGAAGGCGTCGGTGGTCAGTTCCTGCGGCACAAGTCCGATCAGCTCGCGCGCGGCGCGCCAGTCGCGCCGGATGTCATGGCCATCCACGCGCACGCTGCCGCTGCTGGCATTGACGATGCCGCAGACAATGCTGATGAGCGTCGTCTTGCCGGCGCCGTTGGGGCCGAGCAGCGCAAAGATCTCGCCACGGCGGATGTTGAGGTCGATGTGGCTCAGCGCGGTCAGGCCGCTGGCATAAGTCTTCGAAACCCCGTCGATGGTCAGTATGTCGTGCATGCGCTCAGCATAGCGTGCGGCAGCAGGGTAACGGAACATGCAAACCGCAAATCGCGAGCAGCACCTGCTCGCTGTTGTCGGCGCGCCGCGCGTCGGCGAAGATACACGGCCGGCCGGGACACTCATCAGTGGCTGTGCCCAGAGCCATCAACGAGGGAGAGGGACCGTGGCCCAGATCGCATTTGCCTTGATCAAGTCGGACAACCTGAAAAAGTATGGCGCATTCCACATCACCCAGGTGGAGACGGTCATCGAGATTCCGGGCCCGCTCGACTCGAGCACCCAGCAAACTATCCGCGACACGGTGGCGCCTGCATTCAACAAGCTCCGCGATGAGCTCAACGATCACATCGGCGACATGCGCGACAAGATCGAGACCGCGCTCAAGGCCGGCAAATCGCAGGTGCAGCTGAAGCAGGCGCTGGGCAAGGACATCGGCGAGCGCGTCAAGAAGATCGACGAGCTGCTGACCAAGGCCGTGCCGAAGCTGATCGAGCGCGACAAGGAACTGAACAAGGCGATCGGTACCGCCCTGCTGAAGCTCGAGGTGACGACCGGCTGGAAGCTCTACAACCTGGTCTGGGACGGCGTGGAGGCAGGCGCCGCCATCGGCACCGCGGTCCTGACCGGCGACGTGGTCCTGCTCGCCACCGTGCGCGGCTGCCTCAAGCTGATCAAGGGCATCCAGGAAACCATCGCGGCCATCGAGGACGCCGGTAGCGAGGAATCGACGCTGCGCGCCAAGCTCAAGGTCAAGTTGAAGGAACTGAAGAAGCTCAAGCCACCGGCGGCCGTGCCATCGGCGCTGGTCGACGAGGTCGAGCGCCTGCTGCGCACCTATCCGCTACGGGTGGCCGAAGTCCAGCAGAGTGCCAAGCCCCTGGCGAGCCGGCTCGACGCACTGCTCGCTGCCACCGAGAAGGCAAAATTCCCGGACAGCAAGCAGCAGAAGGCGGTGGAGGCGGCGATCAACAAGCTGATCAACCAGGTCATCCACGTCAACGTCTACAGCGAAAGCGGCCGCAAGCTCGCCAACGAGGCCAAGGACGCCGCCAACGAGGCCAAGAGCCGCCGTGCCACCGACTGGAACCGCGTCTGGGGCGTAATGAGCGACGTCTACGACCAGATCTGCAAGATCGAGGATGTCATGGAGATCGACTCGATCTCCAAGCTCATGAAGGCCCAGGGGACCGACATGTTCGAACAGTGGTTGGAACTCGAGGATGAGTTCGAGTAACGGCGCCCGCACTGACGCGCCTGCGCGGTGTTGTCAGTGGCCCGATCCAACCTGAAGGGCGAAGCGCGGATGCAGCCATCCGCAGCTCAAATCGCTCGCTACAATTCTGAACACTAAATGCCGGATCATGGACTACATCTCAGCCCCCGACAGCCGCTGAAAGGAGGGTAAGTCGTCGGAGTCAAAAATGAAGACCATTTTGTTGGTGGACGATTCGGCCACCATCCTGCTCAGTCTCTCGAGCATCCTCACCAAGGCCGGCTACGCGGTCGAAAAAGCAGGCAATGCCCAGGAAGGTCTCGCCAAGTTCAAGTCCGGCACCAAGATCGACCTGCTGATCACCGACCTCAACATGCCCGGCAAGAACGGCATCGAATTCATCAAGGAGGTACGGCAGCTGCCGGGCTGCAAATACGTACCCATCCTGTTCCTCACCACCGAGTCGCAGCAGTCGATGCGTGCCGAGGCAAAGGCCGCCGGCGCCTCCGGCTGGCTGGTCAAGCCGGCCACTGCCGATGACCTGCTGAATACCATCAAACTGGTCATGCGATGACTCCCCTGGCGGTCAGCCGTGGCGTGGTCCTGCGCCGCAGCGCGGCGATCTTCACTCTGGTCGCACTACTCGTGGGTGGCAGCAGCTACCTGCTGCACGACAGTTACGACGCGCTGCTGCCGCAGCTGGGTCTCAGCCTTCGCATGGGCGATGCCCTTGCCACGGTGCTGGTGGTGTTTGGCACCTTCGTCGGCACCCGACTCGCCTCGGTGGTCATGTTTCGCGACTTCGTGATGGGCAGCATCGAGGCCAACCGGCACCTGCTCGAGATCGATGCCACCACCCGGCACGCGGTGGCCGAGGTCTCCGGCGAACTCAAGCAGGTCACCAAGTTCAACGATGTGCTGCGCGGTCAGCTGGAGATGATCATCGGCGAGACCGAGCGGGCCGCATTCGATATCGCCAATCGCCTGGGCACCATCGACGAAGTGGTGAGCCGGCTGACGGGCTTCGTCGACACCACCACCCAGGAATCAGCCGTGCTCCTCGAGAACGCGGAAAAGCGCGTCGCGCGCAACCGCCAGCTGATCGGCACCCTCGATGCCTATATCAACGAGCGCGTGACCGCCACCGTCGATGAACGTCAGCGGGTGACCGAGGTGGTCCAGGAAGTCCAGTCGCTCGGCACCTTGGTGCAGCTGATCAAGAATATCTCCAGTCAGACCAATCTGCTGGCGCTCAATGCGGCCATCGAGGCCGCGCGCGCTGGCGACGCCGGGCGCGGCTTCGCCGTGGTGGCCGATGAGGTGCGCAAGCTGTCCGCAGCAACCGACGCTGCGGTCGGCCAGATCAATGCAGGCATGAACCGGGTCGCGGAGTCGATCGCCACCCGCTTCCAGGATCAGCTGGCTCACACGCACGCCGAGCGCGAGCGCGAGGCACTGCAGCGCTTTGCCGTCCAACTGGAAGAACTGGGGCACAGCTACCAGGAGGTCACCGAGCACGAAACCCGGGTGGTCTCGGTGATCAGCGACAGCAGCGGCACGCTGGCCAAGATGTTCATGGACGCGCTCGCCAATGTGCAGTTCCAGGACGTGGTCAGACAGCAGATCGAACAGGTGATCGCGGCCATGCGGCGCTTCGATGGCCACGCCGGAGAACTCGCCGGTCGGCTCGAGCACAGCGACGACGCGGACTTTGCGCTCAAGCCTCTCGCCCACCACATCGACGAGCTCTACCAGGACTACGTGATGCATTCGCAGCGTCAGACGCACGACGCCGCCCTCAACCAGCCGTCCGGCTCCCAGCGCGGCAACGCCCTGAAGGTCGAACTGTTCTGAGTCCCGTCATCAGCAGGAGAACGCAGCTCATGCGCAAGGCAAATCCCAGCAAGTCCGACGGCACCGCCGGACGCGTCGTGATGCTGGACCAGGATCTCACCATCTACCATGTCCAGGATCAGCTGCGCACCCTGCTCGAGGCATTGGCTGCGGGGCCTGAGCTGGTGCTTGACCTGAGCCGGGTCGGCGAGATCGACACGGCCGGCATGCAAGTCCTGATCCTGGCGCAGCGCGAGGCGCTGGCGGCCGGCAAGGCGCTGCACATCGCGGCCCATAGCCCAGCCACACAGGAAGCGCTGGGCTTCTTCAACCTTGCCAGCTTTTTCGCTGCCCCGACGGCCAGTCCGTTGCGGGAAAGCGTCTGATCGGGGGCCGCCATGGAAGAGATCGTTGCCGTATTCATCCAGGAAGCCCGCGAACAACTGCGCGAGATGGAACAAGGCCTGATGGCGCTGCAGGGCGGCGCTGATGTTGCGCAGGCAGACCCGGAGCAGATCAATGCCATCTTCCGCGCGGCGCACACCATCAAGGGCGGTGCCGGTGTGGTCGAGATCCAGGTGATCGAAGGGTTCACCCACGCGGCCGAGAACGCGCTCGACAAGGTGCGCAACGGGCAGCTCGCGCTGGATGCCGAGCTGATCGATGATCTGCTCGCCGCGGCCGACCATCTCGGCGCCCTGCTTGATGCCATCGAACAGGGGGAGAACGGCGACGACGCCGGCTTGACCGCGCGCGGCGCGGCCATTGCCGCACACCTCAAAGCCCGTCTTGGCGGCCTGCCTGCCAGCCAGGCAGGGGCTGCTGCGTCGGCCGCAGCAATCGTGACAGACACCGCGATCGTGCCGTCCGCGGCAGGGACCGGGGCACTCACCGACACCTGGCATGTTTCATTGCGCTTCGGGCGTGATCTGCTGAAGAACGGCATGGATCCGCTCGCCTTCCTGCGCTACCTGGGTTCGCTTGGCGAAATCGTGCACTTGAGCACCCTGTTCGACGACATGCCCGCCGCGGCTGACATGGATCCGGAATGCTGCTATCTGGGCTTCGAGATCCGCTTCCGCGGCCAAACGGACCATGCGGCGATCGAACAGGTCTTCGACTTCGTGCGCGATGACTGCCTGCTCCGTATCCTGCCGCCGCACAGTCCCCTGGCAGACTACCGGGCGCTGCTCGATGCGCTGCCGGAAGGCCACGGACGCCTCGGCGACATCCTGGTCGAGGCCGGTACGCTCAGCAAGGAAGAGCTCGCCCAGGTGCTGACGGCCGGCGGACCGGAGTC
>JAGWIJ010000149.1 GCA_028873535.1 Pseudomonadota bacterium
CCAGCGCGCGCTGCTGGGTCAGGTAGAGCGGCGCGCGCTGGCCGGTCAGGCCGCCGCCGAACACCAGCAGGCTGGTCAGCAGCGCCAGGCCCCACACCCAGGCCGGCCAGTCGCTGCGGCTTCCCAGCCCGGCGGCCAGCGCGAAGGCGGCCTGCATCCAGGCACGCCAGCGCGGTTCGCCCAGCAGCAGGCTGGCGACGGCGGCGAACAGCGCTGCCAGCAGTGCCTGCGGCAGCACGCCGGCCAGGCCGGGTCCAGGGGTTCCGGCCAGTGCCAGCGCGAGCATCCAGCCCAGCACCTGGGCCAGCAAGGCCGGGCCCCAGCGTCTCACGCCGGCCCTGCCGGTGCGGGCACGATCCAGACCAGGCGCGGCACCGCGTCCGGACCACTCCACAGCACCGCGTTCTGCTGCCACGCGCGCCCCAGCGCCACGGCTTCGTCATGGTCCAGACCCGGCACCAGCACGCCGGCTTCAGCCGGCCACTTGCCGTCCGGATCCTCGCCGCTGCAGTTCAGCGTGGCATGGCCGCTGGCCGTCAGCGTGGCCGCCAGGGCGGCCTGCCGGGTGGCGTTGTCCGGCGCGGCAAGCGGACGGCTGTGCGGGTTGCAGGCGGTCAGCCAGGCGGCGCAGCCCAGCCCCTTGGCAGTCAGCAGCGCCGCGAGTTCCGGGCTGTAGCGGTCGACGTGTAGCTCGAAAGGCGGATCGGTATCGACGCGATAGCGTGCGCGCCGGTAGGCCACCACCAGCGCGTGCGGGATGCCGGACGGCGGCTGCTGCGCGCCGCCTGCAGCGGACGCCGGCGATGCGACCGGTGTGATGGACGCGCGCGCGTGCTCGTGGCGGTGCAGGTGACGGTGGTGCAGATCGGGGAAATGGACGTGCGCGTGCTGCAGGGCTTCGTGCCGGTGCACATGCCCATGCGGTTCGCGGCCGTCCCAGGCAAAGTCGTGGACGTGCTGGTGGTGGCTGTCGTGACGGTGGCGGTGGCTGTGTTCCTGTGCCGGGTGCACATGCGCGTGGTCGTGGCGCTCGCGCACATGCAGGTAAAGGCCCACAGCCAGCAGCAGCATCGCCGGCCCCAGCAGCGGCGGCGCCGTCTCGCCCAGCACCAGCAGTGCCGCCAGGGCGCCCGCGAAGGGCGCCAGTCCGAACCACGCCGCAGTGCGCGCCGCACCCAGCAGCGACTGCGCGCGCACGTAGGCCACCAGGCTCAGGCCGTAGCCCAGGAAGCCGGTCAGCAGCGCCGGCAGTGCCAGTTGCAGCGCCGGCCAGTCGCTGCCGTGCAGGCGCGCCGCACACAGGTTGACGCTGCCGGCCGCCAGTCCCTTGCACAGCGCGATAGCGCGCGCGTCGAGGTGCGAAACGCTGCGCGTCAGGTTGTTGTCGAGTCCCCAGCACAGGCAGGCCAGCGCCACCAGCCCGGCACCGGGCAGCAACGCGCTTGCCGCTGGTGCCAGGCCAGGTGCGCCGTCGGGCCATGCCAGCAGGGCGCAGGCCAGCACCACGCACGCCATGCCGCCGATCACGCCGGCCTCCGCGGCCTCGCCGAACCAGCGCCAGGCCAGCACTGCCGTGAACACGCCCTCCAGATTGAGCAGCAGCGAGGCGCGCGTGGCGCCGATGTCGCGCAGGCCGGCGAGCAGGCATACCGGCGCGACCACGCCGCCCAGCAGCACGGCGGCGGCCAGCGGCAGCCATTCACGGCGCTGCAGCGGGGGCAGGTGCAGGCCGCCGACGCGCGGCAGCGTGATCAGCGCGAGGCCGGCACCACTGCCCAGGTAGAGCAGGGCCGAGAGCATCAGCGGGTCGCTGTGCGCCAGCAGCAGATGCGCCGCCGGCGTGGCCAGGCCGAACAGCAGCGCCGCCAGTACCGCCAGTCCGATCCCGGGCGGTGGTGTCTCAGGCATGCGCCGGCAGGATGTCGAAGGCCACGCAGATGCGCTCGGTGGCAGCTGCAAAGGGAATCGTGCGATGGAACAGCGACGACGGGAACAGCACGATGTCGCCCACGGCCGGCGTGATCGTGCGACTGGGGAAGTTGTCGTGCCGGCGCGGATAGTCGTCGCCGTCCAGGCTGAACTCGATACTGCCGTCGAGCGCGCCGGCCGGCACCGGTGGCATCGCCAGGTAGACGCAGCCGCTGATCCAGCCTTCCTCGTGGATGTGCGAAGTCAGGTGGCCACCCTGGCGCATGCGCAAGTACCACGAGCTGCTGAATTCGGGATCGGCCGGCCAGGCCGCCAGCAGCTCGCAGGTGGCGGCGCCGGGCAGATCGCGCAGGGCGGCGGGATAGCGTCGCACTTCGGCGAGCACCAGGGCTGCGAGCTCGCGGAACGAAGCCTCGCTGCGCCGGAACAGGTTGCCGGAGGACTGGATGCCTTCATGCAGCCGTCCCTGCTTGCGCTCGGAAATCCCGGTCAGCTGGATGTCGCGCAGCAGGGCGGCAAGCAGTGTGCTGCGCGCTTCCGCGAGTGGCGGAATGGCGGCATGGTGGATGAATTCCAGCGGTCGCGGGCAGAAGCGGTAGGGATCGGGCTGGCCGAAATTGAGCGCGTGGTGCGCGGTCAGCGTGGCCAGCAGGGGCGAACGATGCGCATCGTGCAGGCGCGCTTCGAGCCCGCTGCGGAATGCCGCGAAATCACCGCTGCGGTAGGCACAATACAGCGCGCGGTCGTGCGCGTCGCCGATGCCGGCCGCGCGGAAATGGGGAATCGCTTCGGCATGCCGCCCCGCGTCCTGCAGGAACACGCCCAGGTTGTAGCGCGCTTCCGGCAGCTCGGGCTGCAGTTCCAGGGCACGGCCATAGCTGGCGACGGCAGCCTCGGGATCGCCCCGGGCCCACAGCGCCGATCCCAGGCGGTCATGCGCCTCGGCATAGGCGGGATCGAGTTCGACTGCCTTGCGGTAGGCCGTCACGGCAGCGTCGAGATCGCCGCGGTTGCGCAGCGCGCTGCCCAGGCTGAGCTGCAGCCTGGGGTGCGGCCGGATCGCCAGCGCGCGCTGATAGGCGTCAATGGCGGCGTCGAGCTGTCCCTGCAGTTGCAGTACGGCACCCAGATTGCCCCAGGCCTCCAGGTAGCCGGGCTGCAGCTGCACGGCGCTGCGGTAGTGCGCCGTGGCGTCCGCGAGCGCATCGATGGCCTGCAGCGCGGCGCCCAGGCTGAAGTGCGCGACGGCAAAATCGGGTTTCAGGCCGATGGCCGTGCGGTAGGCCGTCACTGCCTCGGGGTGCCGGCCCAGGCCGCTCAGGCACAGCGCCAGGTTGAAGTGCAGTTCGGCGGTGCCGGGTTGCAGGCGCGCAGCGGCCGAAAAATGCGGCAGCGCGGCCTCGCGCTGGCCCTGCTGGGCCAGCAGCGCGGCCAGCACGCTGTGTGCCGGGCCGGTCGCCGGGTGTGTCGCCAGCAGGCGGCGCGCCATGGCTTCGGCCTGCGCCAGCTGGCGGGCGTTGAAGGCCTGCAGCAGGCGCTGGATGTCGGCCGGATCGGCGCTGGGACGCGGGTTTGCCATGGGCAGGCAGTCTAATCCAGGCGCGTGGCAGGCCGCCAGCGCCCGGCCCCGATCAAAAGCGCCAGGCGGCGCTGGCGAAGGCGCTGCGGCGCAGCCCGTACTGCGGCGCGCCGACGCCCACACCGGTGCCGTCACGCAGCAGGTAGCTGCGGTCGAACAGGTTGACCAGCGACAGCCGGCCCTCCACGACCTGGCTGCCGCCGAGCTTCCACTCGCGGCTCAGGCCCAGGTTGAGCAGTGCATAGCCGGGCAGATGCTCGCCATTGGGCGCGCCGCCCGGCGCCGTGTTGCGCAGGCCGGAGCCCAGCACGGCGTCGGCGCTGAACTGCCAGGGGCCGAGGTGCACGGCCGAACCGGCCGAGGCGGTCCAGGTCTGGTCATGATCCAGGTAGATGTCGTGGCTCGCGATGTACGCCAGTTCATTGACGGCGAACAGCGCCTGGCCCGATTCGATGTGGTGCGCCTGGGCCTTTTGCCATGCCAGGTTGCCGTAGGCCGACCACTGCAGGTGGTTCCAGGTCAGACCCAGTTCGACGCCCTCGGCGCGCCCATGGGCGTAGTTGAAGGGCGACAGGATCAATGCCTGTCCGAACTGGCCTTCGTCGAGCAGGTGGTCGATGTCCTTGAGGTAGGCATCCACCGCGATGGTGAGGTCGTGGTCCACGGTGTGCGCGACGCCGATGTCCCAATAGCTGCTGCGCTCCGCGCGCACATTGTCGGAAACGGCGCTGAGCGGGGCACTGCTGGTGCCGCTGAACAGCGCGATGCTGCGTTGCGCCGCGAGTTCCTGCGGCGGCGGCGTGAAGTAGCGCGAGAAGCCGGCGTGCAGCAGCGTGTCGGGTTGCCATTTCCAGGCCAGGTTGAGGCGCGGGCTCCACTGCTGCTCGTCGATGTAGGCCGTGACGCGGTCGTAGCGCACGCCGTAGTTGACCGTCAGACTGTCGTCGGCGTGCCACTCGTCCTGCAGGTAGGCGCTGGCCTCGGTGCCGAGCAGATTGCTGGCGTCGACGCGCAGCTCCGGGACCAGCGCAGTCTGCATGCCCTGGGCGTCGACCGGGAACACCGAGACGCGGTTGCTGCTGGCCGTGAGCTGCGCGGTCCAGGCGCCGCCGAAACGCACGATATGCACGCTGCTCGCCTTCCAGGAGGCATCAGCCTGGACGCCATTGCTGCTGCCCGAGCGCAGCAGGTCGCCCGCAGCGCCGCTATAGACGAGGTCGCCCACCGGGTCGGGAAGATAGTGCAGCGACGATCCCTGGTGGAATGCGGACAGCTGGTAGTCCAGGCTGTCCAGGGTCTGCTCCAGCGAGAGCGCAACGAAGCGGTTGTCTTCGGCCTGCTGTTCGTCGAGTCGCGCCGACGGCAGCACGCTGAAGCCGGTGGCAGCATTGCTGACGCCGGCCAGCGACCACGCGGGCGCCTTGCCGGGATTGTCCGGGATCTGGAAGCGTCCGTGGTAGCCGCCAAACATCAGCGCTGCGCGCGTCTGATCGTCGATGAACCAGCTCAGGTTGCCGAACACGCGCTGCTGGCGCGTCTGATCGTGCAACGCCGATGCGGTGGGCTGGGGATTTTCGATGCCCTGTTCGCTGTCGAGCCCGCTGCCGGACAGGTACCAGGTCACGCTGCCCGCGCTGCCGAAGGCCTGGGCGCTCGGCTGCACGGTGCCGTGGCTGCCGAGCTGCAGATCGACTTCGCCACCTGGCGTGATCTTGCCCTCGCGCGTCTGGATCTCGATCACGCCGGCCGTGTGCAGGCCGTACTGGGCGGGCAGGGCACCGGTGAGGAAATCGACGTGGTCGACAAAGCGCGTGTCGATCGCGGTGCCGAAGCCGGAAATGCTTTCCGGCAGCTGCACGCCGTTGACGCGGTACTGCACGTTGCCGTGGTCGTCGCGCACATGCAGCGCGCCCGAGGCCTTCGAGTCCTTGCTGACGCCGGGCAGGTGCAGTAGCACTTCGTCGAAGGAACTGGCGGAGCCTTCGCTCAGTCCCGAGAAGGTCTTGCTGTCGATCGAATACACCGTGGTGCCGACCGCTGGCGACAGGTCGATGCGTGCATCGCGCAGGCGGCTCGAGATGACCTCGATCGGTGCCAGTTCGTTGACCGCAGGCTGTGGCGCCGTCTGGAGCGGCGCGGCAGTGTCGGCGCCAGGCTCAGCCGCCGGATCCGGTGGTTGCGCGGCGTGCGCCGGCAGGGACAGGTGCAGCAGGGCGCCGACGCCGGCCATGGCCAGCGGGCGCACGCGGGAACGTGCTTTCATCGATGTGTCACTCGGCAGGAGATCGCGGACGCGGTCCTGGCGCACCGGGTGCCCATGGACCGCAGAGGCTGGCGTTCAGCTGGCGGGTGGGGGGTCCCGGTTGTGGCCGCGCGCGACGATCACGCCGCGATCCCGTGGCAGCTGCGTTGCCACGGCAGGCGGCGCGGCGCCGGCCGGTGCCAGCGCCGGCACGGTGCTGGGCGCAAAGGCCGCAATCTGCGCAAAGGCCAGGCACAGGCTGCAGACGGTATCAGCGGCCGGGTCCGAGGGGGCATGGCGGCTGGCGCTGGTGGCGCCCGCCCGATGACTCAGCTCGTGGACGAGCGCACCCGACTGCACCAGCACCAGCAGGCAGGACAGCACGATCGCGAACCACGTTTTACGCATGCGTGAATGATATCACTGACGTTTCGAATACCGATCCGGTGCGCCGGACTTCAGACAGCAAGCCCGCCCGCCGCCAGCACATCCCAGCACGCGCCCATGGTGTGGTAGTCGGTCTTGCCGGCGGGCGACTTGGTGTCCTCGCGCTTGCTGCCGTCCGCCGCGACCACCCTGAACCACGCGCCATACCGGTGATCGACCAGGAAACGCCATGACCAGTTCCAGAGCGCCAGATACTGCTCGCGGTAGCGCGCCTCGCCCGTGACTCGCCACAGCCGCCAGGCCGCGGCCAGCGATTCGGCCTGCACCCAGAAGTACTTGTCAGCGTCGCAGGGTGCGCCGTCCGGCGCATAGCCATAGATCAGGCCGCCGTGCGCCCGGTCCCAGCCCGCCGCCCACGCGCGGTCCTGCAGTTCGGCGGCGCGCCTGACCAGCGCCGGCTCAGGCGCGTGGCCATGGATCTGCAGCAGCAGCTTGGACCATTCGGTCTGGT
>JAGWIJ010000034.1 GCA_028873535.1 Pseudomonadota bacterium
GCCCTCCGAAGGCGAAGGTCGGACGTTCGAATCGTCTCGGGCGCGCCAAAACTTCAAGGTGTATTCCGGACACATGCTTTACGCTTTGTTCCGGAGACATCGTTAACACTCTAGGGCCAAACGGGTTCTCCGTGGGCTCTGCGCGATACGACGCGAGATCGAAAAACCCGATGGCGGATTCCAGTAAGGCGACGGACTACACCCCGTCGCCTTATTGCGTATGCTGAGCCGCGCTGGCGGCTCGCCTGCAGCCGCCAGCCCGCTCGCGAGAGACGTCCATGGGTGATACTTCCCCATTTCCGGATTCCAGATCGCGGCCCCTAGACTTCCAATTAGCGGACCATTGACTCCCAACCAGCCGAGACCGATAGTTCCAGTCTTCCGGATTCGGAGATGGCATGTTCGAGCGTTTTATAAAGTGGCGGGTGGAGGAAGCACTTGCTGATACGCCGGTGGTCCTGATCGTAGGCCCGCGCCGTGCCGGCAAGACCACGCTTGTGCGAGAAATGGAAGAAGCTGGGCGGACCTATCTCACGCTCGACGATCAAACTGTCCTCGAGGCCGCCCGATCTGATCCAGCCGGCTTCATTCGCAACCTCGATCGGACCATCATCGACGAAATCCAGCGCGCCCCTGACCTGCTGCTGGCCATCAAGAAGACTGTCGATGAGGACTATCGGCCGGGCCGCTTCCTGCTGACCGGTTCGGCGAACGTCCTGACCTTGCCGCGAGTCGCCGACAGCTTGGCCGGTCGGATGGAGACCATCCACATGCTGCCACTCGCAAGGGCTGAGATCGAAGGCCGGACGCCGACTTTCCTGGAACATCTCTTCGCAGGAGAGTTCCGTAGCCAGCAGGATGCAATCCTCGGCGACGATCTTGTCCAGCTCGTCTTGCTCGGCGGTTTCCCCGAAGCTATCAGTCGCGACAGCGAGCGGCGACGGCAGGACTGGTCGAGATCCTATCTCACGTCTGTCCTCACGCGCGATCTGCGGGATATCGCCGACATCGAAAGGCTGACGGAACTTCCGAAATTCGTGAGGCTGCTGGCCGAGCACTCTGGCCAGTTGGTCAACTATTCGCAGCTCGGCGCCGGCATCAACGTCAGTCACAAGACGGGGCAGCGCTATGTTGGGCTGCTTGAGCAGGTGTTCCTGATCGCGACGGTGCAACCATGGTTCACCAATACGCTCAAGCGCATCGTGAAGACGCCGAAACTGCACTTTCTCGATTCGGGCCTGCTGGCGGCTGTGCGCGGCCTTTCATTTGACAGGGTCAAGGCAGATCGCAGCACATTCGGCGCATTGCTCGAAAGCTTCGTGTTCGCCGAGGTCCTGAAACTGATGACGGCCTCCGACCTGCGGCTGACGCCCCACCATTTTCGAGATCGGGATGGGCGCGAAGTGGACATCGTCCTGGAGCGTGACGACGGGACAATTGTCGGCATCGAGGTCAAGGCGAGCGGGACGGTCAAAGCCGGTGATTTCGGCGGCCTGCGGGCCTTGGCCGAGGCGTGCGGAGACCGCTTCGCCTGTGGTGTCGTTCTCTACGACAGCGCAGACGTCGTGCCGTTCGGCGACAGGCTGGCGGCGGCGCCGTTGGCGAGTCTTTGGAATGGAGCGCCGCGGACGAACAAGGCGGACAAATCAAGGTAGCCGCTGGGAAAGGGGGAAACGATGCTCAGCAGAGGGTCAGAATGGCGGAGATGGGAACCGCATATCCACGCGCCAGGCACGGTCATCGAGGCGATCGCGGTCACGGACTACTACGTAACGGATACCTGCGAGGAGGTGTTACGCCACAAGGCCTGAGCGCAGGCTGCCAGCACCTGCCGGCAGCCTGCTGACGGCGCGTTCAGCCGAACAGCTTGCCCTTCAGCGCTGCGAGGCCGGCGCCAAGCAGGTCGCCCGAGCCCGCCGCCTGGCCGTCGGGGGTGGCGTGATCGATCAGGCTGGGCAGCAGCGAGGACAGATGCGCTGCTGCCTGGTCGACCGGAATCCCGAGCTTCTGGGCGAATCCCTGCACCACGCTGGAACCCAGCACCGACTGGATCTGCTCGGCGCTGACCGGCAGGTTGCTGCCGTTGCCGATCCAGGAAGTGACCTGCTCGGACAGGCCGCTGGCGTGGAACTTGTCGATCAGCCCCTGCAGGCCGCCCGCGTGACCCTGGATCAGGGCGCTGGCCTCCTGCAACAGTTGATCGGGATTGCCGCCGAGGGCGGCACCGAGTTGGCTCGAAAGGCCATCCATCAGGCTCATCGTGGGGTGCTCCTTAGGTGAAGGGGGGATCGGGTTCGATTTTTCAGTATAGATAATCGCCGTCACCGTGGTGTGACAGGCGCGCCCCACGGGCAGTCACGGCCCCCGGTTATGATGCTGGCATGTCGCGCGTCCACATGGAGCGCAGCCAGACCCTGCTGGTCCTGGCGGCCTGTCTGCTCGGCTGCCTGTCGACCATCGGCGCTGCGCTGCCCTACCCCATCCTGCCGCCCTTGTTCGTCGGCCCCTTGCACCACCCGGTGCGCGATTTCCTGGGCATCGCGCCCAAGATGCTGTTCGGCATCGCGCTGGCCGTCAATCCACTCGGCCTGCTGATCGGTTCGGCCTTGCTGGGACCGGTGTCCGACCGCCACGGCCGCCGGCGCACCCTGGTGTTCACGGCCGTGGCCGCCGCCATCGGCCACCTGCTGAGTGCCTGGGCGCTGGTGGCGGGCTCGTATCCCCTGTTCGTGCTGGCGCGTTTCGTGACCGGCCTCGCCGAAGGCAATGCCGCCGTGGCGCGCGCCATGCTGGCCGACAGCATCGAAGGCCCGGCGCGCACGCAGGCCTTCGCGTGGTTCAACAGTGCGCTTTACATCGGCTGGCTGCTGGGGCCGCTGCTGGCGGGCGCCACGCTGGCTTTCGGTATCGTCGTACCCTTCGTGGTGGCGGCGCTGGCGCTGCTCGCCGGCGGCGCCCTGACCCTGCGCGTGCTGCCGGCCGACGGTCCGCCGCTGGACGGCGAGGGCCTGTGGGCGCATGCGCGCGATCGCCATTCGCTCAACCTGTTGGTCGTGCCGGCGATCCGCCAGCTGTTCACGCTGCAGTTGCTGTTCACGCTGGGCCTGACCGCCTTCTACGAGTTCTACCCGGTATGGCTGGTCGAAGTGCCGGCTTTTGGCCCGCAGGGCATTGCTGCCGTCACCGCGCTGCTGTGCCTGGTCATGGCTGGCGGTTCGATGCTGGCCGGACGCCTGCATCCAGCGCAGCCGCTGCGCGTGGCGGCCTGGTGCGCCGCTCTGGCCGCACTGTGCATCCTGTCGGAAGCGCTGGCCGGGCCCGGGCTGGGCCTGGTCGCCATCGTGGCGGCGGGACTGCCGATCAGCGGCTACAACGCGCTGGTGCAGGCCGAGGTGTCACACCGCTTTGGTGCCGAGCACGGCCAGGGCGCCGTGATGGGCCTGGTGTCGACGGTGTTCTGCATCTCGAACATCTTGGCGGCGGTGTTCGGCGCCATGCTGGCACTGTTCGACACGCGCGCCATTCTGGCGCTGGGCGCGGTGCTGAGCGCTGCTGCGGCGGCGGGACTGGCGCGCATGCGTCACTGAAGCGTGCTTGCGGCGCGCGGTTCGCCGGCTTATGGTGGCAGCAAGAACCGAGCGGATCCCGCCACATGCCCTTCGACCCGATGCCGTCGTCCAGCCAGCGCAATGTGCTGGGCGGCCTGCTGAGCGACTGCAGTCACGTCCCCCTGACCGGCTACTTCCGTGACGGCTGCTGTCGCACCGACGACAGCGACCAGGGCCTGCACACCGTGTGCGCCGTGATGACGCAGGATTTCCTGGAGTTCTCGCGCAGCCGCGGCAACGACCTCAGCACGCCCAGGCCCGAATATGGCTTTCCCGGCCTGCGCCCGGGCGACCGCTGGTGCCTGTGCGCGGCACGCTGGCAGGAGGCCCTGCAGGCGGGCAAGGCACCGCGCGTGGTGCTGACCGCCACGCACGAAGCCACCTTGCGCGTGGTGCGTCTGGCTGACCTGCAGGCGCACGCGGCCTGAACACCATGCTGTCGCGTTCCCGGCTGATCCGCGTGGGCGGCCTGCTGCTGCTGCTCGGCCTGTCGCCATGGCTGGAACGGCCGCTGGGCGAGGGCCTGCTGCCCTTGCTGCGCGCCGCCGTGGCGCAGTTCAGCGGCCGGCTGGTGCCGACCGGGCTCAGCCTGGTGCAGTCCGATCACCAGTGGGTCTATGCCTTGCAGGCGCGGACCGGGCCCGGCGTGATGGTGGGACAGCTCGCCTTGCCGCCGGGGCTGGAGATGTCGTCCTCGACCCTGCTCGGCCATGCCGTCCAGAGCCTGCTGCTGGCCTGCGGCGCCGTGCTGCTGTGGCCGCATCTGGAGGCACGCCGCCGCCTGGCGGCACTGGGGCTGCTGGCCATCTTCGTGAGCGTGGCGCTGTGCCTGGACGTGCCGCTGGTCCTGCTGGGCAGTCTGTGGGACCTGCTGGCGGCCAATTTCGCGCCCGGCTGGAAGCCGCTGATCGTGCGCTGGATGGACCTGATGAACGGCGGCGGCCGGCTGGCGCTGTCCCTGGCGGCAGCGGCACTGGCAGTCTGGTGTGCCGGTGCCGCCAGGGATCGTGCAAGGGCCGGCAGCGGCGTGGACGGGTCATGAGCCGCGTGCGTGCCCCCTGGCCACTGCGCCGGATCGGCCTGTTCCTGCTGCTGTTCGCGCTGCTGCAGGGGGGCTGGCAGGCGGCGCAGGGCAGCGCCCTCGAGCGCCTGCTGATCGAGCAGCTGACTGCCGGCAATGCCGCCCGCCTGATCAACCTGCTGACGCCGCCGGTGGCGGCGCACGCCGAAGGCGCGCGCATCGTGGCGGCCGGCGGCGGCGTCAACATCCTGAACGGCTGCGAGGGAGCCGAAGTGCTGTTCCTGATGCTGGCGGCCTTCGCGGTGACGCCCTTGAGCGCGGCTGCGCGCCTGCTGGCGATGCTGTCCGGCACGCTGCTGGTGTTCGCGCTCAACCAGTTGCGCATCGTGGTCCTGTTCTATGCCCGGCGCAGCGATCCCGGGCTGTTCGCCGATCTGCACGGCATCGTGCTGCCGCTGCTGATGGTGCTGGCAGTGGCGGCCTTCCATGCGTGGTGGGTGCAGCGTCCTCAGGCGCTGCCGGAGAGCATGCGCCACACCTGAACCAGCGCCAGGGTGTCGAGGCGGCAGTAGTCACGCAGCTCGCGCCCTATGCGCTCGCGCCGTTCGTCCGGCGTGTCGGGCTGGATCGCCTCGATGTACGCCAGCATGGCGGCATGGCCGTCCTGCACGCCGTCGAGGTCGGCGTGATCGAGCGCGCCGGGCAGGGTCGGCAGCACGCGCTTGAGCTTCCAGCTGCCGCGCTGGGCGGGATGGTAGTAGCGTGCCTCGGTGATGCGCAACAGGTCCACCATGCGGTCCGAGATCGCGAGCAGCGCAGTGCGCAGATCGGCGAATCGCTCGGCCAGCTCGCGCAGGCGGGCCTGCTCGAATTCGACATTCCAGACGAACACCGTGCCGCGCGTGGGGCAGACCTCCAGCAGCCGTTCAGCGAAGCTGCGCGCGGGCTCCGCGCCGCTGAGGTCGAGATGATCGACGTGCGCCAGCGGCGCATCGTGGTCGATCACATGCAGGCTGAACTGGAACGGGAACATCTGATAGGGATGCGTTCCCGCCCACTGCGGCACGGCCAGCTGCACGACTTCGAAATCCAGGAACTGCCAGGGCGCGGCACACGCGCGCAGGTCCTCGGCAGCGCCCTCGCGATCGAAGTACACCGTGCCGGCCAGGGTGTGCTGCTTGACACGCAGCTGCAGCGGCGTGAGCTGCGCGTCGGGCAGCTCGGCGAGTTCGCGCCAGCCCTGGGCTTCGATCGCGCGGCGCTGGCCGGCGTGCAGGCGTGGCAGCAGTTGCACTGAATGTGCCAGTGCCGGTTCGCCGGCACGGCAGTGGCGCAGGAACGGGCAGGGATTGGGGGTGCGGCAGTGCCAGCCGGTGGGTCGCCGGGGTTCCTGCTCCTGCGCCACCACCGACTGCCCCTCGCTCACCCATTGCGCCACTTCATCGTGGCGCGCACGCACCTCGACGCTGAGGTCGAGTTCGCGCAGCAGGCCACGGTAGTCGTCCTGGCCACGGTAGACGAAACGCGTGTCGATGTGCGCCAGCTTGATGGCGGCCAACGGCAGCCCGGCAGCGGTCGCGACATAGCACTGGATGGCCAGGTCGTCGCGCTGGCTCAGCTTGGGTGTCGCCGAGGACTTGACCTCGATCAGCTCCCACAGCCGCTGGCTGCCGCGGCGCACCGGGCGCAGCACATCGACAAAGGCGCGCGCGCCACCACCTTCCAGCCCGGCCTCGAACAGCGGCACGCGGCGGTCGAGCAGGTCCTGGGTGCGCGCCACGCCGGCCTCGGGTCCGAGCGTGTCGACATCGATCAGCACGCCGTTCTCGTCGGGATCGTAGAGATCGCGCGCCAGCACACCGACCATGTCGCCGATGGCGAAGCGCACCCGGCTGGCCGGCGCTTCCTCGCGCAGCGCGGGACGATGCACCTCCAGCCACAGGCGCCGCGGACACTGCCGCAACGCCATCAGTTTGGACTTGGAAAGCGGTCGCACTCAGGCGGGTCGCAGCACCCGGGCGGGCACGAAGGGCAGCGACACCACGCTCGCCGCCAGCCGGCGGCCACGCACTTCGCCGAACAGCCGCGCGCCCTTGATACCCCAGGCGCGGCGCACGTAGGCCATGGCGATCGGCCGGTTCAGGGTGGGCGAGAAGCCGCCGCTGCAGATCTCGCCGACCGACTCGCCTGATTCGTCGAACAGGCGCACGCCTTCGCGCAGCGGCGTGCGTTCCTCGGGCAGCAGGCCCACGCGCAGGCGTTCGGGACCGCGCGCGATTTCGCCCAGGATGCGCTCGGCCCCCGGGAAGCCGCCTGGCCGGGCGCCCTTGGCGCGACGCGCCGGCGCGACCGCGAACACCACCCCGGCCTCGACGGGACTGGTGTCCTCGGTGAGGTCGTGGCCGTACAGGCACATGCCGGCTTCGAGCCGCAGGGCATCGCGTGCGCCGAGTCCGGCCAGGGCCACTTCGGGTTCTGCCAGCAGGCGCTCGGCCAGCGCCGGCACGTCGGCTGCGCGCACCGAGATCTCGAAGCCGTCCTCGCCGGTATAGCCGGAACAGCTCACGCGGCAGGGCGCACCGGCCAGCGTGAAAATGTCCTGCTGCAGGAAGCGCAGCTCCGCCACACGCGCGTTGAGCCGGCCCAGCACCGCACGCGCGGCCGGACCCTGCAGCGCCAGCAGCGCCAGGTCGTCGCGCAGGCGCACCTCGGCACGGCCGGCCAGGCCATCGCGCAGATGCGCCAGGTCGGCGTGCTTGCGCGAGGCATTGACCACCAGGTGCAGCTCGAAGCCGTTCGGCGCACGCGCGACCATCAGGTCGTCGAGCACGCCGCCGCGCGCATTGGTCAGCACCGAGTAGCGCTGCTGTCCCTGCTGCAGCGAGATCAGATCGCTCGCCAGCAGGGTTTCGAGTTCCTCGTCGCAGCCTTCGCCGACCACATCGAGCTGGCCCATGTGCGACACGTCGAACAGCGAGGCCTGGCTGCGCGTGTGCAGGCTCTCGGCCAGGATGCCGCCCGGATACTGCACCGGCATCTGGTAGCCGGCAAATGGCACCATGCGCGCACCGCGCGCCAGGTGCAGATCGTACAGCGGCGTGCGCAGTTCAGCGCTCATGGATGACTGTCCTCCAGGGTGATATCGACCATCATTTCCTGCGCCAGCGCCGCCAGCAGGGAGCGCAGACGTTCACCCGGCAGGCCGGGCGGCAGGTGCAGGCGTGCGCGCGCCTCGAACATTTCGCCACCGGCGAAGGAGCCTGGCACGCAGCGCGTCTCGAGTTCCTCGATGCTGACGCCGTGCCGCGCCAGCACCTCGGTCACCTCGCGCACGATGCCCGGCCGGTCATGGCCGATCAGTTCCAGGGTGAGGCGGGCGCCGGGTGCCACGCGCTCGGCGCCATCGGCAACATCGACCGCGAAATCCGACAGGCTTGCGGCGAGTTCGCGCAGCCCGGCCAGCAGGGCCGGCACGCCGTGTTCGGGCAGGTTGACCAGCTGCAGGCCGGCAATGCGTCCGCCGACCGCCACCATGCGCGAATCGGCGAAGCTGCCGCCATGGCCGCTCACCACCACGGCCACTTGCTCGAGCAGGCCTGGGCGGTCGCGTCCGCTCAGGGTCAGTACCAGGGTCTTGTGCATGGGGACTTCCTCCTCGGGCGGCCGCGATGCGGCTCAAGCGCCTCCATAGCCAGCCTCGGCGTAGTCCGAAACCGGTGCGCAGGCGCACACCAGATGACGGTCGCCGTAGGCATTGTCCACCCTTCCGACCGGAGGCCAGTACTTGTCTCGACGCAGCGAAGCCAGCGGGAAGGCCGCCAGCTCCCTGGGGTAGACGTGCTGCCAGTCGCCAAGCAGGCGCTCGACCGGGTGCGGCGCATGGCGCAGCGGATTGTCGTGCGCGTCGAGCGCGCCGCTTTCCACGGCGGCGATTTCGCCGCGGATGGCGATCATGGCATCGCAGAAACGGTCGAGTTCGATCAAGGGTTCGCTTTCGGTGGGCTCGACCATCAGCGTGCCGGGTACCGGGAACGACATGGTCGGCGCATGGAAGCCATAGTCCATCAGCCGCTTGGCGACATCGTCGACCGTGATGCCGCTGCTTTCCTTGAGCGGACGCAGGTCCAGGATGCATTCGTGTGCCACCCGCCCATGCGCGCCGCTGTACAGCACCGGGAAATGCGGCGCCAGGCGTTGCGCGATGTAGTTGGCCGACAGCACGGCCACCTCGCTGGCGCTGCGCAGGCCCGGCGCACCCATCAGCGCGATGTAGGCCCAGCTGATCGGCAGGATGCCGGCCGAACCGAAGGCCGCCGCCGCGACTGCGCCACCGTGGTGTCCGTCCGGCGTGGCGCCGCTGGCACTCGGGCTGGCTGGCAGGAAGGGTGCCAGGTGTGCCTTCACGGCCGTCGGCCCGACGCCGGGACCGCCGCCGCCATGGGGAATGCAGAAGGTCTTGTGCAGGTTGAGGTGCGAGACATCGCCGCCGTAGTCGCCGGGCCGCGCCAGGCCAACCTGGGCATTGAAGTTGGCGCCGTCGATATAGACCTGGCCGCCGTGGCCATGGACGATGTCCGCCACCTGCCGCACCGCTTCCTCGAACACGCCATGCGTCGAAGGGTAGGTGATCATGACCGCGGCCAGGCGCTGCGACCACAGCTGCGCCTTGCTTTCAAGGTCGGCCAGATCGATGTTGCCGGCGCTGTCGCAGGCCACCACCACCACCTCCAGGCCGGCCATGTGGGCACTGGCCGGATTGGTGCCATGCGCCGACGATGGGATCAGGCAGATGTCGCGCTGCGACTCGCCACGGGAGGCGTGCCACGCGCGGATCGCGAGCAGGCCGGCGTACTCCCCCTGCGAACCGGCATTGGGCTGCAGCGAGACGGCATCGTAGCCGGTGCATTCGGCCAGCCAGGCGGCAAGTTCGTCGATCAGTTCACGATAGCCCATGGTCTGATCGGCCGGTGCATAGGGGTGGATGCGCGCGAAGCCGGGCCAGGTCACCGGCAGCATCTCGGTGGTGGCATTGAGCTTCATGGTGCATGAGCCCAGTGGGATCATGCTGCGGTCGAGCGCCAGATCGCGATCCGCCAGACGGCGCAGATAGCGCAGCATGCGCGTTTCGCTGTGGTGGGTGCCGAACACCGGGTGGGTGAGGAAGGGCGAGCTGCGCAGCAGTTCGACCGGCAGGCCGTCGTGCACGCTGCGATCGAGTGCAGCCAGATCGGGCGCGCCTTCGCCGAACAGCGACCACAGCGCCGCGAGGTCGGCACGCGTGGTGGTCTCGTCGAGCGTGATGCCCAGGCGGTGCGCGTCGATCTCGCGCAGGTTCATGCCGCGCTCGCGCGCGCGCGCATGCAGCACGTCGGCCTGGCCGGGACAGGGGATGAGCAGGGTGTCGAAACAGTCGGCCGCCTGTGGCGGGTAGCCCATGGCGGCCAGTCCCGCTGCCAGCACGCGGGTGAGGCGGTGCACGCGCCGCGCGATGCGCCGCAGGCCCTCCGGACCATGCCACACGGCATACAGCCCGGCCACGATGGCCAGCAGCGCCTGCGCGGTGCAGATGTTGCTGGTGGCCTTCTCGCGCCGGATGTGCTGTTCGCGCGTCTGCATTGCCAGGCGCAGCGCCGGGTGGCCGTCACTGTCCACCGATACGCCGACCAGGCGGCCGGGCAGCTCGCGCCGCAGCGCTTCGCGTGCCGCCAGGAAGCCCGGGTGGGGTCCGCCGTAGAACATCGGCACACCGAAGCGTTGCGCCGATCCGACCGCGATGTCGGCGCCCAGTTCGCCGGGCGGCTTGAGCAGGGTCATGGCAAGCAGGTCGCAGGCCACCACCAGATGGCCTCCCTGCGCCTGCAGGCGCGCGGCGAGCCGTTGCGGCGAGCGCACGCGGCCGTCGGCACCCGGGTACTGGAACAGTGCACCGCAGGCCACCGGGAGCGCATCGTCGCGCTCGAAGTCCACGCTTTGCAGCTGGATGCCAAGCGCCGAGGCCCGGGTCATCAGCACTGCCAGCGTCTGCGGCAGCACGTGCGCATCGACCAGGAACAGCGCCGACTTGTTGCGCGCTGCGCGGTGGCACATCGCCATGCCCTCGGCCGCCGCCGTGGCCTCATCGAGCATCGAGGCATTGGCGATGGGCAGCGCCGTCAGATCCGACACCATGGTCTGGAAATTGAGCAGGGCCTCCAGCCGGCCCTGCGAGATCTCCGGCTGGTAGGGCGTGTAGGCGGTGTACCAGGCGGGATTCTCGAGCACGTTGCGCAGCACCACCGGCGGGGTGTGGGTATCGTGATAGCCCAGACCGATGTGGCTGCGCATCACCTGGTTGCGCGCCGCCAGGGCGCGCAGGCGTTCGGTGATGGCAGCCTCGCTGGCCGGCGGCGGCAGCCGCAGCGGCCGTTCGAGACGGATCGTGGCCGGCAGCACCTGGTCCAGCAGCTGGTCCAGGCTGGCCAGGCCAAGGGCCGCCAGCATGCGCTGCTGGTCTTCGGCGGAGGGGCCGATATGGCGGCCGGCAAAAGCGGCGTCGTCTTCGAGCAGCGAGAGTGGCGTGGCGTGGTTCAGTGACGGCGGCGTGGTGTTCATCATGTTCCTGGCAAGAAGCCCTGCCTGCCCGGTCCCGGGGCGCCTGCTGTGCCCGCGGGTAGCGCGGACGGCAGGGCAGTACAGGGATCAGCCCAGGAACGCGCGGTAGGCCGCTTCGTCCATCAGGCCGTCGACGACGGCAGCATCGGCAAAGCGGACCCGCAGCATCCAGCCCTCACCCTGCGGATCCTGGTTGACCCGGCCGGGATCGTCGCCCAGCGCAGCATTGACGGCGACCACCTCGGCCGCCGCCGGCAGGTGGATCTCGCCGGCCGCCTTGACCGACTCGATCACCACCGCTTCCTGCTCCGCATCGAGGTGCGCGCCGACTTCCGGCAGCTGGACAAACACCACATCGCCAAGCTGGTCCTGGGCGTGATCGGTGATGCCTACGGTGACCAGACCGTCGTCGTCGCGACGCAACCACTCATGGTCCTGGGTGTATCGGGTTTCACTCATGCGAGGCTCTCCGGTAGGTCGGGCCAGGGCCGTCAACACGTCCCTGTAGCGCGGAATCTGGCGTTGCTGCGGCGCAACGGCAGACTATGGTGGCATGGGTCGGACAAGAATACCAAGTGCGCGCAGCCGCGCGCGGGAATTACACTTGGCCATCGATCGTTGCGTCAAACGCACCCTCCGGAGACAGCGCCATGCCCCAATCCAGCCCTCGCCGGCGCCTGCCGGCCGTCCGTCCATGAAGCCACGCGCCGTGGTGCTGCTGAGCGGCGGCCTGGACTCGACGACGGTGCTGGCGCTGGCCCGCGAGGCCGGATTCGACAGCCATTGCCTGAGCTTCCGCTATGGCCAGCGCCACGCCCACGAACTCGACTGCGCTGCCCGGGTGGCGCAGGCGCTCGGCGCCACGCGCCATGTGGTGGCCGATATCGACCTGCGGGTGTTTGGCGGCTCGGCACTGACCAGCGATATCGAGGTTCCCAAGGGTCGCGATCCCGACGACCACAGCGGCGGCATCCCGATCACCTATGTACCCGCGCGCAACACGGTGTTCCTGAGCTATGCGCTGGCCTGGGCCGAGGTGCTCGACAGCAGCGACGTGTTCATCGGCGTCAACGCACTGGACTATTCCGGCTACCCGGACTGCCGCCCGGCCTTCATTGCCGCCTTCGAGACCATGGCCAACCTGGCCACGCGCGCCGGCGTGGAAGGCCGGCGTCTGCGCATCCACACGCCGCTGATCGAACTCAGCAAGGCCCAGATCATTGCCGAAGGTCGCCGCCTGGGCGTGGACTATGCCATGACCACCAGCTGCTACGACCCGGCACCGGACGGTCGCGCGTGTGGTGCCTGCGACGCCTGCCAGCTGCGCGCGCGCGGCTTTGCCGCGCTCGGGCTGGAGGATCCGGCCCTGGCCGGGCGCTGATCGCGCACACCGCACGCAGGGGCGTTCCAGGCCCTGCCCAGGCATGCGATCATTCGCGGTCAGTGCGCATGCTGCGCGCCCGTTTTCGAGGACTGCAATGAGCAATACAGCTGCGCGCCGGCCCGTGCCGGTGATCTTCGGGGAAGCCCTGGTCGACGTGTTCCACGAGGGCGACGTGGCCGGTGGGGCGCCGTTCAACGTGGCGCGCCACCTGGCCGCGCTCGGCCTGCATCCGCTGTTCATCACCCGCCTGGGGGATGACGCGCGCGGGCGCATGCTGGGTGCCGAACTGCAACGCTTCGGCATGGACATGGCCGGCGTGCAGATCGATCCCGTTCACGCCACCGGCGAGGTGCGTGTCGACGAATCGGCGCCCGGCGTGCACGCCTTCACCATCCTGCCCGACAAGGCCTGGGACCATGTGTCGGGCAGCGCGGCCGTGGCAGCGCTGACACACTGTGCCGGCACGCCCGGGCTGTTCTACTACGGCACCCTGGCGCAGCGCAATGCCGACTCGCGCGCTGCGGTCCAGGCCCTGCAGGCGGCCTTGCCCGGCCTGGGCTGGTGCGACCTCAACTGGCGTGCCGGCCACCTCACGCCGACCGCGGCGCTGGCGATCCTGCACAGCGCGCGCGCGGTCAAGGTCAATGAGGCCGAACTGCACATGGTGCTGGAATGGCTCGGCCTGGTCGACGACGCGCTGCTGCAGCGCCCATCCACGGGCCATGCTTCGGCCGCCGTGGCCGCTCTGTGCGCCGGTGGCGCCGTCGAGAAGGTGGTGGTGACCTATGGCGCCGACGGCTATGCCGCGTTCGACCGCCACGGGCGCTGCGTCGCAGCGGGTGCCGCCGAGAAGGTCAGCCACATGGTCGATACCGTCGGCTCGGGCGACGCCTTCACGGCGGTGGTGATTGCCGGCGAGCTCTGCGGCTGGCCGCTGGCAACCACGCTGGAGCGCGCCAACCGTTTCGCTGCCGCACTCTGCGCGGTGCGCGGTGCGGCACCCGAACAGCTGTCGTTCTACGAATCCTGGAAGTCCGACTGGGACCTCTGATTGGCGCGGGTGTGCGAGATCAGTCCTTCCAGCGGCGCGCCGGCGGGCGCCCCCGGCAGGGCTGAGCCGCCTGCGCGCCCTGCTTCGGCCAGGCGCATCGCCACACCCACGGCAAGGATGTCGATCATCAGCAGGTGCAGGATGCGCGACACCATCGAGATATGCGTGGCGTGGTCTTCGCTGTGGTCCACCGCCAGCAGCACGTCGGCATGCTGGGCCAGCGTGGAGTCGCGCGCGGTGATGGCGATGACCTTGGCACCGGCGGCACGCGCGCCATCGGCCGCCTGCACGATCTCGCGCAGTTCGCCCGAGCGCGAGATCGCCACCACCACGTCGCGCGGACCGAGCAGTTCCGCGGCCATCGCCAGCAGGCGGCCGTCGGCGTAGGCGCTGGTGGGGATGCGGAAGCGGAAGAACTTGTGCTGCCCGTCCAGCGCCACCACGCTGGAATTGGCCATGCCGTAGAACTCGATGCGCGCCGCCCCATGCAGCAGCGTGATCGCACGATCGACGGCGGCAGTATCCAGGTTGTCGCGCAGGCGAACGATCGCCGACAGCGTGTTGTCGAGCACCTTGGCCGACAGGTCCGGCGCCGAATCGCCCTGGCGCACCTGGCTGTGGCGCACCGGGATGGTACCGGTCAGTCCGGAGGCCAGCTTGAGCTTGCAGTCCGCCAGACCCAGGAAGCCGAGCTTGCGGCAGAAGCGGATCACCGTGGGCTGGCTGACCTCGGTGGCAGCGGCGATCCCGCCGACCGGATCATGGATGAAGCGGCGCGGAAAGGTGAGCAGGTAGCGGCCCACGCGCTGCTCGGCCGGGCTCAGGCCCGGCAGGCTCTGGCGTACGCGGTCGAGCACGCTGCTCTGTCCCTCGGAGCCGCTCAGGTAGTCAGCCAGGATCGCGGCGACGCCGAGCAGCGTCGGCTGCTCGGCGCGGATCAGATAGGTCGGAATTTCCGCCAGGTAGCTGCTGGAACGTCGGCTCGCCTCGAAGCGGCGGCGGAAGCCCGATTGCGTGAACAGGCTGCCCAGGCGTGGCAGCACGCCGCCGCCGAGATAGATGCCGCCCACCGCGCCCAGCGTGATCGCGACATCGGCCGCCACCGTGCCCAGCATGGCGCAGAAGCATTCGATGACCTCGCGGCAGTGCGCTTCACCGGCCATGGCCTGGCTGATGATCTCGGGCGTGGTGCGCGCCGGGATGCTGCGACTGGCGGTCTCGGCCAGCGCGCGATGGATCAGTTCGATCCCCGGCCCCGACACCAGGCGCTCGGCCGAGACGTGACTGTGCTCGCGCCAGGCGAATTCAAGCACCCGCAGCTCGCGCGCATCGGCGGGTGCGAAGGTGGTATGGCCGCCCTCGGAACCCAGCGTGATCCAGCGGTCTTCGGCCGGGATCAGACCGGAGACGCCCAGGCCGGTGCCCGGCCCGACCAGGCCGATCACGCTGTCGCTGCGCGGCGCGCCACCGCCCACCTGTTCGCGCTGCTCGATCCCCAGATAGGGCAGCGCCATCGCCAGCGCGGTGAAGTCGTTGACCACCAGCAGGGTGTCCAGGCCGAGCAGGCGCCGGGTGTCCTCGATCGAGAATTGCCAGTCGCGGTTGGTCATCACGACATTGTCGCCATCGATGGGGCTGGCGATGGCAAGCGCCGCGTGGCGGGGCGCGCGTGGCGCGATACCGCTCAGGTAGGCGCGCAGGATGTCCACCGGACTGCCGTATTCCGCGCACTGCAGGATGGTGGTGGCCTCGAGCCTGCCGGGTGCGGTATGCAGCGCAAGCCGGGCAAAGGTGGCACCGATGTCGGCCAGCAGCCGCGGTCCGTCGGCAAAGCTGGCGGGATGGTTGCCTCCGGGCGGTCTGCCTTGGGTGCTGTCGAACAGTTTCACGGCACCGCGCCCGGGGCTGCCAGGCGCTTTTGCCAGCACGCCATTCCGCCTGCTAGCCTGTCGGTCCCGATCGCAGCCAGACTGCCGCTTGCGGCGCTTTCCACATGAACCCCATTGCCACCTTGCTGGTGGGCTACGGCTACGCCGGGCGCACTTTCCATGCACCGCTGATCCAGGCTTGCCGGGACCTGCACCTGGAAGGCGTGGTGTCGGGCGATCCGGCCAAGGTGGCCGCCGACCTGCCCGGCGCGCGGGTCTGGCCGGATCTCGCGTCGGCGCTGCAAGGGCGCACGCAGGGTCTGGTCGTGATCGCGACACCGAACGCTCTGCATGCCCGCCAGGCGCGCCAGGCACTCGAAGCAGGCATGCACGTCGTGGTGGACAAGCCCTTCACGGTCACCGTGGCCGAAGGGCAGGCGCTGATCGAGTGCGCGCGCGCGGCGGGCCGTGAGCTGGCGGTGTTCCACAACCGGCGCTGGGACGGCGATTTCCTGACCCTGCGCAAGCTCTTGCAGGACGGCCGGCTGGGACGCGTGGTGGCGCTGGAGTCGCGCTTCGACCGCTTCCGGCCGGTGCGCCGCGAACGCTGGCGCGAACAGGCGGTCGCAGGCGGCGGATTGTGGTTCGACCTGGGTCCGCACCTGGTCGACCAGGCGCTGCAACTGTTCGGCATGCCGCAACGCGTGCACGGCCAGCTCGCCATGCTGCGCGACGGCGCCGAGGTCGACGACTGGACGCAGGTGACGCTCGACTATCCGCGCTGCAAGCTGACGTTGTCGGCCAGCATGGTGGTCGGCGGTGGTCTGCCGCGCTTCGCGGTGCACGGCACCGAGGCGAGCTGGATCAAGCACGGGCTCGACCTGCAGGAATCGCGTCTGCTCGCCGGCATGCGGCCGGGCGCCGACGGTTTCGGCGACGATCCGCAGGCAGGGCTGTTGTACGCCGGCGGCAGCACGCCGGTGGGCGTGCCACCGCTGCCCGGCGGCTATGAGGCTTTCTACCGTGAGCTGGCGCAGGCCATTCAGGGCGAAGGGCGCAATCCGGTCCCGGCCACCGAAGCCCTGGATGTGATGCGCGTCATCGCGGCGGCGGCGCACAGCGCCAGTTGCGGCGACTGGGTCGATCCAGCAGCACGTCCAGCCGCCGCCTGAGGGACGCGCCGACGGCGCAGGTGCGGCGCGACACGTCGACGTTCCGTCCACGCTCAGAGCAGTCGCTGTTCGGTCTTGGCATCGAAATACACCGCCTTGGACAGGTCGAAGGTCAGGTCCAGGTGCTCGCCGGCCGCGCAGGCGTGGGTGGGGTGCACGCGGCAGGTCACTTCCTGGCCGTTGATTGGCACCAGCAGCAGCGTGTCTGGGCCGGTCGGCTCCACGAGTTCGACCGGCAGACGCAGGGTGTGCAACTGGTCGGCACCGGCGCCATCCGGGCGATGGGTGATCTGCTCCGGGCGCACGCCGAAAATCACTTCCTGGCCGACACGCGAACGCAGGGCGGCGTCGATGCCCTGGGCCGGCATCAGGTGGCTGGCGCCGTGGGTGTCCAGGCGCAGCCCGAATCCGGCCCCCTGGGTCTCGACCTTGGCACGGATGAAGTTCATCGACGGCGAACCCATGAAGCCGGCCACGAACAGGTTGACCGGGTTGTCGTAGATCTCCTGCGGCGAGGCGAACTGCTGCACCTCGCCGGCGCGCATCACCGCGATGCGGTCGCTCAGCGTCATCGCCTCGATCTGGTCGTGCGTGACATAGACGATGGTGGTCCCCATGCGCTTGTGCAGCAGCTTGATCTCGGTACGCATCTCGACGCGCAGCTTGGCGTCCAGGTTGGACAGCGGCTCGTCGAACAGGAACAGCGCCGGGTCGCGCGCGATGGCGCGTCCCATCGCGACGCGCTGGCGCTGGCCGCCGGACAACTGCGAGGGCTTGCGGTCGAGCAGATGCTCCATCTGCAGGGTCTGGGCCACGCGCTGCACGATGGCTTGGCGCTCGGCCTGCGGGACCTTGCGGATTTCGAGACCGAAGGAAACGTTCTCGCGCACCGACATGTTGGGATAGAGCGCGTAGGACTGGAACACCATGGCAATGTCGCGGTCCTTGGGGCTGAGGTGGTTGACCACCCGCCCGCCGATCGAGACCTCACCCGAATCGATGGTGTCGAGACCGGCGATCATCGACAGCAGGGTCGACTTGCCGCAGCCGGAGGGCCCGACCAGGCAAAGGAACTCGCCGTCTTCGATTTCCAGGTTGATGCCCTTGAGGATGGGCGTGCCCTGATGGGCCTTGCGGACTTCGCGGATCGATAGGGCGCTCATGGATGACCTTCCTTGGTGGTTCGCGTCGCCGCTCAGCCCTTCACTGCGCCGGCCGTAAGCCCGCGCACGAAGTGCTTGCCTGCGACCACGTAGACGAACAGGGTCGGCAGTGCGGCAATGATCGCCGCCGCCATGTTGACGTTGTATTCCTTGACGCCGGTCGAGGTGTTGACCAGGTTGTTCAGGGCGACCGTGATCGGCTGGCTCTCGCCCGAGGAGAACACCACCCCGAACAGGAAGTCGTTCCACACCTGGGTGAACTGCCAGATCACGCTGACCACGATGATCGGGATCGACAGCGGCAGGATGATGCGACGGAAGATCAGGAAGAAGCCGGCGCCGTCGATCTTGGCCGCCTTGACCAGTTCGTCGGGGATGGTGATGTAGTAGTTGCGGAAGAACAGCGTGGTGAAGGCCAGCCCATAGACCGTGTGGACGAACACCAGGCCCAGCACCGAGTTGGCGATGCCGAGCACGCCCAGCGTGCGCGCCATCGGCAGCAGCACCACCTGGAAGGGGATGAAGCAGCCCATCATGAGCGCGGCGAACAGGATGTCGCTGAAGCGCGAGCGCCACATGGTCATCACGTAGCCGTTGGCGGCGCCGATCAGGGTCGAGAGCATCACTGCCGGAATGGTGAACATCACCGAGTTCATGAAGTAGCCGCGCATGCCACCGCAGTTGACCCCGGTGCAGGCGCTGGACCAGGCCTTGATCCAGGGATCAAAGGTCAGGTTCTGCGGCGGCGCGACCAGATTGCCGGTGCGGATTTCGTCCAGGCTCTTGAGCGAAGTGACGACCATCACGTACAGCGGCAGCAGGTAGTACAGGCAGGTCAGCGCCAGCGCCGCATAGATCAGCACCCGGCCCAGGTTCGTGCCGGTCGCGGGATTGGAAGCATCAGCCACGGCGGCCTCCGCGCAAGTCGGAATACAGGAAGGGAACGATCACGGCGACCACGATCATCAACATCATCATGGCGCTGGCAGCACCCATGCCGATCTGGTTGCGCGTGAAGGCGAACGCGTACATGAAGGTTGCAGGCACGTCGCTGGCAAAGCCCGGGCCGCCACCGGTGAGCGCCATGACCAGGTCGAAACTCTTGATGGCGATATGGGCCAGGATCATGAAACAGGAGAAGAAGGTCGGCCACAGGCTGGGCAGGATGATGCGGCGGTAGATGGTCGGCAGGCTCGCACCGTCCACGCGCGCGGCCTTGATGATCGAATCGTCGATGCCGCGCAGGCCGGCGAGGAACAGCGCCATCACGAAGCCCGACGATTGCCACACCCCCGCGATGACCACGCAGTAGATGGCGCGGTCGGGATTGATCAGCCAGTCGAAGCTGAAGTCGGCGAAGCCGAAGTCGTGCATCACCTTCTCGAAGCCGAGTTCGGGGTTGAGCAGCCACTTCCAGGCGGTGCCGGTGACAATGAACGACAGTGCCATCGGGTAGAGGTAGACCGAGCGGATGAAGCCCTCGGCACGTATGTTCTGGTCGAGCAGGATCGCGAGCGTGAGCCCTACCACCAGGCAGATCACCACGAAGCCGACACCGAACACCAGCAGGTTGCCGAGCGCGACCGACCAGCGTGCGTTGTCGAACAGATTGGCGTACTGGATCAGGCCACCGAAGTGATAGCTCGGCAGCATGCGCGAAGTGGTGAACGACAGCACGGCCGTCCACGCGATGTAACCGTAGATGAACAGCAGGGCGGCAGCGAAGGTCGGCGCGACTACCAGACGTGGCAGCGCGTCCTCGACCATGCGGCGCCAGCCGGGCGTTGCCGCAGGGCGGCCGGAAGCAGGAGCTTGGGCTTGCATGCTGGGTTCCCCGGAATGAGGCAAGGGACGCGCCAGCCGGTGGGCCGGCGCGTTTGCGCGCAAGGCGGCGGGTAGCCGCCTTGCGCTTCACACGGAATTACTTGACCTTGGCGGCGGCGGCCAGCTTTTCAGCGGCCTGCTTGGGGGTCAGGGAATTGCCGTTGAAGAACTGCGTCACCACGTCCTGCATGGCGCCGGCAGTTGCGCCCGGAACCGCCATGCCGTGGGCGATCGAGGGCACCAGGCCGCCGGTCTTGGCAGTGGCGCTGAAGTCCTTGGCGGACTCCTTGGCGCAGTCGTCGAACTTGGACAGGTCCATGCCCTGACGCGCCGGGATCGAGCCCTTGTTCAGGTTGAACACTTCCTGGAAGGGCACGCCCATCACGGCCGCGGCGAGGTCGTCCTGTCCCTTCTTGGCATCGGCGGACTTGGGCTCGAACACGGCCAGGCTGTCGATGTTGAAGGTGAAGGCATCCGCCGTGCCGGGCGCCGGCGCGCAGATGTAGTCCTTGCCGGGCTTCTTGCCGGCGACGGTGAACTCGCCCTTGGCCCAGTCACCCATGAACTGCATGGCGGCCTTGCCGTTGATCACCATGGCGGTGGCCAGGTTCCAGTCGCGGTTGGCGGAATCCTTGTCGATATACTTGTGCACGGTGCGCAGCATTTCGAAGGACTTGACCATGGTCGGGCTGTTCAGCGAGGCGGGATCCAGGTCGACCAGAGCCTTCTTGTAGAAGGCATGGCCGCCGACGCCCAGCACCACCGACTCGAACACCGTGAAGTCCTGCCACGGCTGGCCGCCATGGGCGACCGGAATGAAACCGGCCTTCTGGATCTTGTCGGCTGCGACGACGAACTCGTCCCAGGTCTTGGGCACGGTCGCGCCGGCCTTCTTGAAGACTTCGGGGTTGGCCCACATCCAGTTCACGCGGTGCACGTTGACCGGCACGGCGACGTAATGGCCCTGGTACTTCATGACATTGGCGACCACGGTCGGCAGCAGGCCATCCCAGTTGTTGGCCTTGGCAACCGCATCGAGGTTGCCCAGCGAGCCTTCCGCACCCCACTCCTGGATGGTCGGGCCCTTGATCTGGGCGGCCGTCGGGGGATTGCCGGACACCACGCGTGCCTTCAGCACCGTCATGGCGTTCTCGCCCGCGCCACCGGCGACAGCGAAGTCCTTCCAGGTGTTGCCCTTGGCTTCGACGATCTTCTTCAGCTCGGCAGCGGCCTTGGCCTCACCGCCAGACGTCCAGTAGTGCAGCACTTCCACTTCGGCAGCCTGCGCAGCCATTGATCCCAGCAGCACTGCGCCCATGACGCCTGCGCACAAGGTCTTCAACTTGATTGCCATAGCTCCTCCTGATCGAGCCTTTATTGGTTTGCATTCGATGGTCGCGACGCGGTTCTTCTGGAAGCCGCCGCCACGATCCGCGCAGTGTAGTCGCGTTACATCAGAAATGACAAGCCCCGCCTGACGCGCAGCGCAAGCGACGCCGCCACGGGTATTTGCAGGCACCAGAGGGGGCTCGCGGCAGGAACGCCAACAGGCTGATGTAAAAGTGTTTTATTTGCCGCGACCAAGAGCTCCGGCAGATCCGGTCAGGCGTGACGCACGTGCCGGCGCGATTCGCCGGCCTATGTCAGCGGATGGACGTAGTAGAACTACATCCCGAAGGCGCAGGCGCGCAGCTTCTGACCGTTGCCATTGTGCACCTGTCAGGTGCCGTCGGGCGCCTTCAGGAAGAGATCGCGGTCGGGACCGAAACTCGCGTGCATCGGCAGGATCGCACCACCCAGTGCGCGCGCATCGGCGCCGATGGTGCCGGCCAGCAACACCGGGCGCCACACGCCTTCCCAGTCATGATGCGTCAGCGCAGCGTCGATTTCGCGCAACAGCATGGCCAGCAGTTGGCGGTCGAAGGAACCGTCAACCACCACGGCATCGATGTCCAGCCAGGCCACGCCGCTGGCAATACCCATGCAGATGGCCGCCGCCGTCTCGCGCGCCCACGCTTCGGTATGGGGGCGGCAGGCAGGGTCGAGGGCACGCGCGTCGTAGGCGGCCATCGGATCGATGCCATGGCGCTCCAGTTCGCGCTCGAGGTTCCACAGCGAAGCCAGGCCAAGCAGTTGCTCGGACTGCCTGTCGCGCCCCTGCCCCGGCCGCAGCAGCGGGATGGAACCGACGGCCCCGGCATTGGCGTGCTGCCCACCGTGCAGATGACTGTCCAGCACCACGCCGCCACCGATGAAGGTGTCGACGAACAGATAGAGGAAGCTCTTGAGCTCGCGCCCGCGGCCGGTGACCATTTCGGCGATGCAGGCGGCGTTGGTGTCCTTGGCGAAATGAACCGGCAGCCGGGTCAGCTTCTGTACCGCTGCGAACGGATCAACCTGGTTCCAGGGCTCGGCCTTTGCCGCTGCCGCACCAAGCAGGCGATTCCATCCGCCGAGCAGCAGGGGTGCCGCCACCCCCACGCCGACCAGCTTGCGCGCGCGGCGGGTGCCCAGTCCGTCACGCACCAGATCCAGATGGGTGGCAATCTGGGTGAACAGCGTAGAAGGATCGGGATAGGGATAGTGGTCGACGTGACGCGCCACCACGGTGCCGGTGAGGTCGATCAGCAAGGTGTTGAGTGCGCGCCGGCCGATGCTGACGCCGATCGAATAGGCCCCTTCCGGATTCAGGCTGATCGGCACAGCCGGCTGCCCGACGCGACCGCGCACCGGTTCGCCGTAGCGGATCAGGTCATCCTTTTCCAGCCGCGCAATGATCAAGGCGATGGTCTGGGCTGACAGGCTGGTAAAGCGCGCGAGGTCGGCCTTGGCCAGCCGGCCGTGCAGACGCAAGGTCTGCAGCACCACGCGCTCGTTGAATTGGCGCATGCCGCCCTGGTTCGAGCCCCGCGGCCGCAGCCGCCGCACCTTGCCCCCCCCTTCCCCTTCCCCGGCCGCCAGCCCGCGCCGCGGCAGGGGCGCGCCGTCGATGTCGCTCATGGCGGAAGGATCACCGCCTTGGCGAACAGGAAGTTTGCGAATGGCGTCAGCTCTCCCGTCTGGACGACTGCCACCGCCTGCGCCGCACGCGTGTAGAACGCGAAGCGCTCGACGGCCTCGCAGGCCGTCGCCGGCCTGCCCGCCAGCCTTTGCACGGCAGCGACCACGGCCGACTGCACGGGCGTACGGAAGTCGGGCGCGCTGCCGGTCACCTGCATATAGGCCGCCGGCTGCAGCAGATCGTCGTCGAGCGGCAGCACCGACAGGATGGCTTCGCACGCACGCAGCAGGCCGACACCATCGAGCCGCAGCACCGGCCGGCCGGCGGCCAGGCGGTAGGCGGTGAAATTGGCATCGACCACGGCGATCTGGTCGCCGTGCCCCATGTCGCACAGCACCTTGAGCAGGTCGCCGTTCAGGATCGGATCCAGCCCCCTCAGCATCGCAGCCCCTTCGCGTTCATGCGTGGCATTCCGGCGGGATATCCTCGACGGCCAGCGCACCGGTCATCACCGCGACCGCATCGTTCATGCTGATGCGGCGCGGATTGAGCACGGCAGCGCGCTTGCCCATGCGATGGACATGAATGCGATCGGCGATCTCGAACACATGCGGCATGTTGTGGCTGATCAGGATCACGGGCAGACCACGATCGCGCACGCGACGGATCAGCTCCAGCACCATATTGCCTTCCTTGACCCCCAGCGCGGCGGTCGGCTCGTCCATGATCACGACGTGGCGCGCGAACGCCGCGCTGCGCGCCACGGCGACGCCCTGGCGCTGCCCACCCGACAGCGTCTCGACTGCCTGCTTCATCGAGCGGATGCCGATCTTGAGGCTCTGCATGTGCGCCGTCGCCTCGGCCAGCATGCGCGGCTTGTCCAGGCAGCGCAGCAGCGTGCCCAGCATGCCCGGCCGCAGCAGTTCACGCCCCAGGAACAGGTTCTCGGCGATGGTCATGGCCGGCGCCACGGCCAGATCCTGGTACACGGTTTCGATGCCAGCCTTGCGCGCGTCCATCGGACTGCGGAAGGCGACAGGCTTGCCGTCGAGCAGGATCTCACCTTCGTCTGGAACGACAGCCCCGGACAAGGCCTTGATCAGCGACGACTTGCCGGCACCGTTGTCACCGATGACGGCCAGGATCTCGCCCGAGCGCAGATCGAAATCGGCGCCGTCGATGGCCGTGACACGGCCATAGCGCTTGACCAGACCGCGCGCCTGCAGCACCGGACTGCCTGGCGGCGGCAGATGATCGGGCGGAGGCATGTGGCCGGGGTTATTGTCGAATTCAGCATTCATCGCCTTCACCTCCCCTTGCGCGAGACTTGATCGGCCGTGACGGCCAGGATCACCAGAATGCCGGTGATCAGGATCTGGTACACCGACGACACACCCATCAGCGTGAGGCCATTACGGAACACGCCCACGATGACAGCCCCCACCAGGGTTCCCAGCACGCTGCCGCGGCCACCGAACAGACTGGTACCGCCCAGCACCACGGCCGTGATGGTATCCAGATTCTCGGTCTGGCCGGCCTGCGGATCGCCAACGCCGGTGCGCGCCACCGACAGCATGGCGGCCACCCCATAGCTCAGGCCCGCCAGGCCGTAGACGAACAGCAGCACGCGCTTGGTGGCAATGCCGGTCAGGCGCGCCGCCTCGGGATTGTTGCCGACTGCGTAGGCGTGACGCCCGGGCGCGGTCTCGCGCAGCAGGAACCAACTGGCGGCATAGGCCAGCAACATCAGGATGCTGCCGTAGGAAATGGCGACGTCGCCCAGACTGAAGGTGTTGCCGAGCGCGGTCAGGCCGTCCGGCAGGTCAGTGACGGTCTGCGCGCCGGAATAGATCTGGTTGATGGCGAACGCGATGTTGAGCGTTCCCAGCGTGACGATGAAAGGGGGCAGGTTGACCTTGGTCACCAGCAGGCCATTGATCACGCCGAACAGCGTGGTCGCAGCGAGGCCGCACAGGATCGCCAGCGGCACGCTGATGCCGGTATCGACAGCCAGCTTGCTCATCAGCACAGCACCCAGCGCCATCACCATGCCACAGGAAAGATCGATACCGGCCGTCAGGATGATCAGGGTCTGGCCGATGCCCAGCACGCCCACCACCATCACCTGCTGCAGGATCAGGGAAAAATTCTGGCCGCTGAGAAAGCGCGGACTCTGGCTCGCAAAAAAGAGGCAGGCGCCCAGCAGCGCAATGAGGGGACCCAGCGTGCCGATATGACGCACCAGGGGAAACCGTTCCAGGAAAGGTGTCATGGATTTCGCTTCCGATCAGGGATGGAACGACCGTCCGGTCCCGACGGCGTACCGCCGCCGGGACCGGACGGAACCCGGACTTACTTCTTGCCCCAGCACAACTCCATGCCGACCTTGGTGTCCTTGCTTTCGACGCCAGCGAGCGGCTTGCCCGCGATCAGGGTAACGCCAGTATCGACATAGCCGGAAGCCTTCTTGCCGGTCTTGGCATATTCCACCCCGGCAGCGACGCCCATGGCCGCCATCTTGAGGGGGTACTGCTGCGAGGTCGCCTGGATCTTGCCGGCGGCGGTGTCGCGGATGCCCTGGCAACCACCATCGACCGAGACGATCACGACGCCTTTTTCCTTGCCCGCCGACTTCAGGGCCTTGTAGGCGCCGGCAGCCGCCGGCTCATTGATGGTGTACACCAGGTTCACGTCAGGCGACTTCTGCAGGCAGCTTTCCATGGCGGCCTGGCCCTTGGACTGGTCGCCATAGCTGTCGGCGGCGCAGACGATTTCAGGTGCCGTGGACAGGTCATTGGACTTGGCGTCGGCCGCTTTCAGGCCGAAGCCCGACATGAAGCCGTTGTGGCGCTGCGCCCCGACCGGGTGGCCAGGAAACAGGTCCAGCGTCACGATCCTGGCCGGCTTGCCACCCAGCGCGGTCTTGGCGTACTGGCCGATCAACTGGCCGGCCTTGTAGTTGTCGGTGGCAAACAGCGCATCGACGGCCTCGACCGGATCGGTCGGGCTGTCGAGGGCGATCACCAGCACGCCGGCGTCACGCGCCTTCTTGATGGTGGGCACGATGGCCTTGGCGTCGCTGGGGGTGATCAGGATGGTCTTGGCGCCGGCTGCCATCATGTTCTCGATGGCCGTCACCTGGCCGGCGTTGTCGCCGTCCTGCTTGCCGGCGGCGCTCATCAGCTTGGCTCCGAGTTTCTTGGCTTCGGCTGCGGCGCCTTCCTTCATTTTGACGAAGAACGGGTTGGTATCGGTCTTGGTGATCAGGCCAATGATCGGCTGGTCGGCGGCGGCTGCCGTGAGACTGAGGGTGGCGGCAAGTGCGACCAGGCTGATGCGGGAATTCATGATGGTGACTCCTCCTGTCAGGGAACGGTGTGGTGGCCAGGTCGGAATCGTGCGACTCGACCGGCTCAAGCTTTGCGGATGGCCTGCGTGCCGCAATACCGGCGGTGTGGACTGCACGGCACGACACGAAGGTGGGCCAACTTTAGAGAACAAAAAGCAATAAATCAACAACTATTATTTATTGCATAGCAGCAATAAAGTGCCGAGAAAATTCAATTTAATCTTTACTATCAATGTAGTACGATCAACCCTCCGCAGCACGTCGACACAAAAACAGCCGACGATTGATTTATTGCGGGCGCAAAGTGGGCGTGGCGCTGCAGCGTCTGCGGCACACCCCCCGAGCGATACGGAAATCGGCATCGCAGCTCACGCAAATGTAATCGCGTTACGAGACTGACGAAGCCCTGACACCGCCCTTCGGTTTGCCGCATCCCGCTTCTGAAAACTCGGAGTTGTTTTTTTGCAACACTCCATCTATATGAATAACTGGACATTTTCTGATTTTCACGCTATGCGCACTGCGATCCGGTCGGCACGGAATGAGCTGTCCTTGTCGCTGTTCGTGTAACGGAACTACACTCAGTTTCACCAGTGCGCAGGGCCAAAACAGCGGCCAGTGGCAAGTACTGGTGTGCGTCCAAGTGACGCACCGTCGACGACAAAGAAGCGTCGGCGTGAGCCTTGAACACAAGAAGGATGTTGCGGAGGAGGTCCCGCAGCGCGCACCCCGGGCCACAGCGCCCAGGCAGCAGCGCGGCAGCGGTTGTCTTGCCCCCCCTCCAACACCCTCATCAGCATCGCGGCAGGCTGCGGGCCACGAACCCTCAGACTGCATACCCCGCGATTCCGGGACTTGCCGGGACGAAAGTGAGTCACTACCACAGAGAGGAGATCTTGATGAGAAACACCGTGAACCTGATGCTGAAGGGCCTGCCGCTGGCGATGCTCTGCCTGGCGTCGGCAGCCTTCGCCAACGATGACGAAGGGCAGTACATCGGCTACTTCCGTTCCGGCGCCGGTGCGTCGTCCGGCGGCGGCGTGGGCAACTGCTACTACCTCGGCAACGGCAACGGCCATGGCTACCGTCTCGGCAACGAGTGCGACAGCTACGGCGAATTGGGCTATGCCAAGACCCTGGCCACCTCCGAGAACGGCGTCAAGTTCGTCGGTCACGCCATGATCGCCGACTACTCGGGCAGCTCCTTCTGGGGCAACAACAACGGCGGCCTGTACGTGTCGCAGATGTATGTCGAGGCCAAGGGCATCGACAGCCTGGCGGGTGGCACGGCCTGGTTGGGCGAGCGCTACTACGAGCGTCCCGACATCCACACCATGGACTTGCAGTACATCAACCTGAACGGCCAGGGTGGCGGTATCGACAATATCCCCACCAGCACCGGCGGCAAGTTCAGCTACGCCATCTTCAAGGACAACGACAGCAACGTCTTTGGGACCAACAACACCATCCCCGGCACCACCAACCTGCCGGCGTCCACCGGTTCGAACTCGGCGATCCGCAACGACTTCCTGCTGCGCGGCATCCCGGTCAACCCGGGTGGCAAGCTGGACCTGGTGTTCGGCTACATCAGTGCAAGCAGTTCGGGCAACGACCGCCACAACGGTTTCAACGCCCATCTGTTCCACAACCAGTCGATCTTCGGCGGCAACAACACCTTCGGCCTGCAGTATGGTGTCGGCCCGGGTACCGGCCGCGGCGACCCGATCATGGCAGCCAGCACGGCCGCTTATCAGGCCAACCCGCAAGCCGTGCTCAACGGCGGCACCGGCCCCAACGGCGGCAACGGCCTGTGCTGCAACCGTATGGGCCTGTCGGGTTCGACCCTGCTCGGTTCCGACGACACCCGCACGCGCGTGTTCGACTTCCTGGTCATTCAGCCGACCAAGGAATTCAGCGCCTCGTTCGACGTCGTCTACCAGGCAGACAAGCTGTCGGCGCTGTACGGCCCGGCCCAGGGTACCGTCACCTGGACCTCGTTCGGCGTGCGCCCCGAGTATGCTTTCAGCCAGAACTTCAAGCTGCAGGCGGAAATCGGCTATGACCGCATGTCCTACCCGAACGCCCCTTCGCAGAACCTGACCAAGGTCACCATCGCCCCGACCTTCACCTTCGGCCCCGGCTTCTGGGACCGTCCGGAGATGCGTCTGTTCGTGACCCATGCCACCTGGAACAACGCGGCCACCGCCACCATCGCCGCCAACAACTACAACCAGGGCAACTCGATCGGCATGGGCAACGCCGGCACCACCGTCGGTATCCAGGTCGAAACCTGGTGGAACGAAGACTGGTGGTAAGCCGCTGGAGCGCGACGGTCCGGACCTGATCCTGGGTAGACCGACCGTCAGCGCAAAGTGCTGAGCTTGCCGCGGGCAAGGTAGCCAGTCATGGCTCACCTTGCCCGTGTCGTTTCCGGGGCCCGGAACGCGCAGCCAGTCCGATCGGGGCAGCACACTTGCGTGCGCGCTGCCATAATCGCCCAGGCGCGCTGATGCAATCCCGTGCCACCCGCATCCTTCCCTGTTGGAGACGTTTCATGAGCCTGGGGCAACCCTACCCGTCTGTCGCCTTGCGCCGAACCCTGCTTGCCTTAGCGGCGGGCCTGCTGCTGCAAGGCAGCGCCATGGCCGGCACCACCTACATGAGCAACTATGTGGCCTGCGACGAACACCAGTGTCCGCCCCACAGCCTGGCCTGGAGTGGCGGCGACTACCATCAGATCTACCTGCTCGACACGCCCTCTGCCACGCCGCGCCTGCAACCCTTGACCCTGGCGCCTGACGAGCTGGCCAGCACTCTGTCCCTGCTGTTCCTGGACACCGCACACGGCCCGCGGCGCCTGTTCGACAAGGATGCCGCCAAGGCTTTCGCCAAGGGCCTGTCGGTCGCGCTGGCCAAGGCCGGGCCCGGCCAGGACGCGCTGTTCATGATCACTTCGCATATCGATACCGGAGGCCTGATCGATCGCGAATTCGGTAACAGCGGCCGCGCTTTCCTCGATGCCAGAGGCTTGAACCTGCTGTTTGCCGAGACGCAGGTCGACTTCATTGGCGCCTACCTGGCGATCCGCCAGGTACGCAGTTTCGACTTCGGCGGACGCGAGCGTCCGTCGGCGGTCACGTTGGCACCGGATGCCCTGATCCACGTGCGTCCCGATTGGGTGATCATCCCCCTGGCGACGTCGCTGGACACCAGCACCGGTGAAGAGCGTGTCGTGCCTACCGTCACTGCCACACCCAAAGCGGCATCCGCTGCCAGGGCAGCCTCGACGCAGCACTCCCCTTACCCGCCGCTGGCGCCACCCGCTGGCAGCAGCGCCGCGCCGACACCCGCCGCAGCAACGCCGGCAGCAGCAGGCGCGGCGCCGCTCCCCACAGCGCCCGCGCGCACCGATGCGCCGATGCCGGCCGAAGTCGCTGAGCGCCGCTTGCAGACCCTGCAGCGGCTGCGCGACAAGGGACTGATCAGCGAGCAGGAGTTCCTGGCGCGCCGCCAGCAGGTTCTCGACGGCATCTGATGGCAGCGGCTCTGGCCTTGATCGCCGCCGCCCTTGTCGGCCTGGCCGGCTGCGCCGCACCCGGCCAGGCGCCGGCCGGGGCCGGCGTCGCGCAGCCTGCCGACCTCGGCGTGCTGCGCCGGGCCACGCTGGACCACTATCGGGAACGCCAGGCCAGCGGCGACATCGTCTATCTGCTCGAGCCTGCGCGTTCCGATGTCCGCATCTACGCCCTGCGCGCCGGGGCCGCTGCGCGCTTCGGCCACAACCACGTGATCACCGTGCCGCACTTCAGCGGCCTTGCACATGCGCCATCCAAAGGGCTGCGTGGCGCCGGCGCCGATCTCGGCTTTCGTCTGGCCGAACTGCAGGTGGATCCACCCGCCCTGCGCGCCGCAATCGGTGGCGGCTTCGCCGGCACCCTCGACAGCGATGCCATCCACGGCACTCTCGAACACCTGATGAGCGATGCGGCGTTCGGCGCCGCCAGCCACCCTTGGGTCGAGATCAGCGCCAGCGTCGAGGCTGGCGAGACCCCGGTCGCCATCGCTGACGTCGCCTTGAGCCTGCATGGTGAAACCCACCACCAGCGGCTTGCGCTGCACGTGCACGCGGATGGCCAGCAGCTCGAGATCAGCGGCATGCTGGCATTCCGTCAGGGCGACTACGGCGTCAAGCCTTACGCGGTGATGGGCGGCCTGCTGGCCGTCGACGATCTGGTGGCGGTGGAATTCCATCTGCGCGGCGTGCCCTGGCAGGGCGTCCTGCCGTGAACACGGCAGCCGGGCTGACGGGTCTGGTATTGTCCGGCGGCGGTGCCCGTGCCGCCTACCAGGTGGGCGTGTTGCGCGGCATTGCCAGCCTGCTGCTGCAGCGTGACGGCCGCCGCCCGCTTCCCTTCCAGGTGGTGTGCGGCACCTCCGCCGGCGCCATCAACGCGGTGGCGCTGGCCACCGGCGCTGATGATTTCCAGACCGGCAGCGAACGGCTGGAGCAGGTATGGTCCGACTTCCACGCCAGTCAGGTCTACCGCTCCGATGCTCTCGGCATCCTCCAGACAGGGGCCCGCTGGATCGGTGGTTTCGCCTTTGGCTGGCTGCTCAAGGATCTGGTCGGGAGCCGGCCGCGCTCCCTGCTCGACAACGGACCGCTGGCCGGGCTGCTGCATCGCTTGATCGACTATCGCCAGATCGCGCGCCATCTGCGCAGCGGACACCTGGCAGCGCTGGCAGTGTCGGCGTCGAGCTATTCCACCGGGCGTCATGTCACCTTTTACCAGTCGCGCCGGCCTGTGGCCGGCTGGACACGCTCGCAGCGGCTGGCCGTGCGTGACCGGCTGGGGCCGGCGCACTTGCTGGCCTCGTCGGCGATCCCCTTCGTTTTTCCGGCCCAGGCCTTGCAACTCGACGCGCATGCGGAGTTTTTCGGCGACGGTTCGATGCGTCAGGTGGCGCCGATCAGCCCGGCCATCCATCTGGGCGCTGAACGGATCCTCGTGATCGGCGCCGCGCGCGCCCACCAGGCCGAAGACGAACGCGCCGGCCAGGCGGTCTATCCCAGTCTGGCGCAGGTAGCCGGTCACGCCTTGTCGAGCATTTTCCTGGACAGCCTGTCGGCCGACATCGAAAGGCTGGAGCGCGTCAACCGCACGCTGACGCTGCTGGCACCCGAGGCACGCGCCGCCTGTCCGCTGCGCAGCATCGAAACGCTGGTCATCCTGCCCTCGCAACGCCTCGACGTGCTGGCCGAGCGTCACATCAACGAACTGCCGCGTCCGGTGCGCGCCATGCTCGGCGCTGTCGGCGTGGTGCCGCATGCGCGTGCGCGCCGGCGGCGCGCGGCCGGCGCGATGGCACGCGGCGCCACCCTGGCCAGCTACCTGCTGTTCGAGCGCGGCTACACGCGCGAGCTGATCGAGCTGGGCATCAGCGACGTGCTGGCACGTCGCGCCGAAG
>JAGWIJ010000035.1 GCA_028873535.1 Pseudomonadota bacterium
GCGGCGGCGCGCAGTTCCGCTTCGCCGGCCCCGATGCCGCTCGCGGCGGCCAGGCATTCCAGTTCGACCTGGCCGCCGAGGCAGGCCGCCACTTGCAGCAGTTCGACCGTGGTGGCCGGCAGACGCGCGATGCGTGCGCGCAGCAATTCCAGCACTTCGTCTTGCCCGACATGGCGCCGGATGGCCTGGACATCCCACTGCCAGCCTTCGCTTGCCGCCACCAGCGCACCCTCGTGGCGCAGGGCGTTGACCAGTTCGACCGTGTCGAAGGGATTGCCGGCGGTGCGCGGCGCAATCACGGCGGCCAATTCGCCCGCGCGCTCGCGCGACAGGCGCAGCATGGTGCCGAGCAGCTCGGCCAGGGCGTCTGGTGGCAGATTGACGAGCGCGATCTGCAGCGGCGGCGCCGGCAGCTGCTGCCAGCGCGCCAGCCGTGCCTGCAGCGGATGTGCCGCATCGACCTCCTGGGCGCGATAGGCGCCGACCAGCAGCAAGCCGGGCCGCCGGCCTGCGTGCAGGATCGCGTCGAAGACGCGGATCGCCGGTGCCGCGGCCCACTGCAGGTCGTCCAGGACCATCACCAGCGGTCGCTGCGCGCTCACCACGCTGCCCAACAGCGCCAGTACCGCCTGCACCCATTCGCTTTCGGCCAAGGCGGCATCCGGCCTTGTCACGGCGACGGCCTCGCCTCCCAGCAACATGGCGAATTCGGGCAGCACGGCGCACACGCTGGCCACGCCGATTCCCAGTGCCGCCTTCAGGCGCCGGCGCTGCGCGTCCAGCGCGGCCTCTGGTTCGGCCAGCAGCAGCCGGCCCAGTGCACGCAGCGCCTGGCGCAGGCCGTCGGCCTCCTGGTCCTGACGCGACTGGTCGAATTTGCCGCTGACGAACCAGCCCTGGCGTGCCGTGATCAGCGGACGCAGGGTATTGAGCAGGGCGGTCTTGCCCACTCCCGGCGCGCCGGCGATCAGCGCGCCCCCACCTTCGCCCTGGAGCGCAGCGGCCAGCGCGCGCTCCAGGGCTGCGCGCTCGTCGTCCCGGCCCATCAGCTGTGTCGGAGCCGCCAGCCACGCCGGATAGTCGCGCGTACCTGGCACAAAGGGACGGCTGTCGCCTCCGGGCAGCCGTGCGGCGAGGATGTCGAGATCGAAGGCCAGTCCCTCCGCGCTCTGGTAGCGGCGGTCGGGCGATTTCTCGAGCAGGCGCAGGATCACGTCGCCGAGCGCCGCCGGCAGATCGGGCGCCAGCTGTGCCGGCGGCACCGGCGTGCTTGCCAGGTGCGCATGGATCAGGCGCAGCGGGTCGTCTTCGTGGAACGGCGGCTGGCCGGTGGCGAACTCGTAGAGGGTCGCGCCCAGGGCATAGAGATCGGCGCGATGGTCGACGCTGATGCCCGCGCGGCCGCTCAACTCCGGCGCGGCGTAGGCCAGCGTTCCGCTCACCAGCGTGTGGTGCACGAAGCCTGGCTGCAGTTCCGCCGAGGTGCCGGCGAGTTCGAAGTCGACCAGCGTGGGCCGGTCGCCGGGGCCGGCCCAGATGATCGCGCCGGGATGGATGTTGCGGTGCTGGACGCCGCGCTGATGCACCTCGGCCAGGATGCGCGCGAGCGCGGCGGCCAGGGACAGCAGATCGTCGCCCGCAAGCATCAACGCGCCGTCGCGCGCGTGCAGCCGGCGACCCTGGCGCGTGCGCAGAAGCAGCGAGCCGGCGTCAGCGATCATGCCGTCATGCGAGGCGGCCGAGTCAGGGCAAAGTGCAGGCACACCATCGACACCCGCCACGCGTTCCAGCACCCGGCGCTCATTGGCGAGTCGCGCCTGCGCGCCCGGCGTACGTGCGCGCTTGCAGACAACCCAGTGTCCGGGACCGTCGGCCCGGATCACGAAATCGACGTCGACGTGCAGCGCGCCCGGGGTGGCGGCGTGCAGCCATTCGATGCCCCGGCGCGTCGCGTCCGGCTGCGCCAGCGCCGGGGTACCGGCGCCGTTCAAGTGGCCGCCGCGGCGCCGTCGCGCGCGCCACCCGCAACGCCCAGGCCCGGGCCGGGCAGGGCGCGCCGGCTGGCGTGCCAGAGTGCCGTGACTTCGTCGGCCGGTGCCGGCCGCGCCATCAGGAAGCCCTGCGCCGCGTCGCACTTCAGGCTGCGCAGGAAAGCCAGTTGCTGCGGCGTCTCGACGCCTTCGGCCACCACCGCCAGGCCCAGCGAATGCGCCATGCCCACAATCGCGCGCGTGATCGCGACATCGGCCTCGGTCGAAGGCAGCCCGGAAATGAAGGCGCGGTCGATCTTCAGCACGTCGAGGGGAAAGCGCCGCAGATAGCTCAGACTGGAAAAGCCGGTGCCGAAGTCGTCCAGCGCCAGCGTGACGCCCAGCGCCTTGAGGCCCTTCAGGGTGTCGAGCACGCTGCCGGACTGCTGCATCAGCAGGCTCTCGGTCACCTCGAGTACCAGCCGTCCTGGATCCAGGCCGCTGGCAGCGAGTGCGGCGCTCACCGTGTCCACCAGATCGTTGTGGCGGAACTGACGCGCCGACACATTGACCGAAATGCGCAGGTCCACCGGCGGATCCGCCTGCTGCCAGCGCCGCCCCTGTGCACACGCCGTGTCCAGCACCCACTTGCCGATCGGCACGATCAGGCCGCTTTCCTCGGCCAGCGGAATGAAGTCGCCCGGCGGCACCAGACCGCGCACCGGGTGCCGCCAGCGGATCAGCGCCTCGGCGCGATCGAGCCGACCGCTCGCCATGTCGAGCATGGGCTGGAAGTGGAGCTCGAACTGGCCTTCTTCCAGCGCCGCGTGCAGGTCACGCGACAGCGACTCGCGCTGACGCGCCGCCTGGCTGAGTTCCGGGCGGTAGAAATGGTAGCCGTTGCGGCCTTCGCTCTTGGCGCGGTACATGGCGGTATCGGCATGCAGCAGCAGTTCCTCGCTGGTCTCGCCGTCGCCCGGGAACAGGCTGATGCCCAGGCTGGTGCCGGCACGCAGCAGGTGCTCGCCCACCTGGAAGGGGGCCAGCAGCGCCGCCAGCACCTTGTTGGCGGCGGCCGCGGCATCGCTCGCCGAATGGACGCCGGGCAGCAGCACCACGAATTCGTCGCCACCCAGGCGCGCCACGGTATCCGACTCGCGCACCGTGGTCTGCAGGCGCGCCGCCATGGCGCTGAGCAGCGCATCGCCGACACGATGGCCGAAGCTGTCGTTGACCAGCTTGAAGTGATCGAGATCCAGCCACAGCACCGCCAGCCCGCTGCCCGAGCGGCGCGCGTGCGCCAGCGACTGCTCCAGCCGGTCGTGCAGCAGCACCCGGTTGGGCAGGCCGGTCAGTGCATCGTGGCGCGCCTGGTATTCCATGGCGCGTGCGCGATCGCGTGCCTCGGTGACGTCATTCAGCACGCCGACGAAATGCGTGGTGGCGCCGTCCTCGTCGCGTACCGGCGCGATGTGCATTTCGTTCCAGAATTCGCGGCCGTCCTTGCGGAAATTGCGCACCACGCCGTGCGCCTCACGGCCTTCATGGATGGCGGCGGCAATCATGCGCAGTTCGGGCTGGTCGTCCAGTCCGCCATTGAGGAACCGAGGATTGCGTCCGGTCACCTCGGCGGCCGCGTAGCCGGTGACCCGCTCGAACGCCGGATTCACGTATTGGATCGGATGGTCAGGCAGGCCGCAGTCGGTGATCACGATCGGATTGAGTGCGGCCTCGATGGCGCGTTCGCGGATGCGCAGCGCCGCCTGCGCTTCGCGCTGCAGGTCCCACTTGGTGACCAGCGTGCGTGCCAGTTGCAGCACCTCGATGGTGTCGAACGGCTTCTTGAGCACCAGCAGGCGGTCGCGCGCGTCCAACTGCGCCAGCATGTCCTCCCAGGAGCGCTCGGTGTAGGCCGTGCAGATCACCACCTGCAGTTCGGGATCGGCTTCCCACAGGCGTGCGATGGTTTCGGCGCCGTCCCAGCCGGGCGGCATGCGCATGTCGACGAAGGCCATGGCATAGGGTCGGCCTCCGGCGCGCGCCGCACGCACCAGCGCCAGGCCGTCTCGCCCCTGGAACGCCGAGTCCAGCACGAACGCGGTTTGGCGCACCGGCGCCACGGCGCCGAACAGCAGCGCTTCGTCCGCGTCCAGTGCGGCATGCGCGTCGGACGTGTCGAACAGCTTGCGGAAATCCTCATGGATCGCCGGCATGTCGTCGATCAGGAGGATCCGGCGATTCGGTTTGGCGTTCATCGACAGCTTAGCGGCCGCCGATGACCGGTCTTTAGCTCACGGGCGGAATGTCGCCGATGTGGAAGTCGAATGTCCCCTGCGCGCGGTCGGCGAAGTAGTGACGCAGGGTCTCGGCAACGGTGCGGAATGCCAGGTCCTGCCAGGGGATCTCGTCCTCGCGGAACAGGCGCACTTCCAGGCTCTCGACACCGGGACCGAAGTTCAGGTCGAGCAGGCGGCCGCGAAAGATCAGGTAGATCTGGCTGATGTGGGGCAGATTGTAGAAGGTGTACAGCGGTCCAACGTCGACGCGCGCCTCGGCCTCTTCCAGGGTCTCGCGCGCGGCGCCCTGGGCGGCCGTCTCGCCGTTCTCCAGGAAGCCGGCCGGCAGCGTCCAGAAGCCGTGCCGCGGCTCGATCGCGCGCTTGCACAGCAGCACCTGGTCACCCCATTCCGGGATGCAGCCCACCACTACCTTGGGGTTTTCGTAGTGGATGGTTTCGCATTGATCGCAGACGTGGCGCGGCAGCGTATCGCCAGCCGGGATGCGGAAAGTGACGGAAGCGCCGCAGGCGCTGCAGAAGTTCATCGGCATCCTTGCGAGTCTACCCGATGCCGTCGGATTTTGAGATAGCGGCCCGGCGCCGGCGCGAAATCGGCGCATAATGCGCCCCCATGGCCAGATTCCGACACGTGTCCCGTGCTGCCCAGAGCCGCACCGAAACTCCCGCCGGCACCTCGCTGCCGCTGCTCGCCATCGAATCGGTCGACCACGAGGCGCGCGGCGTGGCGCACATCGACGGCAAGGTGGCTTTCATTGACGGCGCCCTGACCGGCGAAACGGTCCGTGCGCGCATCTACAAGCACCGTCCCAGCTATGACCAGGGCGAGACCGTCGAAGTGGTGCGTGCCGGCGCCAGTCGCGTGGTGCCCGTGTGCCCGCATTTCGGCGTATGCGGCGGCTGCAACATGCAGCATGCCGATCCCGCCGCCCAGGTCGCGTTCAAGCAGCGCATCCTGGAAGACAACCTGCAGCGCATCGGCCGCGTGCGTGCCGAGGTCATGCTGCCAGCCATCCAGGGGCCTGCCTGGGGCTACCGCCACCGCGCGCGCCTCTCGGTGCGCCTGGTGCAGAAGAAGGGCGGCGTGCTGGTCGGCTTCCATGAACGCAATTCCAGTTTTGTCGCGCAGATGTCGAGCTGCCGCATCCTGCCCGCGGCCGTCTCGCTGCTGATCGAACCCCTGCGCGAACTGGTGAGCGGATTATCCTTGTCCGACCGCCTGCCGCAGATCGAGGTCGCGGTCGGCGAACTCGCCACCGTGCTGGTGTTCCGCGTCCTGCAGGCGCTCACGCCGCAGGACGAGCAGGCGCTGCGCGCCTTCGCCGATCGGCATGGCGTCCAGGTGTGGCTGCAGACCAAGGGGCCCGACACAGCGCGCCGCTTCCACCCGCTGGAGGCGCCGGAGCTCGACTACCGCCTGCCCGAGTTCGGACTGCGCTTCCCCTTCGGGCCGTCCGAATTCACCCAGGTCAATCCCCACGTCAACCGCGTGCTGGTGCGCCGCGCCATGCGCCTGCTGGCGCCGCGCCCGGGCGAGCGCGTGGCCGACCTGTTCTGCGGCCTGGGCAACTTCTCGCTGCCGATCGCCGCCTGCGGTGCCGACGTGGTCGGCGTCGAAGGCAGCGCCATCCTGGTCCGGCGCGCTGCCGAGAACGCCGCCCTGAACGGACTTGCCGCGCGCTGCCGCTTTGAAGTGGCCGACCTGTTCCAGGCCACGCCTCAGACCCTGGCGGCACTCGGACCGCTCGATGCGATGCTGATCGATCCGCCACGCGATGGCGCAGTCGAGGTGGTGAAGGCCATCGGCGCCGCCGGACCGCAGCGTATCGTCTACGTGTCCTGCAACCCGTCGACGCTGGCGCGCGATGCGCAGATCCTGGTGCACCAGCACGGCTACCGGCTGCGCAGCGCAGGCGTGGCCAACATGTTCCCGCACACCGCCCACGTCGAGTCGATCGCGCTGTTCACGCGCTGAGCGGGCGCCGGCCTGCGGCCGCGCGCACTCAGCCCCAGGCTGCTTTCAGCCTTCGCCCTGCATCACCTTGGCGCCGTACTCTTCAGGCGTGATGACACCCCCGGCACGCTCTGCCAGGCCGGCATCGCGCGCCGGCAGCGCGTCCTGCAGCGCGTCGATGCGCTTCCACTGCGGTGGCGGTGCAGCCACGCCCGCGCACGGCGTGTAGGCCGAACTTGCCAGCCGCTGGTAGCGATGGATGTAGCGCGGACAGTTGATGAAGATTTCCTCGATGGTCACCGTGACCATCAGTTCGGCGCCGGGGAACCCGGCCATGCGCGGATCGTCGGCGGACACTGCCGCATGTCCATGCACGCGCACGCGATGCGGCGTTTCGAAGTCGATGAACAGCAGGCCCACCTTGGGGTCAAGCGCGATGTTGCCCATCGACAGGAACATGCCATTGCCGTCGTAGCTGGGGAAGACCAGGGTGCGGCTGTCCGTCACGCGCACGAAACCCGCGTGGCCGCCCTTGTGCGACACGGTCGGGAAGCCGCGGTGATCGATGGTGGTCAGGAAGAACAGGTCGCGCGATTCGATGAAGCCGCGATGCTGCTCGTCGATCTCGTGCGCCACGATGATGTCGCGCACGCGCTCGGCCATGCGGCGCGTATCGAAGCGGTCCTGCCATTGCTGGTGCTGCGGTCCGTAGAATTCGTCCATTCCAGGCGCTCTCCTCGCTGATGTTCGCGCCTGTCCGGACAGGGTCCTCGCGGCGCGTCGAGCAGAGCATACGCCGGCCCGGCGCACCCGCCCAAGAAAAAGGCCTGCCGCAAGGGCAGGCCGTTGTCGGGCGGACGCGGCAGGCCTCAGCCACCGCAGATGGCCTCAGTCGCGGTCGTTGCCGCTGAACGCGATCAGCAGTTGCAGCAGGCTCACGAAGATGTTGTAGATGCTGATGTAGAGCGTCAGCGTGGCGCTGATGTAGTTGGTCTCACCGCCGCGCACCACCTGGTTGGTCTGGTACGCGATCATCAGCGAGCTGAACACCATGAACAGGCCGGACATCACCAGCTGGAACATCGGCAGGCGCAGGAATATCTGCGCAACCATGCACACCAGCAGCACGATGGAACCGACCGCCAGGAAGCGCCCGATGCCGTTCATGTCGCGATTGGCATTCGAACCCAGTGCCGACATCGCGAGGAAGGTCGCGCCGGTGCCAGCCGTTGCCAGGCCTATCAGCTGGCCGCCATTGCGCAGGTGCAGGCTGAACTGCAGGATCGGCCCCAGCATCAGTCCGAGCAGGAAGGTCAGGGCCAGCAGCAGGTAAACGCCGGTGGCGCTGTACTTGTTGCGCTCGATCGCGAACATCAGGCCGTACACGCCCACCATCAGCAGGATGGTGCCCATGATCGGGCTGGCTGCCAGGAAGGCGAAGCTGGAGTTGACGCCGATCATCGCACCGACAGCGGTCGGCAGCATGGACAGGCCGAGCAGGCGATAAGTGTTCCGCAGCACACTCCCGCGCGCGTCAGCGACGCTGCCGGACTGGAGAACCTGGAAGTCTTGAGACATGGATGCAGTGCTCCTTGAGCAGAAGTCGCGGTCAAAGGCGACGGATACGCTTGCATAGACTAGCCAAGCCCCCCGGAAGTTGCAATGCAAAGCCTGGCAGTCCTTGTTTGCCCAGATGGGGATGAGGGACGGGAAATCAAGGCCATGCTGGCCAGAACCGCGATTCCGGCTGCGGCTCAACCCAGGCTGCGGCGCAGCCAGCGCATCAGCGGCCCCAAGGTGGGCAGCTTCTCGTAAAGCTCCTCGGCGGCATCCCAGTAGTCCCGGTGCTGCAGCACCAGACCCCGGGCATCCAGGCGCAGATGCGAGGCGCCACGGATGCATTGCGTGGTGCGCGTGTCCCAGCGTGCGAAGCGGAACTGGAACTCCCAGATCAGGAAGGCCTGCCCGTCCTGGACCACGCGCTCGGTGACGCGAAAGCGCGGCTCATGCAGCGAAGCGAACATGCGCTCGAACACGCGCGCTATGGCGGCCACGCCCTGCACCTCGTTGAATGGATCCTTGAAGCGCGCGTCAGGCGCGTAGTAGCGGTCCAGCAGCGGCAGGTCCTCGGGCGTGAGCTGCTCGTAGAAGCGTGCCAGACGCGCCACGGCGGCGTCGCTGCTCATGGGGAAGGGAAGCGGGCTGTCGTTCATGCATCAGAGTCCTGTCAGGCGGTGCACCAGTGCGAAATACCAGGCGTAGGGCAGGCAGCGCATCAGCCTGAGCACGCGCGTGAAGCGCTTCGGGAAGTGGATCTCGAAATCGCCGCGCTCCCAGCCGCGCAATATGGCGTCGGCGGCCTGCTGCGGGGTGAGCAGCGCCGGCATGGTGAAGGTGTTGCGCGCGGTGAGCGGGGTATCGACGAAGCCCGGGTTGACCAGACTGATGGCCACGCCTCGCGGACGCAGGTCCAGGAACAGGTTCTCAGCCAGGTGGATAAGTGCCGCCTTGGTCGGGCCGTAGGCCAGGCCCTGCGGCAGGCCGCGCCAACCGGCGACGCTGGCCACCAGGCTGAGATGCGGCGTCTGGCCCTTGCCCGCGGCAGCCAGCAAGGCGGGCACCACCGCCGCCAGCAGATTCAGGGCGCCGGTCAGGTTCACCTGCTGGTGGCGCAACAGTTCCTCCAGATCGAGTTCGGTTGCGCGCATGGGACGGTAGTGCCCGGCGCAGTAGCACACCAGATCGAGCGGACCGTCGGCCAGCAGTTGCTGCGTCGCGGCGGCCACGGCCGGCGCATCGGTCACGTCCAGCGCCAGCGCACGACTGCCGGGGTGGTCGCGCACGAATTCTTCCAGCGCCGCCTGCCGCCGCGCCGACAGGAACACGTGCGCGCCGCGCGCGGACAGCGCCGCAGCCGCGGCCAGACCGATGCCGCTCGACGCACCGATCAGCCACACGCGCTTGCCGCGCCAGTCGGTGAGGGGCGGATTCAGGGATCGGCTCACGCCTTCACCAGGGTGTACTGCACGACGTCGATGCTGTTCATGTCGAAGGCAGCTTCGCAGTACGCCAGATAGAACTCCCACAGGTGCAGGAAGCGCTGGTCGAAGCCCTGCGCCAGCACCTCGGCGCGCTGCTGCACGAAGCACCGGTGCCAGCGGCGCAGGGTTTCGGCGTAGTCCCTGCCGAAGGCAAATTCCTGCTCGACGCGCAGGCCGGCCTGCTGGGCGGCCGCGCGGAAGCGCGCCGGACTGGGCAGGCAGCCGCCGGGGAAGATGTACTGCTGGATGAAATCGCTGCCGCGCACGTAGCGCTCGAACAGTTCGTCGCGGATCACGATGCTCTGCACGCAGGCGCGCCCGCCCGATTTGAGCAGGCGGTGCAGCGTGCCGAAGTAGGCCGGCCAGTATTCCTGTCCGACTGCCTCGACCATCTCGATCGAGCAGATCGCGTCATAGGGGCCGTCAGCGATGTCGCGATAGTCCTGCAGGCGCAGATCGGTCCTGTCGGCCAGGCCGGCTTCCTGCATGCGCACGCGCGCGTACTCCAGCTGCTCGCTGGACAGGGTCACGCCGGTCACCTGCGCCTGGAATTCGTGCGCCGCCATTTCGCTCAGCGCACCCCAGCCGCAGCCGATGTCGAGCACGCGGCTGCCGCGCTGCACCCCGGCGCTGTCGAGCGCACGGCGCACCTTGGCGCGCTGGGCCTGGACCAGATCGCCGTGCGGCTGGCCTTCGAACCAGGCCGCGGAATAGTTCATCGACGGATCCAGCCAGAGTGCGTAGAAGCTGTTGCCGAGGTCGTAGTGCGCCTGGATGTTGCGGCGGCTGCCGGTACGCGTGTTGCGGTTCAGAAGGTGGCGCAGCCGATGCAGCAGACGGCCCCACCAGGCACCGTAGACCAGCGATTCCAGGGCGTCGCGGTTGGCCAGCAGCAGCGCCAGCAGGTCCGCCAGGTGCGGCGTGCTCCATTCCTCATCGATGTAGCTTTCGGCCAGGCCGATGTCGCCCGAGCGCAGCACGGCGCCGAATACCTTCCAGCTGTGCAGGCGCATGCTGGCGACGGGCTGGGCGCCGCTGCCCAGTTGCAGGCTGCGCCCATCGGGCAGTTCCAGCAGCAGCCGGCCGTGCTCGAGACGCTGCAGCAGGCGCAGCCCCGAGCGCGCCATGGCAGGCATGTCGGCGGGCAGCGGTGAGAGGCCGGGGTTGGCGGTGGCGGTGTTCATGGCTGAAGGCCCTGCGGACGGGAACGGGACACCGGCCGCTGCTGCGGCCGTGGTTTGGAATGAACGGGGACGTGCTTGAGCCACAGCAGCAGGCCGTGCCAATGGATGCGCATGACCACCCCCAGGGTCAGCAGGGGATAGCGCCACAGCGCACGCTGCCGGCTGGCGGCAGTCAGCGGCTGCAACTGGCCGGTGATGCCGGTGAGCAGCAGCGGACCCTGGCGGTCGTGATAGTCGATGCGCACGCGCGTGGATTGCAGCCCATCGGCGCCGTCGCGACGGAAGGTGAAGTGGTACTCGCCCTCCACCGCACAGAACGGCGAGACGTGGAACGCCTTGCCTGCCTGCAGGCTGCGCCCGTAGCTGGGCTGGTCGAGCACGTAGGCATGGCGCTCGCCAAAGGTGTTGTTGACCTCGGCCACGATGGCACGCAGGCTGCCGTCGGCGCGCTGGCAATACCAGAAACTCACGGGTTTGAAGCTGTAGCCCAGCACGCGCGGGTAGCAGTGCAGCCAGGCTTCACCCTGCGCATCGGCAATGCCTTCGCTGCGCAGCAGTTCGTCCAGCCAGGCCAGCGCTCCACCCTGTTGTGCGCTGCGACCGTCGCCATGGTCGGCATCGCGGAACGCCAGCGCACCCGGCCGGTTCCAGGCCAGCGCGCCCGCCGTCTCGGGATGCGCGCGCAGCGTGCGCATGGGCAGCAGCAGGAAGAAGGTGGGCACGACCAGCCGGTGCTGCCGCGGGCGCAGCCGGGTGTGCCAGACATGGCCAAAGCCGATGTGCGGCACCGCACTGCCTTCGGCCCCAGTCCTCATGCTGCCTCCGCGCAGCGCATCCTGGCCAGCAGCAGGTCCGCTGCGCGATAGCCCGACTGCAGTCCGTCTTCGTGAAAGCCGTAGCCCGTCCAGGCACCGCAGAACCAGGTGTGCTGCGCACCCTGCAACGCCGGCAGTTGCGCCTGCGCGGTCAGGGCTTGCAGGTCGAACACCGGGTGCTCGTAGTCGAAGCTGGCCAGCACCTGCCCGGCCGGGATCGCGCGCACCGGATTGAGCGAGACCAGCACCGGCTGCGCGAAGGGCAGCGGCTGCAGGCGGTTCAGCCAGTAGTGCAGACACACGCGCGCCGACTCGCCCTGCGGCGAGCCCGCGCGCTCGTAGTTCCAGGCGGCCCAGGCGCTGCGGCGTCCTGGCATCTGCGCGACGTCGGTGTGGAGCACGGCGCGATTGGGCTGGTAGCGGATGGCGCCCAGCACGGCGCGTTCCTGGGCAGTGGGCTGGGCCAGCAGGCGCAGCGCCTGGTCGCTGTGCACGGCCAGCACCAGCGCGTCGAAGCGCTCCCACTGCCCGGCATGGCACAGGTGTACGCCGGCCGCGTCGCGCATGATCTGCTGCACGGGTGTGGCCAGGCGCGCGTCGAGACCATCGACCAGCTTCTGCACGTACTGACGCGCGCCGCCGGCCACCGTCCACCACTGGGGCCGGTCGGTCACCTGGATCAGGCCGTGGTTGTGGCAGAAGCGGATCATGGTGGCCACTGGAAAGCGCAGCATCTGGTCGGTCGGACAACTCCAGATGCAGGCCAGCATGGGCAGGAAGTACCAGTCGCGGAACGCCGGGCCAAAGTCATGCTGCTGCAGGAATCCGGCCAGCGGCTGCATCAGCGCGGCGTCCTCGCCGGCCTCGGCAATGGCCGTGCACAGCCGGTTGAAGCGCAGCACATCTTGCAGCATGCCCCAGAAGCGCGGCCGCAGCAGGTTGCGCCGTTGCGCGAACACCGTCGCCAGGCTGGCGCCGCTCCATTCCAGGCCGCTGCCGCCGGGCACCGCCTGTGGCACCTGGACCGAGAAGGACATGTCCGAGCGCGCTGTCGTCACGCCCAGTTCCTTGAACAGTGCGATCAGACCGGGATAGGTGCGCTCGTTGAACACCAGGAAGCCGGTGTCGACCCCGGCGCTCACCCGGCGGCCGTGCGCATCGGGCAGGCACACATCCACCGTGTGGGTGTGGCCGCCGAAATAGTCGCCGGCCTCGAACAGCGTGACCTTGGCCTGCGTGCGCAGGCGGTGCGCGGCCGCCAGACCCGAAATGCCCGAACCGATTACTGCAATTTTCATCAATAGCTCCTGGCTTCCGCCGCGTTGCGCCGCCGACGGCGGATCCGCTGTTGCGAGTCCGTTGGACAAAATTATCTTTGTCCTGGACAATTTGGGCAACATGTATTTTTTGTCCAATCAAGCGATGGGTCAATCCGTGCGTCTTGCCTTCCTGTACGTCATTCGCCCCGGTTCGGATGTCGCTTCATGAGCCGAGCGGTGCCAGCCGCGGCCGATGCCGGTCTGCCGATTGCCGCCGTCGAGCGCGAAACCGGCCTGGCCAAAGACACATTGCGCGTATGGGAACGGCGCTACGGCTTTCCGCAGCCGCTGCGCGATGGCGCTGGCAACCGGCGCTACCCGGCCGCTCAGGTCGAACGGTTGAAGGTCATTCGCCGCCTGCTCGATGCCGGCCAGCGGCCGGGCAAGGTGGTGGGGCTGGACAGCGCCGCGTTGCAGGCGCTGCTGTCGGGGCAGGCGCCGCTCACGCCTGCCGCGGCGGCGAGGCTCCCGGCGGGGTCAGAGTTGCCGTCGCTGCAGGCCATGCTCGACGCCATTGCGGCGCACGACCCGCAGACCCTGCGCCGTGCCCTGACGCATGCCCGCCTGGGCATGGGCCTGGCATCCTTCATCAACGAGCTGGTGGTCCCGCTGAGCAAGGCGGTCGGCGAGGCCTGGATGCGCGGGCGGCTCGAGATCTTCGAGGAACACCTCTACACCGAGCTGGTCTCCGGGGTGTTGCGCGATGCCATCGCCGGGCTGGCGCCAGCCGTTGAAAGCGGCCGGCCGCGGATCCTGCTCACCACGTTGCCGCAGGAACAGCACGGCCTGGGCCTGCTGATGGTGGCGGCGCTGCTGACCCTGGAGGGCTGCAGCTGCATCTCGCTGGGAACGCAGACCCCGCTCGGTGACATCGCGCTGGCGGCCGCAGTGCACGACGCCGATGTGGTGGCGCTGAGCTTCACCAGCGTGCAAAGCGGAACTGCAGTGCTGGAAAGCCTGCGCGTGCTGCGCATCCGGCTGCCCGGGCAGACCGGTCTGTGGGTCGGCGGTTCGTGCAGTGCGCTCTATCACAAACCGCTGGCGGGCATCACCGCGGTGCGAAGCCTGTCAGACTTGCCCGGCGTGGTGGCGCAATGGCATTGCGAGCACCCGCAACACTGACGGAGGACCCCGATGCCAGGCTCTGCGATTCCCTTCCGCCTTCGGCTGCTGGCACTGCTGGCCAGCCTGTCCATGCTGGTCGCGTGCGCGTCCACCCGCCCGCCGCCGGGCATTGCCGCCGTCACGCCCTTCGACCTGCAGCGCTACCTCGGGCGCTGGTACGAGCAGGCGCGGCTCGACCACCGCTTCGAGCGCGGCCTGACCGACGTCACGGCAAGCTACCAGCTTGAGCCTGACGGCAGCGTGCGCGTGGTCAACCGCGGATTCGATCCGGCAGCGGGGCAGTGGCGCGAGGCCATTGGCAAGGCCTTGTTCACGGGTACGCCGACCACGGCCTCGCTGAAGGTATCGTTCTTCGGCCCCTTCTACGGCGGCTATCATGTCGCTGCGCTCGATCCGGACTATGCCTGGGCGCTGGTCGTGGGACCCGACCGCAGCTATTGCTGGATCCTGGCACGCGCCCGCCAGCTCGAGCCGGCGCAACGCGCGGCCATTGTCGCGCGCGCGCGCGCCCTCGGCATCGACAGCGCGGCGCTGATCTGGGTGCGTCATGATCGCCAGGATCCCGCCTCCTGATTGAACGGGGTCACGCCGACCGGTTGCGACGGGATCAGTTCACCCGAGTCACGGCTACGCCCGGAACTCCCGCCGCTCAGGCCGTCAGGGTCTGCCCGTTCGTGAAGCTGTCCGCGACTGGCGGTCTGGCCACAAGCAGGCGCTCACGCAGCGGGCGCAGCGCGAGCGCCGCCAGAACCGCCGTCAGCAGGTCGCAGGCAATCACCACTGCGAAGACCGGCAGCCAACTGCCGCTGCGTTGATGCAGCAGCGCCGCGAGCGGTCCTCCGAAGATCGCCCCGATGCCCTGGGCCATGTAGAGGAAGCCATAGTTCAAGGTGCCGTGGGCGTCACCGAAGGTGTCGCTCAGGGTGGCCGGGAATAGCGAGAAGATTTCACCCCAGCCAAAAAACACGACGCCACTGAGCAGGACGAACAGCGTCGGGTTTTGGGTGGAAAGCAACCACAAGATCATCGCGACGCCCTCGAACCCGAACGCCAGTGCCATGGTGCGCTCGCGGCCGATCCGGTCCGACAGCCAGCCAAAGAAGGGGCGGGTGAGGCCATTGGTCACTCGATCCAGGGTCAGGGCCAGCGGCAAGGCGGCGAGGCCGAAGACCTGGTAACTGGCTACGCCGAAATCGCGCGTGAAGGTCGCCATCTGCGAGATCACCATCAGGCCCGAGGTGGACATCAGCGTCATCATCAGGAACATCAGCCAGAACACCGGCGTGCGAAGCATCTCGCGCGGCGTGAAGTCGCGACCGGATGCGGAGGCCGTGCGGTCGAGTCCATTCCCGGTCGGGGCGCGGATGCCCTGGGCGGCTGCGACTGCCACGGCGCCGATGCCCACACCGAACCACAACAAGGTGTCGTCCAGGCCGCGACTGGACAGGCTGGCAGCGATCGGGAAGGTGGTGGCGATCGCACCCATGCCATAACCCGCGGCGGCGATCCCCGCAGCGAAGCCGCGCCGGTCGGGAAACCAGCGCGTCATCAGACCGATCACGCCGACGTAAATGGTCCCGGTTCCGAGGCCGCCCAGGATCCCGTAGCTGAGGTAGAGACCTGTCAGCGAGCCGGCCTGCGCCGTGAGCACCCAACTCAGGCCGGTCAGCACGCCGCCGATGGACAGCAGGCGCCTGGGGCCGAGGCGTTCGATCAACCAGGCCTGCAGCGGTGACAGGAACGTCTGCACCACGATCAGCAGCGAGAAGGTGACCTGAAGTGCCGGCAGGTCGGCACCCAGGCGTGCCGCCAGTGGCCGGGTGAACAGCGTCCACACGTACTGCGGGCTCGAAATGGCCAGCATGCAGATGAGCGCCAGCAGCAACTGCTGCCAGCGCTGATTGGAGGGCGGTGGCGAGGCACTGCACTGCGTGGCGGGGGACCTGGAATCACGGGACATGGAAGCTCCGCAAAGTAGCGAGGACATCGATTGCGTGCACCGGAACGCTGTGTCAGTTGCGATCACTGAAGGACTTGGTGCGAGTCGAAGCAGATCGCGTGCCAATGCCAGAAACGGCCTTCCCTGAAGGTATTCAGGGCTGCAATCCATGCGCGCAGTTCACACGCTGCGCCAGACCGGTGCAGGTGATGCACCAGGGCCGGGCGAGGTCACGCCCGACAGCGCGCCAGTACCCGGCACCCGCCAAGGACCAGGAACGGCAATCCAATCACCGGATCGGCGCGGGGCCGGCGTTGGGATGGCAGTCACCATCGACCCGGGAGTGCCTGCAATGACTGCATTGCTGGCGGAAGCGGTGAGATTCGAACTCACGAACGGTTGCCCGTTGCCGGTTTTCAAGACCGGTGCAATCGACCACTCTGCCACGCTTCCCGGGGGTCTCCGCGCAACTGCCGAGGCGTGAGCGGCCACCCGAAGCCCTTGATTATACCGTGCTGTCGCGCGAGGCGCCGCGCCGGGCGGCCCGGGTCGGGAATCTCCTTCGGTCGGTCGTGATGCTCAGCGCTGCCGGCAGCGGCCTTTGCAGTCCGCTCAAAGCCTTTGGTTTGCCAGCGCTTACTTCTCAAGAAACGCTGTCAGGATAAGCTTGAACACAAAACCTACCATGCCGAAAGCCAGCCCGAAGAACAGCACGAAAGTGCCCAGACGGCCGGCTTTCGATTCGTGGGCGAGTTGCCCGATGACGAACAGCATGTACAGCATGAAGGCGCCCAGCCCGAAGGTGAGGCCGAAGTTGGAGATCTGCTGTTCCGTAAGACCAAACATGGCGGGCGGGGCGCGATCCTAGACCGCGTCGGGAAAGCGCAGGGGAACGGCGGAGGTGTCGACCAGATCGCGGTACGCGTGCCAGGTCGCATGACCGAGCAGCGGGATGGTGACGACAAAGCCCAGCATCAGCGTAGCCATCGACAGCAGCATCGCGCTCATGATGATCGCCGCCCACAGCGCCATCGGCAGCGGGTTCTCGCCCACGGCGCGCACGCTGGTGAGCAGCGCGCAGCGCAGTCCGGTCGTGCGGCCCAGCAGCAGCGGCGGCGATACCGCGCTGGCCGCAAACACCACTGCCGAGCCAAGGGCACCGGCGGCCAGCCACATGGTGAAGGCGACGTCCCCCTGTTCGAGCAGCACGTAACGCAGGAAGGCCTCGGGGGAGTGGATGTCAGCACGCACGAACAGGCTGAACAGCAAGGTCGATGCCCCAACCCAGGCGGTGGCCACGCCGCCCAGCAGCAGGCCCAGCCACACCAGCGGCCGGGTACCGCGGCGCCAGGCATTGAGAGCATCGGCCACGCCGGGCGCTTCGCCGCGCGACAGCAGCCGGCTCAGTTCGTACAGTCCGGTCGCCAGGATCGGCGCCACCAGCAGGAAACCGGTGAACGCCCCGAGCAGCACATAGCCCTGGCGAGCACCCAGCCAGGTGATGCCAAGGCCGCCCGCTGCCACCAGCGCGCCGTGCAGCAGGCTGGCGCCGGGTGTGCGCACCAGATCGCGCCAGCCCAGGCGCAGCCAAAGCAGCGGCCGTGCCGTCGGCACGTGGCGCACCGGCAGCACGGCCGGCAAAGGTTCAGCGAGCGTCTTCACGCACCCAGGTCTGCGTGCGGCCGAGCAGCGCGATGCCGACGAAGCCGCGCACCTCCAGCCGGTGGCCCCCATCGATCAGGCGCATGCGGCAACGGTAGATGGTGCCGCTGTGCGGATCGACGATGTGGCCGCCGGTGAATTGCTCGCCATCGGCATGGAAACCGTCCATCAGCAGCATCCCCACCAGCGGCTTGTCCTTGCGCTCGTCCTTGCAGTGTTCGCACACGCGGACCGGATCGCCGGTGAGCAGTTGCACAATGTGGCCGACATATTCGCTGCCGTTCTGGGTGATCTCGACCACCGATTCGGCCTTGCCGGTCTCGTCGCTGATCGTCTGCCAGCGGCCCACTGGCGAATCACCTTGCGCCAGTGCCAGGCCGCTCGCCAGCCAGACGCCGACGCCCATGATTGCTGCCCGCCAGGTGTTCATGCCGCATTCCCCTTGTCCTGAAGTTCCAGCGTCACACTGCGGATATCGGCTGCCAGCGCACGCACGCTGGCCGGCTCGGTGTCCCAGGCGCACATGAAGCGCACGCCGCCGGTGCCGATGAAGGTGTAGAAGCGCCAGCCGCGCGCACGCAAGGGCGCCAGGGCAGCTTCCGGCAGATCGACGAACACCCCATTGGCCTCGACCGGAAACAGCAGGTGCACGTCCGGCAGGTCGGCCAGCAGGTCGCGCAGCAACTGCGCCTGCGCATTGGCGTGGCGCGCGTGACGCAGCCAGACGCCGTCCTGCAGCATGGCCACCCAGGGTGCCGCCAGGAAGCGCATTTTCGAGGCCAGCTGGCCGGCCTGCTTGCAACGGTATTCGAAATCCAACGCCAGGGCGTGGTCGAAGAACACCACGGCTTCGCCGATCGCCATGCCGTTCTTGGTGCCGCCGAAACACAGCACCTCGACCCCGGCCTTCCAGCTGATGTCGGCCGGTGTGCAGCCCAGGCTGGCGCAGGCGTTGGCAAAGCGCGCGCCGTCCATGTGAAGATGCAGGCCCAGCCGCCGGCACGTCGCACTCAGGGCCTGCACTTCGGCGACGGTGTAGACGGTGCCGACTTCACTGGACTGGGTGATGGTGGCCACGCGCGGCCGCGGGAAGTGCAGATCCTGGCGGCGGGTGGCGACCTGTTCCAGCGCGGCCGGGGTCAGTTTGCCGTCGACGGCCGGTGCCAGCAGCAGCTTGGAGCCGTTGGAAAAGAACTCCGGAGCGCCGCATTCGTCGGTCTCGACATGCGCGATCTCGGTGGCCACCACGCTGTGGTAACTCTGGCACAGCGCCGCCAGCGCCAGCGAATTGGCGGCGGTGCCGTTGAAGGCGAAGAACACCTCGCAATCGGTCTCGAACAGGGCCCGGAAGGCGTCGGCGGCGCGTTGCGTCCACGGGTCTTCGCCGTAGGCCGGCTGGTGGCCATGATTGGCCTCGGCCATGGCGGCCCAGGCCTCGGGGCAGATCCCGGCGTAGTTGTCGCTGGCGAACTGCTGCGCCGGCGTCACTTGTTGCCTTGCAGGTAGAGCGTCCACAAGCGAGCCAGATCGCCCGAGCCGTCCTTGCCCTTGACCGTGGTCATGGTGCGCAAGGCGTCATCCTTGCGCCCGGCGCGCGCATACGCTTCGCCCAGTTGCAGGCGCGCCAGATCGGCATGCTTGAGGCCGCCGCGGTCGATGCCGCGCTCCATCAGCGGCAGTCCCTGGTCGAAGCGGTCGTGCGTGGTGTAGTTGAGGCCGTTGCTGAACAGGCCGTTGCCGTCCGCCGCCTTCTCGACGCGCGCGTCGCCCTGGCCCAACAGCGCGCGGTCCTCGTCGCTCGCCTTGTCGGCCTGCTTGCGCAGGGTCTCATAGGGGGCGCCACCCTTCCCATTACCCAGAACGCCTTTGGCGACGCCGGCATCCAGCGCGCGCCGCGCTTCGGCCGGATAGCCGGCGCGCATGGCAAGCCTGGCCCAGTCGATGAAGTCGTCGGCTGTGTCCACCGTGCCAGTGGCCTCGCGCAGCCGGTAGACGTCGATCACGGCGTAGTCCTCGAAACCTTCTTTGCGCTCCAGGTTGGCCAGCAGGTTGTGCCAGTACAGCGGCTTGGGATAGAGGCTGACCAGGCGCTCAAGCGCCGCCACATGCCCCTGGTCATCGCCGACCTTGGTGTAGCACACCGACAGCATCTGCAGCCGGCCCTCGGCGGGCTTGCGGCCGGCCGCGTCGTCTGCCGCCACCACCTGGCCGATGGCGTCGATGGTGCCCTTCCAGTCTTCGCTCTTGAACAGCGACTGGATCACCACCGTATTCATGGTGTCGTCGCCGCCGCCGTCAGCGATCAGGCGGCGCGCCCATTTCACGGCCTGCGCATAAGGCTGCTTGTCGTACCAGCGCTGCGCCATCATGCGTTCGACGGCCTTGCGGTCCTCGGCGGACAGCATCGGGTCGGCGATGACCTTTTCCTGCACCGCATCGGCTGCCGGCATGTCGCCGATTCCCACCAGGCTCACACCCTGCAGGCGGTTGAGCAGCAGGTTCTCGTAGGGCTTGAGGTCGGGCAGCGCAAGCGCCGGCTTGAGCGAGGCCAGGCTTTCCTGGAAGGCGTTGCGACCCAGCTGCTCGCGCGCGGCGTTGATCGCCTTGGCAACATCCGGGCGCACCTGCCGTGCCGGATCCGCAGCCGGCTGTTCCTTGGCCGCCGGCGCCGGGTCGGCGGCCAGCGCCGAAGGGCCAAGCGCCGCGCCGGCGACGGCCAGGCACAACAGGCCGGCGCTGACGACCGGCGGGTGGGAAATGGGGAACGGCAGGCGCAGGCGGGGTCGGGTCATGGCGTGGAGGCATCGCTGGGACGGCAAGGCACAAAGTGTGGCATGCCGCCGCCGCTTTCCCAAGGGGGCGCGCCCTGGGGCAGAATGCTGCAATGCCCAAAGACATTCCGCCGCCACTCCCCGGCGCTGCCGTTGCACCCGGCGCTGCCGCCCCTGCCTGCGGCGGTGGCAATGCCCGGCCCGCCCCGCTGAGCGTCAACGACCACAGTCGCGATGCGGCCGGCCTGCACCACGTCTATCCGGTGTTGTCCCGGCGCGCCGGCGGCCTTTCGATTGGCATCAACCTCAACACCAACAATGCCTGCAACTGGGCTTGCAGCTACTGCCAGGTACCCGGCCTGACGCGCGGTGCCGCGCCGGCCATCGACGTCGGGCTGCTGGCACGCGAGCTGAACGGCTTCCTGGCGCAGGTGGTGGAAGGGGACTTCCTCGCCACCCGGCTTCCGGAAGGCATGCGCCGCGTCAACGACATCGCCTTTTCCGGCAACGGTGAGCCGACCGCCTCGCCGGCGTTTGCGGCTGCCTGCGATGTGGTGCTGGCGGCGCTCGATCTCTGGCGCGGCCTTGCCGACGCGCGCGTGGTGGTGATCAGCAACGGCAGCCTGCTGCACCAGGCTCCGGTCCAGCAGGCCCTGGCGCGGCTGGCCCGGCGGCGCGGAGAACTGTGGTTCAAGCTCGACCGCGGGCTGGAAGAGCAACGCCGCCGCGTGAACGGCGTCCAGCTGCCTGATCAGCTGGTGCTGGAACGCCTGCTCGCCGCCAGTGCGCACATTCCGACCTGGGTGCAGACCTGCCTTTTCGCCGAAGGCGGCGCCGCCCCGGAGGAGCGCGAGCGCCTGGCGTGGCTGCAACTGATTGCGGAGGCGCGCCGCCAGGGCGCCCGGCTGGCAGGCGTGCTGCTCTACACCTTGGCGCGGCCGTCGCTGCAACCGGGCGCCGAGCACCTGGCGCCGCTGCCGGCAGCGGCGCTCGAAGCCTGGGCGCAGCCCCTGCGCAGCAGCGGGCTGGAAGTGCGCGTGAGCGCCTGAAGCGGTCGCGCGGCGCCCGCAAAACGCGTCGGAGGGTGGCACAAAAGCGTTATAATCCAGGGTTTTGATCAGTCGCTTCAGCTCATGGCACTCATCGTACAGAAATATGGTGGCACCTCGGTCGCCAATCCGGAGCGCATCCGCAAGGTGGCGGAGCGCGTCGCGCGCTTCCACAAGGCAGGTCATCAGGTCGTGGTGGTGGTCTCGGCCATGAGCGGCGAGACCGACCGTCTGATCAAACTGGCCCGCGAAGTGCAGACCACGCCCGACCCGCGCGAGCTCGACGTGGTCATCGCCACCGGCGAGCAGGTGACCATCGGACTGACGGCAATGGCGCTGATGCAGGCCGGAATCCCCGCGATCTCCTACACCGGCGCGCAGGTGCGCATCCTGACCGACGAGTCCCACACCAAGGCGCGCATCCTCGAGATCGACCAGCACAACATGCGTGCCGATCTCGATGCCGGCAAGGTGGTGGTCGTGGCCGGTTTCCAGGGCGTCGACGAGCAGGGTGACATCACCACGCTGGGTCGTGGCGGCTCCGATACCACCGGCGTTGCGCTGGCCGCCGCGCTCGGCGCCGACGAATGCCAGATCTACACCGACGTCGACGGCGTGTACACCACCGATCCGCGCGTGGTCCCCGAGGCCCGTCGCCTCGAGACCATCACCTTCGAGGAAATGCTGGAAATGGCCAGCATGGGCTCCAAGGTGCTGCAGATCCGCTCGGTCGAGTTCGCCGGCAAGTACAAAGTCAAACTGCGGGTCCTGTCCAGTTTCGAGGACAAGAACGAGGGCACGCTGATCACTTTCGAGGAAGACCGCAACATGGAACAGCCCATCATCTCCGGCATCGCATTCAATCGCGACGAAGCCAAGCTCTCGCTGCTGGGCGTGCCCGACCGGCCCGGCATCGCCTACGCCATCCTGGGGCCGATCGGCGAAGCCAACATCGACGTCGACATGATCATCCAGAACACCAGCGTCGACGGTACGACCGATTTCTCGTTCACCGTCCACCGCAACGAGTACAACAAGGCGATCGAGATCCTCGAAAAGCAGATCAAGCCCGCCATCCAGGCGCGCGAGGTGCGCGGCGACAACAAGATCTGCAAGGTCTCGCTGGTCGGGGTCGGCATGCGCACCCACGCTGGCGTGGCCAGCAAGATGTTCGCCACCCTCGCGCATGAGGGCATCAACATCCAGATGATCTCCACCTCGGAGATCAAGACCTCGGTGGTGATCGACGAGAAGTACATGGAGCTCGCAGTGCGCGCGCTGCATCGTGCCTTCGAGCTCGACGGCCCCGGCGCCTGAGCGCCGCTTCGTCCCGCTGATCCCCGGCGTGCCGGCGCGCGCCCGCGCCGCGCACGTGCTGCTCAGGTGCCGATGAAGCCGGCCCGGGGACGGATGGCAGGCGGCCTCTCGGCCACGCGCGTGCCGCTGTCCAGCAGCGCGCGGGATCCCCTGATCCATGACTGGCTCACCCACACGCAATCCCTGACGGCGCGGCTGCGCCGGCGCAGTCGGTGCTTCGCCGTGCAGGTGCTGTACCAGGGCCGGGTGCCGCTGCGTGGCATCGAACGCCGCCTGCTCGGCGCTGCGGCCGTCGCGCATGCGCGCGAAGTGCTGCTGCTGGCCGATGGCGTGCCGGTCGTCTGGGCGCGCACGGTGCTGGCGCCAAGCGCGCTGCGTGGGGCCTGGCGCTTCCTGGGCCGTCTTGGTACCCGGCCGCTCGGCGGGCGCCTGTTCACCGACCCTGGCATCACGCGCACGCGTTTTGCCTTCCTGCCCATGCGCCGTCTGCAGGCGCGTCGCGCACCGCCGTCCGTGCCGCTGGCCGGCCGGCGTGCCCTGCTGCTGCGCGGCGGCCAGGCCGCCCTGCTCACCGAAGTGCTGCTGCCCGCCCTGCGGGCGGTTGATGGCGGCGATTTCCGTCGCGCCCCCGGCAGTCCCATGCAAAAAGGGCCACAGCCTCTCGGCCGCGGCCCTTCAGGAACCCGGTGACCTGACGATCAGCCGTCAGGCGCACCGCGCTTGGCGCACTTACTTCGCGAACATGTCCGCCATCACCGACACGTTGGCGTCACAGGCGTGGTTCAGGCAAGGCAGGCCCAGGCCGCCCTCGATCGAACGCAGCAGCGAGAAGTGGTTGTAGTAGTTGTTGCTCACGACCTTCGGGCTGCGGCGATAGTTGGTCTCCACGGTCACCAGGACATTGTTGGTGAACGGGGTGCCGGCGGGGTAGCTCATCGCACCGGTGGTCGGGTCCTGGACCAGGGTCTTGACACCGCTGTAGTCGTTCTCGTCCCAGATCACGACGATGGCATTGCGGCCGTCCTTCCAGGCCGGCGAAGCCTTGATGCTGCCCACCAGGCGCGCGACGGTGGCATCACCCTGGGCGATCAGGCCGGGGTTCAGACCGACCTGCGTGCCCGTCGGCAGGGGATCCCAGCCGCAGAACGAGTCGCCGTTGCCGCGGCCATGCATGTCATTGCACTGGTTCGGGGCGATGAAGGAGAAGCTCGGCACGCGTCCGGTGGCGAGGTCGGCGTACAGGCCACCGATGCCGTCGAAGGGACGCACATTGTCGAAGCTCAGGCCCTTGCTGCCTTCCTGCACGCTCTTGAAGTACACGAAGGGGTTGTGCTTGGCTGCATAGGCCTTGACGTAGCTGCCGGGGTTGGACGGCAGGTTGGCGACATTCGGCAGCTTGGCGAAGTTGGCGTCGGTGACAGTACCGTTGCTGTAGTCAACGCCATCCGGGCCAGCCAGCGGCAGGGTTTCCTGATAGGTCTTCCAGCTGCCACCCGCGGCGGCCAGCTGGTCGGCAATGGTCTTGCCATCGATGCCCTGGGCTGCCGGAATCGACTTGAAGCCGTCGATGTTGGCGAGGAAGTTGAAGGTGCCCGGGGTCACTTCGTTCCAGCTGTCGATGGCGGGCGTCTCGGCATCCGTGCCCACACCGGCGATCGGGCAGACGTTGCTGCTGACAGCATTGATCGAGCTGGGGGCGGGCAGGGACAGGTCGGCGTTGACGACGCCGGTGCGCAGGTTCGGTTCGCAGCTGGTGTTGTGCCAGTCGGGGGCGTTGTCACTGCGGACACCGAAGTTCGAGCCGCCGACGGTTTCCAGGTAGTTGGTCGAGCTCGGGTGGCCGACACCGTAGAAGTTCGTCGCGTAGCTCACCTTCGGGCTGGCCAGCATCGAATTGATGAACGGAGCATCCGGATTGCCCATGATCTGCTGGGCGTTGTGGTTCTCCAGCATGATCACGAAAACGTGGTCGAGTTCGGGGATGCCGTCTGGCACATCGCCTTCGTTGGCAAGGGCCAGACCGCTGGTCGCGACCATTGCGGCCAGGGCAAGAGCGGTGAGTCGGAATTTGCTGGACATGGAAAACCTCGATGTGGGTGTCGTTGTCGGGGCCCAGGGGTAATAGGCGCGCCTTGCGCGCATCGGCTGTTGTGACCCCCCCGGGCACATTCGGGGACGCGCACCCGTTCCAGGGCCCCACGTCCTCCGGAGACCACGATAGCGGGCCCCTGTTACGCCACTGTGACTGCGCGGATTTCGGGTCTGTAAGGTGGGACGGGAAAGGGACTCGTTTGACCGGCGGCGGTGTCAGGCGTTATGCTGCGCGGCTCCGGAGAGTTGGCCGAGTGGTCGAAGGCACTCCCCTGCTAAGGGAGCATAGGACCAAAAATTCTATCGAGGGTTCGAATCCCTCACTCTCCGCCAGTATGCGGTTCCGGCTGGAATCTGGGCGCCTCCCACGCGCTTGATCCCTCTGGCAATGTTGTCGATGGAGTCGGTGCTGCGTGCTCTTTGCCTCATGCCAGACTCCCCCTTTTGACCATCGCCTCCTGCAATCCGGCCGGGCCCAGCAGGATGTCATTCAGCGCCAGCCGGTGTTGACATCGAAAGGCCATGGACCTCAGCCCGGCAGGAGTTTGATGGAGCGGCGGAAGCGAAATCCCATCGTGGTCTCGAGCGCAAGAGTGGGCGTCCATGCTGCCAGCGCCCTTGCCTGTCCGGGGCATTGCGGTGACCCTGCCTGATGGCAACCCTGAGAGCCTTGATGCGCCTGCATGCGAACTCCCGACCGGACGCGATCATGCCGGCGCCGACGCTTGCCGGGATTGAACTGCAGTTGTTGCAGGTTCCGGACGCAGCGGCGGCGCTCACACCCTGGTACGCCTTGCTCACGTCCGAAGAGCGCGCACGGGCGCGGCGCTACCGCCGGGTTTCCGACGCCGCCGCATTCATGATTGCGCGCGGCGCGCTGCGCCTGCTGCTGGCGCGCCGGCTGGGGTGCGCGCCTGACGCTCTGGCCATCGTCACCGGCGACCACGGCAAGCCCGGACTGGCGTGCCTGTCCGGACAGTCGACAGCACCGCTCGAGTTCAACGTTTCGCATTCGGCGGGCCTCGTGCTGATCGGGGTTGCGCCAGGCGGCGCTCCGATCGGCGTTGATATCGAAGGGGCGAAGCCCATGCCTCGACGCATGGCGATTGCCCGGCGCTACTTCGCGCCAGCGGAGATCGCGGCCCTGGATGCCTTGCCGGAGGATGAGCAGGCGCAAGCGTTTCTGCGCTGCTGGTCGCGCAAGGAGGCAGTGCTCAAGGCGTGCGGAAGCGGTCTTGCCGGCGGGCTGCAAGGATTCAGCGTGCCGGTTTCCGCCGGCCTGCCGGTCGCCGACAACACGGGCGCCGTCGAGGTCCATGGATGGGCACTGTGCGACGTGCCAGTGCCGCCCGGCTATTGGGCGGCGCTGGCGTTCCGGCGCGGCCTGGCTGTGCTGGCCTGGCCCCAGGTGCTTGCCGCCGACTTGCTGCTGCCCTGAGTTCGTTTGGTGCCAGAGCCTGCACGGATGCCGCTGCCCCCTGCCGGTGGCGAAGCCGGCGTTCGCGCTAGAATCCTCCATGCTCAAAATCCGCCCATTGCTGCTGCCGACCGTGCTGCTGGCGGCGTGCAGCCTGCAGCCGCCGGCTGATACTCCCTTGCCCGCAGCACCGCAGGCCTGGAACAATGCGCCCACGGGGGCCGGAGCGCCGGCCTCCGCAACGACCGCTGCCGCGCAGCCGCCCGCCGAAGACTGGTGGCGCGCACTCCATGATCCCGCCATCGACGCGCTGGTGCCGGCAAGCCTGCAATCGTCAGCCAGCCTGGCGCAGGCGCTGGCGCGCGTCGACGAGGCGCGCGCCAATGTGGCGGTCGCTCGCGCCGGCGCCGCGCCGCAGGCTGCACTGAAGACTGCGGCCTCGCGTGGCACCAGCACAGCCTTCCTGCCGCCGGTGTTGATGGATCAGGCCAGCGCCGAACTCGACCTGTCGTGGGAAATCGATCTGTTCGGCCGCCTGCGGCACGGCACGGCAGCGGCTCAGGCGCAGCTGGCGGCAGTCGACGCCGACGCCAGCCTGGCGCGCCTCGCACTGGCGGGGCAGGTGGCCGATACCGTGCTGCTGCGACGTGCCTGCGTACTGACGCTGGCACGCCAGCGCGAGACGCTGCAGTCGAGCGAGACCACGCTCAGCCTGACCCGGATCAAGCAGTCGGCCGGTTTCTCGGCGCCACTCGAAGTGGCGCGCTCGCGCACCAGTGTCGGCGAGGCGCGCGAGGCGGTGGCGGCCACGGCAGGCGAATGCCGCCGCTACGCCGAGATCCTGGCCGCGCTGGCCGGCGTCGACGCGCGCACGGTGCAGGAAGCGCTGGCGGACGACGGCGCCGAGGCACCGCCCGATCTGCCGGCAGTGCCCGAGGTGGCGCCGGAACTGCCGGCTACGGTGCTGGCGCGCCATCCCAGCCTGATTTCGGCGCAACGCAGCGCTGACGCTGCTTTCGAGCAGGTCGGACAGGCGCGCGCCGCGCGCCTGCCGAGCGTGAATCTGGCCGCCGTGCTGGCCGCAGGCTGGATCCAGGTCGCAACCATCGACCAGGGCATCAACTCCTGGTCGCTGGCGCCGAGCTTGAGTCTGCCCGTCTATGATGGCGGCGCAGGCGCAGCCCGGGTGGCGGCGGCGCGCGCGCGTTATGCGGCGGCACTGGCCGGCCTGCAGCAGACCCTGCGCGATACGGTGCGCGATGTCGAACTGGCGCTGGTCGATGGCGATACGGCACGCCGCCGCCAGGCCACTGCCGAGGAAACGCTGGCGGCCGCGAGCGACCTGTTCGCGGCCAGCCGCAGCGCGCAGCAGGCCGGCCGCCTCAGCCTGTTCGATCTCGAGATCGCGCGCTCCTCGCTGCTCACCGCCCAGACCAAGCTGATCGCGGCGCGGCGCGATACGGCGCGAGGCTGGGTGGCGCTGGTCAAGGCAACGGGCAACGCCGCTGGCGCCGAAATGGGGCGCTAGAATGGCGCAAATTCCGCAACCTCCCTGGAGCTGCCTGCCATGATGCGCTACCGCCTGCTGGGCCATACCGGCCTTTATGTTTCCGAGCTTTGCCTGGGCACCATGACCTTCGGTGACCGGGGTTTCTGGAGTGTCATGGGGGGGCTTGGCCAGTCCGACGTCAACGCGCTGGTGCGCGCGGCCCATGAGCAGGGCATCAATTTCATCGACACCGCCAATGTCTATGCCCTGGGCGAGTCCGAGCGCCTGCTTGGCCAGGCAATTCGCGACCTCGGCCTGCCGCGCAACGACCTGGTCATCGCCACCAAGTCCACTGGCATCATCGACGAGAAGGCCATCAACGGCCGCGGTCAGTCGCGCTACCACATCTTCAACGAAGTCGATGCCAGCCTGAAGCGCCTCCAGCTCGACCACATCGACCTCTACCAGTTGCACGGTTTCGACCGCCTGACGCCGTTCGAGGAATCGCTGTCGGCGCTCAACGATCTGGTGCGCGCCGGCAAGATCCGCTACATCGGCCTGTGCAACATGAGCGCCTGGCAGGTGATGAAAGCCGTGTCGATCTCACGCGCCCACGGCTGGGCAGAGTTCGTGAGCGTGCAAGCCTACTACACCATCGCGGGGCGCGACCTGGAGCGCGAGATGTTCGGCCTGCTCGACGACCAGCAGCTTGGCCTGATGGTGTGGAGCCCTCTGGCGGGTGGGCTGCTGAGCGGCAAGTACGAGCGCCAGGGCAAGGGTCCGGACGGCGCGCGTCGTGCCGATTTCGACTTCCCGCCGGTCAACCGCGAGCGTGCCTTCGACTGCATCGATGCCATGCGTCCGATCGCGCAGGCGCACGGCGTTTCGGTGTCGCAGGTGGCGCTGGCCTGGCTGCTGGCACGCCGTCAGGTATCCAGCGTCATCATCGGTGCGCGCAACCTCGACCAGCTGCGCGACAACCTGGGCAGCGTCGCGCTGCAGCTCGGTACCGAAGAGCTGCAGGCACTTGAGCGTGTCAGTGCGCTGCCGCCCGAATATCCGGGCTGGATGATCGATTTCCAGGGTCGCTACCGCGCCGAGGCACCGCGCCGCGACTGACCGCAAAGGCAGGGTGGATAGGCCGTTCGGAGGCAGGAAAGCCATTGCGAGTGGGCGTAGAGTTGCGGGGAGCTGCATCCCCACAACAACAGGAGGAAGCCCATGTCGCGTCATTTTCTGCGTTTCGTATCGTGCTGCCTGTCGCTCCCGCTCGGCCTTGCGCTGCCCGCACTGGCGGCGCCTGCGGACACCGTGTTCACCGAGGCACGGCACCAGAGCTATGACGGCAGGGCCAATGACCTGCTGACCGGCGGCCTGGGCCGCAGCGGTCTTCAGAATGCAGCGCCGGCCTTTGCCGACGCGCTTCATCCGACCGCCGCCGAGCTGCGCACGCGCGCCATCTACAACAACTACCGGGCGCTGATCGACGTCAGTGCACGCGGCGGCTATGGCGTGCTGTTCGGGCCCAACATCGACCTCGACGGCAATGACACGCTGGGCGAGGGGCGCATCGCGGGAGACGAGTACCTGGCCTACGCCGACGACGGCAGCGGCCGCAAGAACGTGACCGTGATGGCACAGATTCCGGCCGGATTTGATCGCGCGCATCCCTGCATCGTCACGGCGGTGTCGAGCGGCTCACGCGGCGTCTACGGTGCCATCGGCACCTCCGGCGAGTGGGGGCTCAAGCGCGGCTGTGCGGTGGCCTACTCCGACAAGGGCACTGGCAATGGCGCCGACGATCTGCAGGCCGACACCATCAACCTGATCGACGGCACGCGCGCCGACGCCGATGCCGCCGGCAGCGCCTCCAATTTCACGGCGGCGCTCACGGCCACGCAGCGCGCCGACTTTGTCGCTGCCAACCCAGGCCGCTTCGCCTTCAAGCAGGCGCACTCGCAGCAGAACCCCGAGGCCGACTGGGGGCGCAACACCCTCGATGCGGTGCGTTTCGCCTTCCGCATGCTGAACCGCCAGTTCGGCACCTTGGCCATGCCGCATCCCTTCGATCGCCGCAATACGCTGGTCATCGCGTCGAGTGCTTCCAATGGCGCCGGTGCCGCCCTGCTGGCGGCCGAGCAGGACGAGGACGGGCTGATCGACGGCGTGGCGGCGTCCGAACCGCAGATCCAGTCACGCCACGTGCCGGGGCTGCGCATCCAGCGCGGTGCCCGGCCGCCCTTCGCGGGCGGTGGCAAGGCGCTCTATGACTACTTCACGGTGGCCAACCTGTTCCAGCCCTGCGCCGCGCTGGCGCCGAGCGTGGCGGCCTCGCCGGTGCTCGCTGGCATCAACGCCGCGCGCGCCTCCGCGCGCTGTGCTGCCCTGCATGCCAATGCGCTGCTGAGCGCCGGCGACACCGCCGGCCAGGCCGAAGAAGCGCTGGCGGTGCTGCACGCCACTGGCTGGGAGCCGGATTCCGACCTGTTCCACGCCACCCACTATGCGACCGCTGCGGTGCCTGCGGTCACGCTCACGTATGCCAATGCCTATGGGCGCTTCAGCGTGACCGACAATCTGTGCGGCTACAGCTTCGGTGCCACCAGTGCGCTCACCGCGGCACCAGCGCCGCTGGCCGCGGCAGCCGAAGTCCAGCTGTTCGCCAGTGGTAACGGCGTGCCGCCGACCGGCGGCGTCAACATCATCAACAATGCCGCGCCGGGCGGCCCCCTGCTGGACGCGCTGTCACGCTCGGCCTCGACCGGCGTGGCCGACTACAACTTCGACGGTGCGCTGTGCCTGCGCAAGCTGTTCACCGATGCGCAGGACATGGCCGCGCACGGCGTCGACGAAGGTGACGATGGCGACGTCGTTCCGCCGGCCGCCCACCGGGTGGCGCGTGGCATTGCGGCCGTGCGTGCCAGCGGCGATCTGCACGGCAAGCCGGTGATCCTGGTGCAGGGGCGCTCCGATACCCTGGTGCCGGTCAACTTCGCTTCGCGCTACTACCTCGGCCTCAACGCCGAAGTCGAAGGCCGGCGCAGCGGGCTGCGCTACTACGAAGTGACCAATGCCCAGCACTTCGACGCCTTCATCGGCCTGTTGCCGGGTTATGACACGCGCCTCGTGCCGCTGCATGTCTACCTGGTGCAGGCACTCAACCTGATGTACGCCCACCTGCGCGACGGCAAGGAGCTGCCGCCTTCGCAAGTGGTGCACACCACGCCGCGCGGCGGCGTCGCCGGCGCCGCGCCTCAGCTCACGCTGGCCAACGTGCCGCCGATCGATGCCGCGCCTGCGGCACGCATCGAAGTCGAGGACCGCGTCGTTCACGTGCCCGAATAGCGCACGCTCACTCGGGCGGGGCTGCCTCCCAGCCGCCGCCCAGCGTGCGGTACACCGCCACCAGGGCGGAGGCGGTGTCGGTGCGTGCCTGGGTAAGCTGGTCGCGCGTAGTGAGTGCATCGCGTTCGGCGTCGAGCACGGCCAGGAAGTCGGTCACGCCGGCCTCGTAGCGCATGCGGGCGAGGCCGGCGGCGGCATCGGCATGCTGCGCGGCCACCGCCAGCTGTTCGCTGCGCTGGCGCCCGTTGCCGAAGGCGCTGAAAGCGCCCTCGGTCTCTTCCAGCGCCAGCCGCACGGACTGCTGCCAGCTTGCCAGCGCCTGCTGCGCGCGCGCTTCCGAACCCGCGATGCGTCCGCGCACGCGGCCAAAATCGAAGGCGTTCCAACTCAGCGTGGGCCCGATGGCATAGCGCAGCGAATCGCTGTGCGTCAGGGTGTCGAGCGTCGCGGACGACAGGCCCAGCAGTCCGCTCAGGCTGATGTGCGGATAGAGCTCGGCGCGGCTGACGCCGATGTCGGCGTTGGCGGCGGCCAGTTGCCGCTCGGCGGCAATCAGGTCGGGACGGCGGGCCAGCCACTGCGCCGGCGTGCCGGCCGGCAGTGCGCCCAGGTCGACCACCGGCAG
>JAGWIJ010000150.1 GCA_028873535.1 Pseudomonadota bacterium
TGCGCCGGCCGCGGCAGTCTTGCCGCGATGGCGGCCAGCGCCTGCGCATCCGGCGCGGGCGTCGAGCGCCCGACCGGCAGATCGAGACCGAGTTCGGCGCTTTCCGGCACGCACTGTTCGGCGCACACCAGCCAGTTGACCTTGGCGCGCAGCGGCAGGCTCCCCTGCACGCCTGCCGGCACGTCCAGGCGCACCAGCAGGTCGGCCGCACCCTCGTAGCCGAAGCTCATCAGCGGAGGCGTCGGCAGCCGGTGCGGCAGCGGCCATTCGATCGGACCGGCGTGAACCCCTTCCGGCAGCGTCCAGCTGATGCGCGTGGGAAGTCCGGTGTCGCCGGGATTCTTCCAGTAGGTATGCCAGTGCGGAATGCTGGTCAGCGTCACCGCCAGCCACAGCGACTCGCCGGGCGCCACCACGGCGCGGTCGGCGCGCAGCTGCACGCTGGCGTGCTCGGTGCGCGCCGTGGCCGGCGCCGGCGCTGCCAGGGCCGGCGTGGCGGCAGCAGCCAGCAGCAGCGTCACGCCAGCGAGCAGATGGTGTCGATTCAGGATGGTTCGGACAGACACGGAACAGCACACCTCAGGACAGGAAATCGGCCGGCGCGCCGGCCGGGTCAGCATCATCTCGCGCTTCGCAGTCTGGGACCAGCCCGGCAGCAGCGCGTTCCCCACCCGCCGCCAGCGCCTCGTCGAGACGCTCGCGCAGGCCCGAATCGCGGCGCGTGGGCGCAGCCACCGCCTGCGCCACGCGTTCGGCACTGGCCAGCAGCAGCACGCCGCGCCGTGCCCGGGTCAGCCCGGTATACAGCAGCTCGCGCGTCAGCACCGGACTCGGCTCCACCGGCAGCACCAGCGCCACCTGATCGAATTCCGAGCCCTGCGACTTGTGCACCGTCATGGCGAAAGCGGTCTGGTGCGGCGGCAGACGCACCGGTGCGATCGCGCGGAAGCCGCCCTCGGGCGCCGGAAAATGCACCGCCAGTTCGCCGTCGTGCGCCGGCAGCGCAATGCCGATATCGCCGTTGAACAGGCGCAGCAGCGGATCGTTGCGCAACACCATGACCGGACGGCCGCGATACCACGCGCTCTCCGGCAGTTCACCGGACGGTGCGTCCAGCCGGCTGCGCGCGCGCTGCGACAGTTCGGCGCCGAGCGCCTCGGCGCCCCAGGGGCCGGCGCGCAGCGCGCACAGCACGCGAAAGCGCCCGAAGGCCGCGAACACCTCGGCCGTCGCGGCGCCCTCGGCGAGCGTCTGCCAGTAGGCGGCATAACCGCGCTCGAGCGCTGCCAGCACGGCCGCCGACGGCGCGCCGCCATCCGCTGGCAGCTGCCACGCGACCTCTGCTCCGCATTGCGTCAGGACCGCCTGGGCAGCCGCCGCATCACCGTCGCGCACGGCGGCCGCCACGCGCGCCAGCGCCGATCCCGCTGCGAAGCGGAACTGCTGTTCGAAGTGCACCACGTGCGCGCCCAGACGGTGGCCGGCGGGCAGGCTGGCGAGTTCGGCGAACACGTCGCCCGACTCGACGGCCGCCAGCTGGTCACGGTCACCCAGCAGGATCAGCCTGGCCTGCGGCGGCAAGGCATCGCACAGGCTGGCCGCCAGCGCCACATCGAGCATCGAGGCCTCGTCGACCACCAGGACGTCGAGCGTCAAGGGATGGCCGGCGTGATGGCGCGGACGTCCCTGGCGGTCCTGTCCCAGCAGCCGGTGGACGGTCGAGGCGCGTTCCGGCAGGGCCGCACGCAAGCCCGGCGGCAGCTCGTTGACGCGTTCGCGGATCGCCTCCTGCAGGCGCCCGGCGGCCTTGCCGGTCGGCGCCGCCAGCACGATGCGCAGCTCCGGCTGCTGCTCCAGCAGGGCAGCCAGCAGCTGCACCACGGTGCTGGTCTTGCCGGTCCCGGGACCACCGCTGATCAGCATGAAACGCTGGCGGCGCGCGCGCAGCACGGCCTGACGACGCGGATCGGCTGCGGCTTCGGCGTGCGCCGGCGCGCTGTCGCCGCCGTCGTCCAGGCACAGCGCAGCCAGCCGGACGGCCAGACGGCGCTCGTGGTCGAACTGCCGGTGCAGGTACAGGCGGCCCGAGCGGTCGATCACCAGCGGATGGCTGGCCGACTGCCCGGCGCGGCCGACGATGCCGCAGGCCAGCGCCGTTTCCTGCTCGGCCGGCTCCAGGCGGATGCAGCTGTGCCCTTCGTCCAGTGCCACGATCACGCGTTGCGCCAGACGCGCCGCCAGCTCGCACCCGGCAGCGTCAGCGCCGGCGCGTTCGGCCCAGCGCCGCGCCTGGGCAGCAAAGGGATGGGTAGCGGTGCCGTCGCGCGCGCTCACGCGTCCACCCCGGTCTGTTCAGCGGCGAATGCGGCCGCCAGATCCTCCAGCGGCGCTTGCGCAGCCGGCAGGAACCACACGCCGCAAGGCGTACCGTCGGCGTCGCGCCAGCCCGGCCGCACGCCGCGCACGAACAGGTAGAGCGCACCGCCAAGGTGGCGCGCCGGCTGATAGTCGGGCAGCCGGCAGGCCAGCAGGCGGTGCAGCGCCAGCAGGTAGATCAGTGCCTGCAGTGCATAGTCGTGGCGCGTCATTTCGGCCTGCAGGCCGGCAGCGGCATAGTCCTGCGGACGCGCCCCCAGGTGGTTGGACTTCCAGTCGATCACGTACCAGCGTCCCTGGTGTTCGACCACCATGTCGATAAAGCCCTTGAGGTAGCCGCGCAGCACCTCGAAGCGCAGCTCCGCGGCCGGCAGTCCGTGGCGCAGCAGCACCGCGCGCAGGGCTTCGGGCCGCAATCCGGCCACCGGCAGGTGGAACTCGAGCTCGCGCAGGGTGCGCCGGCCGGCCAGCGCGTCCAGGCGCAGGCCGGGCGCGAGCTCGGTGCGCGCGAGATCGCCCAGCCATCCCAGCAGCATGCTGCGCAGGCGTGCCGGCGTGGCAGCCAGCGCTTCGCCTGCCAGCCATGGCGCATGCGCCGCCAGCGCCGCGTCGACCGCGCGCGGCCACTGCGCGGCGCTGCTGAAATCGACGCGCTCCAGAATGGCATGCAGGCAGGTGCCGGCATCGGCACCACGCGGAAATGCCAGGATGTCGCCCGACGGCGGCGCAAGCGGCTCGCCGGCGGCCGGCGCGGCAGCAGCGTCCGGGATCATCAGGTCATGGTCGCGCGAGGTCTCGCCAGTCAGCGCTTCATCGCTGACACTGTCGTGGCGCAGCGTCTGGCGCGCCGCCACCAGCGCGGTATAGCTGCCGATGCGCCGGCGCGGCGGAATGGCTGGCGGCGGCGCCGCCTGCAGCGTGGCCGGATCGGTGGCCGGAGCGTGCCAGCGCAGCCCCTGGTCGGCCGGCAGCGCGCTGACCGCCATGGCGCCAGGATCCGCCACGGCAGCGGCGAGCGCATGCCAGCCGGCCTCCAGGGCGCCGGCCTCGACCTTGCGCTCCTGCCAGTCGGCGACCGCCATGGCGCCCGGCTCCGCCAGCCAGGCCAGCGCAGTGCGCGCGGCGGTGGTGCAGGTGGCAGCACCACCACGCGCATTGCGCCAGGCACCGGCCACCAGGTAGCAGCGACAGGCGGCGCGGGTCAGCGCCACGTACAGCAGGCGCAGGTCCTCGGCCAGCCGGTCGGCCGCCTGCGCCTCGCGGATCGCGCTGCGCTCGCCGTCCTCGATGTCGGCGTCGTCGCGATAGTCGATCCAGCCGGCGCCTTCGAGGTGGTATTCGCGCACACCGAAAGCATCGCGGCCGTCGGGCCGACTGGGCGTCCACAGCACCGGGCAGAACACCACCGGATACTCAAGGCCCTTGGAACGGTGCACCGTGACGATCTGCACCAGGCCGGCATCGGTATCGAGTCGCAACTGCCGCGTCTCGTCCGCATCCGGCGTCTCGATGCGTGCACGCAGCCAATGCAGCAGGGCCTCGGCCGACAGGTGCTCGGCCGAGGCCGCGTGCAGCAGTTCGGCCAGATGACGCAGATTGGTCAGCCGGCGCGGCCCGTCAGCCCCCGCCAGCAGGCGCGTCGATACCTGCAGACGCTCCAGCAAGGGCCACAGCATGCTCGCGAAGCCACGCGCCTTCCAGCGTGCCAGCGCATCGTCAAACAGCTGCATCCAGCCGGCCAGCAGGTTCTCGTCCTGGCCCACCTCGTCGACCGTACGGCCGTCGGCACCGACCAGCGCCGTCGCCAGCGCCGCCAGCACGCGACCGCTGTCCGCCGGTTCGAGCACCGCCCACAGCAGGCGCAGCAGGTCCTCCGCCTCCAGACTCTCGAAGACACTGGATTGCGACAGCTCGACGCTGGCCACGCCGCGCGCGGCCAGGGCCAGGCGCATCGCCTGCCCATCGGCGTGACTGCGCACCAGCACCGCGATGTCGCCAGCGCGCAGCGCACGCGCGCCCAGGCGCAAGCCTGTGCCGGCAGCGACGAGCAGGCGCACGATTTCGTCGCAGGTCGCGGCCAGCGCCGCGGTCCGCGCGTCGGCGCGGCGGCACGGCCCACCGTCGGCAGCGGGCGGCAGCAGCCACAGCTGCAGCGCCGCCGTGGGCTGCGGATCGCCCTGCAGCGCGTGGCGCGGCCGTTCCCCTTCCAGCACCTGGGGATAGGGCAGCGAGGGCAGCAGGAAGGGCCGTGCGCTGCGCGCGAACAGCGCGTTGAGGGCGCCGATCAGCGGCGCGCTGGCACGCTGGTTGTGGCGCAGCGTCCAGACGGCAGCGGCATCGGCGCGCGCCTGCAGGTAGCAGTAGAGGTCGGCATTGCGGAATCCATAGATCGCCTGCTTGGGGTCGCCCACCAGGAACAGCGCGCAGTCCGGTGCCTCGTACAGGCGGCGCAGGATCGCGAGCTGGATCGGGTCGGTATCCTGGAATTCGTCGACCATGGCGAGCGGATAGCGCTGCCGCAGACTGCCGGCCAGTGCCGCACCGCGTTCGCCGTGCAGCGCCGCGTACAGCGCATGCAGCAGGTCGTCGAAGGTCTGCACGCGCGCCTGCCGCTTGCGCGCCGCCAGCTCGGGCAAGGCCGCCTGCAGGAGTTCGCGCAGCAGTGCGGCGCGCGCGTGGCCCAGTGCCCCCGCAAAGACGTGGCGCGCGTCCAGATAGCGCGCAGCGGCGGCAAAGAACGCGTGCCCGGGTGCAGCAAAGCCGCGCCGCAGTCCGTCCTTGGTGGGCTGCGCCTTGTCGGCGCGCAGCAGGCCCAGGCGGGGCATCGCGCCCAAGGGACTGAAGGGCAGACCGGCGCCGGACAGCGCATCCCATTGCGCGATGGCGGCCTCGACGTTCACGCTGCTGTAGCTGCGCCGATCGAGTCCCGGCAGGCAGGCGGCGAGCTGCGCCAGGATGTCGGCGCGCTGCCCGGCCCACAGGGACAGGGCCTGCTGCCACGCCGCCAGGACGTGCTGGCGCGCCGCCTCGAACGCCGTGTCGCCGCCATCGGAACCGGCCGGCCAACGCACTCCGGCCAGCGGCCTGGCCTGATGGCGGCGCAGCAGCGTGGCCAGCTCCAGCGGGCCCTCCGCTTCATCCAGCAGCAACTCGGCCAGCTGCGGATCGAGCGGCTGTGCGGCCACGCGCCGCCGCCACACGTCGCACATCACGGCAGCGGCCAGTTCGCTGTCGTCCGCCAGCAGCTCGGCGTCGAGACCGACCCCGGCCACGAACGGCGCCTCGGCCAACGCGCGCTGGCAGAAGCCATGGATGGTGTGGATGGCGGCCTGGTCGAATTCCTGCAGCGCCAGACGCAGCCGCGCGGCCAGCGCCGGTTCATCGTTTCCGGTGCGCGCGCAAGCGTCAGCCAGCAGCAGCACCAGCGGCGCGTCAGAGGCTTGGCCGCCTTCGCAGACGGCCAGCGCGTCGGCCAGGCGCCGGCGGATGCGCTCGCGCAGTTCGCCCGCCGCGGCCTTGGTAAAGGTGACGACCAGGATCTGCCCCACCGCCAGGTCGCGTTCCAGCAAGGCGCGCACATACAGCGCCGCGATGTTGAAGGTCTTGCCGGTGCCGGCCGAAGCCTCGATGAGCTGGATGCCGCCGAGCGGCACCTGGCGCGGATCGAGCGCGGGCGTGGCGGCGTTCATTGGCGCGCCTCGCGCAGGGGACCCAGGATGCCCTGCGCGAGCCCGGCGAAGCTGCCAGCGAGCGGATCGGCAACGCCACGCATCAGGATGCGCCAGGCCGCATCGTGCGACTCGCCGCGGATGCGCACACCGCCGCCGGAGCCAAGCCAGGTGCGGCGCGCGGCGGCTGGCCCGGACTCGAGCAGGCTTTCGGCGCTGCGCGGAAAGAAGTGCAGCGGCTGGCACAGACCCTGGCCGTACCAGGACAGCAGTTCCGCCAGGCGTGCGCGCGCCTCGTCCGGCGCCAGCGCACGGAATCCGGCCCGGCCCTCGCGCAGGCACCACATGCTGCCCGCAGGCGCGGGTTCCGCCGCAACTGCGCAGTGCCACAAGTGCTCGACCCACAGCGCCAGCATCAGGCGGATCCTGCCATCTTCGTAGGCATGGCCCACACGCCATCCGCCGACCGGCGCG